>JBKQOO010000143.1:0-14830 GCA_052145475.1 Solirubrobacteraceae bacterium
TCGATCCTGATGAAGCTCCAGGGCGCCGGCACGCCGCGGCCGATGACCCACGACCTGCTGTGCGACATCCTCGGCGAGCTCGACGTCAAATGCACGCAGGTGTCGGTCACCGAGCTGCGCGAGAACACGTTCTTCGCGTCCATCACCCTCAGCGTGAACGGCCGCGAGCTCGAGATCGACTCACGGCCGAGCGACGCGATCGCCCTGGCCGTGCGCTCGGGCGCGCCCATCTACGCCGCCGAGGAGGTCATCTCCGAGTCGGCGATCGAGTTCGAGCACGACGTCGAGGAGTCCGAGGACGTCGTCGAGAAGTTCAAGGAGTTCTTGGACCAGGTCTCGCCTGAGGACTTCGCCGCAGGCGACTCCTGAGGCGCACGCTGGCCGGCGCCAGGCTGCGTCCTCGGGTCGCTCGCGTGCGAAGCACGCCACGCTCCCTGCGTCCTTGCCTGGCTTGACAAGCGCACGCCTCACGCTCGTTGCCCGCTGAGCTGCTAGTGCGCCACGCTGCCCTGACGCGTGAACGCGCTGGCGAGGATGCGCTGGACGAGCTGATCGAAGGCGATACCGGCCGCGTCGGCCGCCTGCGGGAGGAGGCTGGTCTCGGTCAGGCCGGGGACGACGTTCGTCTCGAGCACCCACAGCGCCTCGCCCTCCTCCTCGAGCATCAGGTCGACACGGGCGAAGCCGTGGCAGCCGAGCAGTCGGTAGACCTCGACTGCGAGCTGCTGGGCACGCTCGGTGACCTCGCCGGGCAGATCGGCCGGGCAGACGAACGTGGTCTTGCCGATCTCGTAGCGCGACTCGTAGTCGTAGAAGTCGACCTCGCGCGGCACGGCCTCGACGACCGGGAGCGCCTGCAGGGTCTCGCCGGCTGCGCCGTCCTCTGCGGCATCGAGCACCGATACGGCCAGATCCCGTCCTTCGATGTGCTGTTCGAGCAGGATCGCGCCGTCATAGGAGAAGGCGCCCACCATCGCGCCGGGCAGGCCGGCCTCGTCGCTGGCGAACTTGACGCCCAGCGCCGAGCCTCCGCGGGCCGGCTTGACGACCAGCGGAAAGCCGAGCTCCTGCTCGATCGAGCTGACCGCGGCGGCCGCGCCGAGGTCCCTGATCGACGTCTCCCGCAGCGTGTGGAAGGCCGGCGTCGGGATCCCGGCCTCGCGCATCAGGTGCTTGGCCAGCACCTTGTCGGTGCAGCGCATGCAGCCTGACGGCCCCGAGCCCGTGTAGGGGAGCGCCAGCGCTTCCAGCAGTCCCTGCACCGTGCCGTCCTCGCCGTCGCGGCCGTGCAGGGCGATGAACACCGCATCCGGGTCGGCCGCCTGCAGCTCCGCGACCATGCCCGCGCCGGCGTCGATGCCGATCACCTCGTGACCGGCCCGCTGCAGGCCGTCCTCGACCTGCGCGCCCGAGCGCAGCGAGACCGAGCGCTCCAGCGAGCGGCCGCCCTTCAGCACGGCGACCTTCCCAGCCCGGCTCATCGATCCTGTCGGCGGCGTCCCCGGCTGCCGTCGCGGCGGCGGGGCAGCGAGACGACGTCGGCCAGCGGCACTCCCTTGGCGTCCTCGTCCCGAGCTCCCGCACCAGCGCTCGCTGGGAGCGAGGGAGCGGAGCCGGTCAGCGAGCCGAGCAGCCCGACCTGCTCGCGGATCGCCTTGCCGATCCGGCGCACGCCCTCGCGGATGTCGTGCTCGGGGATGCCGGCGAAGTTGAGGCGCATCGAGGAAGACCCGCTGAGGCCGTCCATGTAGGCGGCCCGCCCGGGTACGAAGGCGACCCGCTCGTTGGTCCGAGCCAGGACGAGCAGGTCGGTCGTGTCGATCCGCGGGTCCAGCGTGGCCCAGATGAACAGCCCGCCCTCGGGCCGCGTCCACGCGGCGCTGTCGCCGAAGTGCTCCTCGAGTGCCTCGAGCATCGCATCGCGGCGGGCGCGGTAGAGGTCCTTGAGCGTCTCGAGGTAGTCCAGCCAGCCTGTTCCGCGCTCGAAGTAGGCGGCGACGAACAGCTGCGTGACCGGCGACGAGCACAGGTCCGAGCCCTGTTTGCCCAGGTTCAGCTTCTCCAGCACCGGCCGCGGCGCGACCGCCCAGCCCAGCCTCAGCCCGGGCGAGAGGATCTTCGAGAACGTGCCCAGATAGATCACCAGGTCGGAGGTGCCGCCGCGCCCCACCGCCGCGGCGTCCAGCGAGTACAGGGTCGGCAGCGGCTCGCCCTCGTAGCGGAGCAGCCCGTACGGGTTGTCCTCCAGCACGAGCAGCTCGCGCTCGCGGGCGACCTCGACGAGCCGACGCCTGCGGGCCAGCGACATCGTCACCCCGCCGGGGTTCTGGAAATTGGGGATCGTGTAGATGAACTTCGGACGTCGCCCCTGCTGGGCGAGCCTGTCCAGCGTGCTCTCGAGCGCGTCGATCGGCATCCCGTCCGCGTCCATCTCGATCTGCTCGACCTCGGCCTGGTAGGCGCTGAACGTCGGCACCGCGCCCGGGTACGTGGGGGCCTCGGCGACGATCACGTCGCCCGGGTCGATCAGGGTCTTGCAGACCAGGTCGATGACCTGCTGCCCGCCGGTCGTCACGATCACCTCGGAGGGGTCGATCGCGGTGCCCTCGGCGGCCATCACCTCGGCGATGCAGCGCACCGTCGCCGCCATCCCTTCGGTCGGCCCGTACTGCAGCGCGCGTGCCGTCGAGGAGGCCGCCACCTCGGACATCAGCCCGGCGTACAGCTCCGGGGGAAAGGTCGAGGTGTCGGGCAGTCCGCCCGCCAGCGAGATCACGTCGGGCCGTTCGGTCAGGGCCATCATCTCGCGCATCGCCGAGCTTTTCATGCCGCGGGTCCGCGCCGCGAACAGCGCCTCGTAGCGCGCGAGCTCGTGCGCCGCCGGACGGGTGCTGCGCCCGTCCCCGCCTCCGCTGGTCGATCGCTTCATCTGGCTCTGTTCTCCATTCGCCGTCCCGCGCCCGACACCTGGGACGGCCATCGCCCGCCCGGGCGCGTCGCTATCGTGCTGGCCGATCGGCGAGCCGCCGGCTAGGGCACGGTAGCGCAGACCAGGATCATCGATCGGGATGAACGGCCTCTTCTTCTACATAGGGCTGGGCGCCGGCCTCGCGGCGGCATGCGGCATGCGGCCGTTCCTGCCCTTGCTGCTGGCCGGCGCGCTCGCCTCCGCCGGCGTGCTGGGAGTCGACTTCGGAGTCGGCAGCTTCAAGTTCCTGGAGGAAGACTGGTGGCTGCTCGTCGTGGCCGTCGCGCTGGGCGTGTCCTACATCCTGCAGCTGGTCGTCGGGATGGCGGCCTTCGCAGACCCGAAGGCGGAAGGGCGCGCCGCCGCGCCGCTGGCCTCGGCGATCGTGGGTCTCGGCTGGGGCGCGGGGGCGGTGCTGTTCGCCGGCACCCTGGCCGACCACCACGACGCCTGGTGGCCCGGGTTGGTGGGGGGGCTGGCGATCGCCGCGCTGGCCCAGCAGGCGTCCGGCCCCGTGATCGCCGGCGCCCGCACCCGGCTGCCCGATCGCGCCGCCAGGGAGGCGCTGACGGTGTACCTCGACGCCGCCTCGCTCGTACTCGCCGCCGTCGTGGCGCTTGTGCATCCCCTCGGCTACGTCGCCGTGGTGGCCCTCGCCTGGTTCGTGCTGCGGCGGCGCTCCCGCTCCGGCCAGAAGTACGCGGGCCTGCGGATCCTGCGCCGCTGAGGCTGTCCGGGCGTGCCTGCGAGACCACCGAAGCTGGTCCTGTGCGTGATCGACGCGATGGCGCCCGAGATGCTCGAGCGCACGATCGCCTCGGGGGCCGCCCCGGTCCTGGAGCGACTGGTCGATGAGGGTCTGTACGTGCCCGATTGCGTCGCCGCCTTCCCCTCGGTGACGCCCGTCTGCGCCGCCTCGATCGTCACGGGGCGCGGCCAGGACGCCCATCACATCCCGGCGATGAACTGGTTCCACCGGGAGGAGAACCGGTACGTCGAGTACGGCTCCAGCTTTCGGGCCGCCCAGCGCTTCGGCATCACCAGGCAGCTCACCGACACCGTCTACAACATGAACCGCGCCCACCTCGCCGCGGACACGCTGACGGTCTTCGAGAGCCTCGACGACGCCGACGTGCGGACCGCAGGCACGACCTACCTGATGTACCGGGGGCGCTACCGCCATGAGATCCAGCGCGACTCCCCCCTGACCAGGGTGGCGGCGGCCCTGATGCGTCACCCCGTGATGGGGCCCCGCGAGCTGTTCTACGCCGACATCTTCGCCTCGCGCCGCACCGGCTGCAGGTCCGGCCTGGGGATGCCCGGGGTCCGGGACAGGCACTCGGGCTGCGTCTCCGCCTACCTCGTCGAACACGACCTGTTCGACTTCCTGCTGCTGTCGCTGCCGGACAACGACTGGTTCTCCCACAAGCGCGGGCCCGAGGGTCAGATCCAGTCGATCGCCCAGGCCGATCTGCAGCTGGCAAGGGTCGCGGCCGCCGCGGGCGGGCTGGACGAGTTCCTGGCCGAGCACGCCGTGATCGTGATGGCCGACCACTCCCAGGCTGCCGTGAGCGCGTCGATCGACCTCCAGGAGGAGCTGGCCGACCTCGGCGTGCTCGGACCGGCCCGCCCCGCGCGCGCCTCGACGCGCGGGGAGCCCGTGGAGCCGCGCATCGCGGTGTGCCCGTCGCAGCGGGCCGCGATGGTCTATGCCCTGCACGAGGCCGAGCGGGACGCGATGCGCGCGTCCGTCGTCGCCCTCGCCTCGGCGATCGAGGGGGTGGACCTGGTGATGTGGCTGGAGCGCGACGCGCACGAGACGCCGCGCGAAGGGGTGATCTCCAGCCCCGGCCACGGCGAGCTCCGCTTCGCCCCGGGCGGGCCGGTCCGTGACCCACGTGGCGAGTCGTGGCGGCTCGAGGGGGCGCTGGCCGCGATCGGCGCGAGCCTCGAGGACGGCACGATCGTCAGCCCGGACTACCCCGACGCGCTGCACCGGGTCTGGTCGGCTCTGCTCTGCCCCACCTCGGGCGAGGTGCTGCTGTCCGCCGCCCCCGGATACGAGTTCCTCGACTGGGGTGGTCAGGCTCATGTCGGCGGCGGCAGCCACGGCTCCCTGCATGCCTCGGATTCGCTCGGGGCGCTCGTGCTGGCCGGGGTCCGACCGCCGGACCCGTCTCCTGCACAGTGGGCGATTCGCGATGTCGCGGCACTGGCCCGCGGTCATTTCGGCCTCGCATAGGGGTGCGCTCGGCGCCTCCGTCCCCTACCCTCGCGTCATGCGAAGCCTCTCGGCCCTGCTCGCATGCCTCGTCCTGCTGGTCGCGCCGGCGGCCGCGCTCGGCCTGCCGGGGGCCGCATCCTTCAGGCACGGTCCCATGCTGACCACCACCACAACCACCACCACGGTGCAGCCCGCGGCGAGCACTCCGTCGGTCTCCAACCCCGAAACGCCCGTGCCGGTGGCGCCCTCGGACATCCCGCCCGCCGGTCGCCGCCTCTCGCCCGACCAGGTGCTGGCGATCGCGGCCGCGCTGCCGAAGATGAAGCACGTGCGGGCCGAATACCCCGGGTCCTACGGCGGCGCATATCTGAGACAGGGGTTCCGCTGGCAGGTCAGCTACTTCTCGAGATCGGGCAGGAAGGAGATCGGGCAGGTCATCATCGACGACGTCTCCGGGCGGGTGCTGGAACAGTGGACCGGCTTCCAGGTGGCCTGGACGATGGCGCGGGGCTACCCGGGCGCGTTCGGGCGTCACGTGAACTCGCTGTACATCTGGCTGCCGCTCTGCCTGTTGTTCCTGGCGCCCTTCCTGAACCCCAGGCGGCCCTTCTCGATGCTGCACCTCGACCTGCTCGTGCTGCTGTCCTTCTCCGTCTCGCTGGCCTTCTTCAACCACGCCCACATCTACGCCTCGGTCCCGCTGGTCTACCCGCCGCTGCTCTACCTGCTGGCACGCATGCTGCTGCTGCTGCGACGGCCGCGCCAGGGCCGCCGCTCGCCCGGCCCGCTGCGGCTGCTCGTGCCGGCCCCGTGGCTCGCGATCGCCGTCGTGTTCCTGATCGGCTTCCGTGTCGCGCTCAACGTGACCGACTCCAACGTCATAGACGTCGGCTACGCAGGTGTGATCGGCGCGCAGCGGATCGTCGACGGGAAGCCGCTCTACGGGTCCTATCCGAGCGACAACGAACACGGCGACACCTATGGACCGGTCAACTACGAGGCCTACGTGCCCTTCGAGCAGATCTTCGGCTGGAGCGGCACCTGGGACGATCTCCCCGCGGCCCACGCCGCTGCGATCTTCTTCGACCTGCTCGCCGTCGGGCTGCTGTTCCTGATCGGCCGGCGCATGCGCGGCCCGACGCTCGGGATCGCGCTCTCCTATGCCTGGGTCTCGTTTCCGTTCACGCTGTTCGCCCTGGAGAGCAACAGCAACGACACGCTGGTGGCGGCGCTGGTGCTGGCGGCGGTGCTCGCAGCCACGTACACGTCGAGAATCGCCGCGGGCGCCCGCGGCGCGCTGGTCGCGATGGCCGGCCTGACCAAGTTCGCTCCGCTGGCGCTCGCGCCGCTGATGGCCGGCGACGCCCTGCGCGCCGTGCCGCCGCGCCGCCGCCTGCAGGTCTACGCGATGTTCGTCGGCGGCTTCCTGCTGGTCTGCGCGCTGGCATTCGTGCCCGCCCTGGCCCACGACTCGCTCAACACGATCTACCAGCGGACGATCGCCTACCAGTCCAACCGCGGCTCGCCCTTCTCGCTGTGGGGCCTGTACGGCCTGCACTGGGCCCAGCACGTCGTCGAGGTCGCCGCCGTGGTGCTCGCGCTGGCGCTCGCCGTGGTGCCGCGGCGCCAGGACCTGGTCGGCCTCGCGGCGGGTTGCGCGGCGATCCTGCTGACGGCGCAGCTCGCGCTGGAACACTGGTTCTACCTGTACATCCCCTGGTTCTTCCCGGTGGTCATGATCGCCCTGCTGGGGCGCTTCGCCGCTCCCGTCAGGGACTCGTCGGACGCGGCATCAGCAGCTGCTCGATCGAGTCGGCCCGAAGCCGTTCTGAGCAGCTGATCAGGACGCCCATCAGCCACGGGTCGTCCTCGGAGGTCTCGAAGCGCACCGGCATCTGCGTCAGCAGCGACTCGATCGCCTGCTCGCGCTTGACGCCGATCACGCCACCCCGCGCGCCTGTCATCCCGACATCGGTGATGTAGGCCGTGCCGCGCGGCAGCACCCTCGCGTCGGCGGTCGGGACGTGGGTGTGCGTGCCGACGACCGCAGTCACGCGTCCGTCGAGATGCCAGCCCATCGCGACCTTCTCCGAGGTGGCCTCGGCGTGGACGTCGACCAGAATGTGGTCCACGTCCTCCAGCTCGCCCAGGGCGACCTCGATCTCGGTGAAGGCCGAGCGGCCGGCGCGCAGGAAGAGGTTGCCGCTGATGCTCACGACGCCCAGGCGCAGGTCTCCCTGTTTGACCACGCAGACGCCGCGTCCCGGCTGGTTGCGCAGGAAGTTGGCCGGGCGCACGATGCGATCGCTGCTTTCCAGGTACGGGTAGATCTCCCGACGGTGGTAGGTGTGATTCCCGAGCGTGATCGCGTCGACGCCGGCGGCGAAGAGCTGGTCGGCGTTCTTCGGCGTGATGCCCAGTCCGCCGGCCGCGTTCTCGCCGTTGACCACGACGAACGTCGGGTCGTAGCGCTCGCGCAGCAGGGGCAGGCAGTCGAGCAGCGTCTGGCGGCCGATCCCGCCGACGACGTCCCCCACGAACAGGATCCGGGCGGCCGCCGGCGCGTCCGGCGCGCCCCCGGCCGACGCCTGAGGCTCAGCCATACTCTGCCGATGGTGGGAGGCAAGTGAGAGGGCTCTCCGTCAAAGCTCCGAAGGCAGCCGCGCCGCCTGAGCCGCAGGAGGAGGCGCTCGCCGAAAGCGCGGACACCGAGCCGCACGAGACGCCGCGCGTCCTGGTCCCTCGCTGGGTCCAGCTGGTGCTGCTGCCGCTGGCGATCGTCGCGGTGTGGCTGCTGCTGAAAGCGGCCGGCAAAGTCGTGCTGCTTTTCATCATCGCCAGTCTGATCGCGCTGATCCTCAACCCGGTGGTCTCGTTCGTGCAGCGCCGGCGCGTGCCTCGCGGCCTCGCGGTGCTTGCGGTGTTCCTCGGATTCTTCGTCTTGCTGGCCGGCATCGCCTTCCTCCTCGCGAACCCTATCTCCCACCAGGTCCGCACGTTCTCGGACAACCTTCCCCACATCGTCGAGGAAGCAAACGAACAGCTCGCCTCGTGGCAGCGCGAACTGAACCATCGCGGCATCCACCTCGAACTGGTCAAACCCGGCAAGACGGCGCTGCAGAGCATCCAGGACAAAGTCGCGAAGAGCGCCACCAAATTCGCCTCCTTCGGCGGCGCCCTGCTGACCGAAGTCGCCAACGCGATCTTCGACCTGGTGCTGATCTTCGTGCTGTCCGTCTACATGCTGCTCTACGGCCAGCAGATCGGACGGCTGGTACGGCGGCTGATGCCCGACGGCGACGGCTCGCGGGCCGACGACTATCCGCTGCTGGTGCAGCGTGCAGTGTCGCGCTACATCGGCGGCCAGCTGCTGTTCAGCGCGATCATGGGCTTCTCGGCCGGCCTCTCGCTCTACATCTTCGGCGTGCTCGGGATCTTCCCCGACGGCAGCAAGTACGCGGTGGCCTTCGGCGTCTTCTACGCCGCCATGGAGCTCGTCCCGTACGTCGGGCCGATCCTCGGCGCGATCCCGCCCGTGCTGGTCGCGCTGCTGACCGATCCGATCGCGGCGGTGTGGCTCGTGCTCCTGTTCATCGGCCTGCAGCAGCTCGAGGGCCACGTCGTGGCCCCGCAGGTGTTCGGGCACACGCTGCGCATCAACCCGCTGCTGGTGATCTTCGGGCTGCTCGTCGGCCTCGAGACCTACGGCATCATCGGCGCGCTCCTCGCGCTCCCGGTCCTCTCGGTGGCGCGCGAGACGGCGGTCTACCTGTCTCGCCACCTCGCGCTCGAACGGTGGGATCGCAAGACGCCCCCAATGCTGTGAGCGCAGGCCTCGCCGTCACCGGGCTCGCCAAGAGCTACGGCGAGCTGTGGGCGCTGCGGGACGTCAGCTTCCAGGCCGAGCCGGGCGAGCTCCTCGCTGTGCTGGGTCCCAACGGCGCCGGCAAGACGACGCTGCTGTCGCTGATCGCAGGCGCTCAGAGCCCGACCGCCGGCAGCGTGAGCCGCAGCGCGCGCGAGATCGGCTGGGCACCCCAGCAGCCGGCGCTCTACTCGCGGCTGACCGTCGCCGAGAACCTCGAGCTGTTCGCGCGGCTGGAGGGCGTGCCGGAACCCGCCGACGCGATCGCGCGAATGCTCGAGCAGACCGGCCTGCGGGCGCGTGCCGGCGAGCAGGTGGGCCGCCTGTCAGGGGGAAACCGGCAGCGGGTCAACGTCGCGATCGGCCTGATCGGCGATCCTCCCGTGCTCGCCCTGGACGAGCCCTCCGCATCGCTGGACCCGGCCCAGCGCGCACGTCTGTGGGACTTCCTCTCCGACGTCGCGGCTGCGGGCAGAACCGTCATCTTCTCGACCCACAGTCCCGCCGAGGCGCAGCGACGGGCCGGGCGGGTGCTGGTGCTCGACGACGGACGGCTGGTCTTCGAGGGCACCCCAGAGGCCCTGATCGAGCGCGCCGGCACCGGCACGCAGGAGCTCGAAGAGGCGCTCGTACGGTTCCTGGAGCTCCGGCAGGAGGGGCAGCAACCGTGAGGTGGATGCTGCGCAAGGACCTGCTGATCCTGCGCCGCTCCCGCCTGCTGGTCGCCGTGCTGGTCCTCTACCCCGTCGCGATCGCGCTGCTGATCGGCTTCGCGATCTCGCGCAGCCCCACCCGCCCGCGCGTGGCGATCGTCAACGAGACCGCTCCGGGCGAGACGATCCAGGTTGGCAGCCAGCACGTCGACGTCAGCCGCTACGTCCAGCAGCTGTTCAGCCAGGTCGATCCCGTGATCGCCCGCTCGCGCGCTCAGGCCGAGCGGGAAGTCTCCTCCGGCAAGGTGCTGGCCGCGGTCGTGATCCCCCCCGACATCGCCGCGCGCGTCTCCTCGGGAACCTCGCAGGGGGAACTGGAAGTCATCTACAACGGCAACGCCCTCGAGCAGTCGCTGGTGCAGTCCGAGCTGCGCTCCGCCCTGGCCGAAGCGAACCTCGGCTTCTCCGAACAGCTGCAGCGGGCAGCCGCGCAGGCGATCGACCTGCTGCTGCGCGGAGGCAGCCTCGGCGTGCTGGGGGCCCCTTCGGAGCTGGTCGGGCTGGAACGGATCCCCGGCGAACTGCACCGCGTCATCGCCCACACGCCGCCCGGGGCGGAGCGCCGCTCGCTGGAACGGATCGAGGCGTTCGCCGAGTTCGCCGCGCAGAACCTGAGCGTCAGCAAGCGCGTGCTCGCGACGGTCGGGCAGCCGATCAAGGTACGCACCGAGCTGCTCCACGGCCGGCGCACGCCGCTCGACACGTTCGCGGTCGTGGTCGCGGCGACCGTCTCGCTGATGTTCCTGGCCGTGCTGCTGTCCGCCGGGGGCATCGCGCTGGAGCGCGAGGAGAACACCCTGTCGAGGCTGATCCGCGGGCTGCTCTCGCCCACGAGGCTGCTGCTCGAGAAGGGCCTGCTCGGAGCGGGCTGCGCGTTCCTCGTCGCTCTGGCGATGCTCGCCGGAGTGGGCGCGTTCGTGCCGCTGGACTGGGGTCGCGTCGAGCTGTGGCTGATCGCCCTCGCCTTCGGCGGCCTCGCCTTCGCCGCGATGGGCGTCGCGATCGGAGCGCTGGCCCGCGAGGTGCGGGCCGCATCGCTGCTCGCCTTTCTGCTCTCCCTGCCGCTGGCCTTCCTGGCGCTCGTGCCCTCGGGCGCGGTCGGCCGGGGCTTCTACGACGTGATCGGGGCGATCTCGTTCCTGTTCCCCTTCAAGGCCGCGCTGCAGGCGCTCGACGCCGCCGTCAACCAGGCCTCGCCTTCGCTGCCCGGGCCGCTGGCGCACCTGGTCGGGCTGACGCTGCTGTTCGGCGCCCTCGCGCGGATCGGGCTGCGGCGCGCCAGGGTCTGAGTGCTCCCGGATGCGATGCGCCGGCGACCGCGGGCGGCACGCGAAGGTCTAACCTGAAGGGAGATGGCCTTTCCGCAGACGCGCATGCGCAGGCTTCGCGCCACCGCAAACCTGCGCGGGCTGGTGCGAGAGACCGACCTGCGGGCATCCCAGCTGGTGTTGCCCCTGTTCGTGCTCGAGTCCGGGGCAGGCCGCGAGCCGATCGCCTCAATGCCCGGCGTCGAGCGCCTTCCGGTCGCCGAGGCCGTTGCGGAGGCGCGCGAGGCCGCCGCACTGGGGATCGCGGCCGTGATGCTGTTCGGCGTGCCGTCCGAGAAGGACGAGCAGGGCTCGGGGGCCTGGGACGACGACGGGGCCGTCCAGCTCGCCGCGGCAGCGATCAAGCAGGCCGTGCCGGAGCTGCTCGTGATGACCGACGTGTGCCTGTGCGAGTACACCTCCCATGGCCACTGCGGCGTGCTGCGCACGGACACCGACCCGCCGACGGTCGACAACGACGCGACCCTCGAGCTGCTCGCCCGCACGGCCGTGAGCCACGCGCGGGCGGGAGCCGACATGGTCGCGCCGTCGGACATGATGGACGGCCGGGTACGGGCGATCCGCGAGGAGCTGGACGCCGAGGGGTTCTCCCAGACGCCGATCCTCGCCTACTCGGCGAAGTTCGCCTCGGCCTTCTACGGCCCGTTCCGCGAGGCCGCGTCCTCGGCGCCGGCGTTCGGCGACAGGCGCGCCTACCAGATGGACCCGGCCAACGGACGCGAGGCCGTCCGCGAGGCGTTGCTCGACGTCCAGGAGGGGGCCGACATGGTGATGGTCAAGCCGGCCCTCGCCTACGGCGACCTGATCAGCTCGGTGGGGTCGGCGACAGGACTGCCGGTTGCGGCGTACAACGTCAGCGGCGAGTATGCGATGGTCAAGGCGGCAGCGGCCGCCGGCTATCTCGACGAGCAGGCGACGGTGCTGGAGATCCTCACCTCGCTGCGGCGGGCCGGGGCGGACACGATCATCACCTACCACGCAAAGGACGCGGCCCGATGGCTAGCCGAGAAGACCTGATCAGCGACAGCGCCGACGCAGTCCGTGCGGCCGCGGCGACGCCAAAGACCCGCTCGCGCAGGGACGGCGCGGCGGTGCCGCTGGACGAGCTTGATCGCAGGCTGCTGAACCTGATGCAGGGGAGCTTCCCGATCGCCCCCCGGCCCTACGCGCACGTCGCCGGGCTGGCGGAGGTGAGCCAGGAGGAGGCGATGGCGCGCGTGCAGCGGCTCCTGGAGAAGCGCATCATCCGCCAGGTCACGCCGATCTTCGACACGCGCGCGCTCGGTTACTCCTCGATGCTGGTCGCGGCCAAGGTCGATCCGGAGCACCCTCACCGTGCGGCCCAGGTGATCAACCAGCACCCGGGCGTGTCCCACAACTACCTGCGCAACCATGAGTTCAACCTGTGGTTCACGATCGCGACCGAGCCCGACTCGAAGCTCGGACTGCAGGGCACGCTGGACGTGCTCGCCGGCGAGTCGGGCGCGGAGTCGGTGCGCCAGCTGCCCACGCTGCGCCTGTTCAAGATCCGCATGGATCTCGAGATGGAGGGCGACACCGAGGCGCTGGCCAGCTCGGCGGAGGCGCGCGAGCCGATCGAGCTCGAGCCGCAGCCCTACGACGAGTTCGACATCGCCGTGATCCGTGCGCTGCAGGGCGACATGCCGGTCGTCGAGGAACCGTACGTTGCCGCCGCCGCCGAGCTGGGCGTGAGCCAGCAGCGGCTGCTGGACCACCTCGCCGCGATGCAGGAGCGTGGCCTGCTGCGCCGGGTCGCCGCGATCCTCTATCACCGCCGCGCCGGCTTCTCGGCGAACGGCATGGGCGTCTGGAAGGTGCCCGAGGAGGAGATCTTCGACATCGGCCGCCGGATGGCGGCCTTCCGCGGCATCTCCCACTGCTACCAGCGGCCGACCTACGAGGACTGGCCCTACTCGGTCTTCACGATGGCCCACGGCCGCTCCAAGGAGGAGTGCGACGCGATCCTCGACACGATCGCCCAGCAGACCGGGATCGGGGAGCGGGCGACCCTCTACTCCTCGACCGAGTTCAAGAAGATCCGGCTGCTCTACTTCACCGAGGACTTCAAGGACTGGGAGAGCAGGCACAGTTGAGCGGGGGCTCGTGACGGCGTCGCTCACCGACAGCAGGTCGGCCGAGCTGTACCGGCGCGCGCTGGCCCGGCTCCCCGGTGGCGTCAACTCGCCGGTGCGGGCGATGGGGGCGATCGGCCGCCACCCGCTGTTCGTCGACCGCGGCGAGGGGGCCGAGCTGATCGACGTCGACGGCAATCGCTTCGTCGACTACGTCTGCTCGTGGGGCCCGCTGATCCTCGGGCACGCCCATCCGGCCGTGGTCGCGGCGATCGACCAGGCCGCCGCCCGCGGCACGAGCTTCGGTGCCCCCACCGCCGGAGAGGTGCAGCTGGCCGAGGAGGTCTGCGCCCGTGTCGAAAGCGTCGAGATGCTGCGCATGACCTCCTCGGGCACGGAGGCGTCGATGACAGCGATCAGGCTGGCCCGTGCCGCGACCGGCCGGGACAGGATCGTCAAGTTCGCCGGCGCCTACCACGGCCATGTCGACGGTCTGCTCGCCCAGGCCGGCTCGGGCCTGGCCACTCAGGCGCTGCCGGCCAGCCCCGGTGTCACGGCCGCCGCCGCTGCCGAGACGATCGTGCTGCCCTGGAACGACCCCGAGTCGCTGCGCGCGGCGGTGTCCGAGCATCCGCTGGCGGCGATCGTCGCCGAGCCGCTGCCCGCGAACATGGGGGTGGTGCCGCCGCAGCCCGGCTTCCTGGAGCTGCTTCGCCAGCAGGCCAGCGCGAACGGCGCGCTGCTCGTGCTCGACGAGGTGATCAGCGGCTTCCGCGTGGCCCGCGGCGGGGCCCAGGAGCTGACCGGCGTCGGGGCCGACCTGACGATCATGGGCAAGGTGATCGGCGGCGGCCTGCCCGCCGCCGCGCTGGGTGGCCCGGCCGAGCTGATGCGGATGCTCGCGCCGGCCGGGCCTGTCTACCAGGCCGGAACACTGTCGGGGAACCCGCTCGCCGTGGCTGCCGGGCTGGCGACGCTGGCGCTGCTGGACGAGGCGGCCTACCTGCGCCTGGCGGCGATCACGCAACGGCTCGCCGAGGGCCTGCGCGAGGCGGCGGGCCAGTATCCGATCCAGGTGCAGAGCGCCCCCGGCCTGCTGACCGTGTTCTTCAGCGAGCGCCCGGTCAGCTCATTCGCCGACGCCCAGGCCTGCGACCTCGCCGCCTACGGCGCCTGGTGCCGCGAGCTGCTGAGCCGGGGCGTCTACCCGCCGCCGTCGCAGTTCGAGGCATGGTTCCCCTCGCTGGCTCACGGCGAGGAGCAGCTCGAGCGCACGCTGCTGGCGGCCGAGGCCTCCTTCGCCGCGCTTCCCGAGCCCGGCTCCGGGGCATGAGCGCGGACGGGCTGGGACGCCTGCGGCTGCTGCTGCGCGAAGGCGGCGGCCTGATGGCCGGGCTGCTCGGGCCCGAGGACGAGCCCCTCGACGCGGGGCCCGGCGGGCCCGCCGCGACGGCCGCCTCGGGGCCGCGGGCAGCCGGGAGGCGCGAGGACTACGAGCTGCTCGTGGAGGCGATCTACGAGGGCTACCTGCTGCACTACGGGGCGCCCCGCGTGGTGCGGGTGCCGGAGGACGATCTGAAGCTGCTCGCGGGCGATCGGCTGTACGCGATCGGGCTGGCGCGCCTGGTCGCGCTGGGAG
>JBKQOO010000144.1:0-11256 GCA_052145475.1 Solirubrobacteraceae bacterium
CGGCGCTGGCCGCCGGCGCTCGGGGCGCCGGCCTCGGGCGCGACCCCCGCGCGCAGGACGCACGGACCTCGAGCCGCGACGGTGCCGCCGATGCGGCACCGGCCGAGGGTCGCCCGCGCGGGGAGGCGACTGCCTCGCAGGTCGCCCCGCCGCGCTCTGGCGGCGCTGACGCGACGACACCCACCACGGCAGACGCGGCTCCGGACACCGCGGCCGCGGTCCCTGCAACGCCACCGTCGGCGCCCGCCGGCGGAGCGCAGACCGACGACCCGGGCGGCGCAGCCAAGCCGGCGAGCCCGGGGGATCAGGGAACCTCCAGCAGAGGGGACGGGACGAGCGCCTGGAGCGCCGCCAGGGGGCGGGGAGCGCAAGCCGGCGCGGGTCGGGCCGGCGCCACACAGGCTCGGCCCGGGGCCGGCCCACAGCTGCCGCCCGGTGCCGCGCCGGGCCAGGGCGCCCATGCCGAGGAGACCGCCGCCGTGGCGCCCGGACGGAGCGGTGCCCTCGCGCCTTCCCCGAGCGCTCCGGCGGCAGCCGCCGGGGTCCCGCAGGCCGGCGCGGCGCTCGGCGCCCCCGCAACCGCCGCGGAGCCGGCCGGTCCGCTCGCGGAAGGCCCGCTGCTGGACACGGGCGTCGACATGCAGGAGGTGATCGACTCGGTCAGGGCGAGCATCGAGATCGCCTCGCGTCAGGGGATCGCCACGGCGCGCATCGCGCTCGAGCCGGAGCAGCTGGGGCAGATCAGGATCCACCTCACCCAGACCAGGGACGGGCTGATCGCGCGCGTCAGCGCCGACAGCCAGGAGGCCGCCAAGGCGCTGATGGCGGGTCGCTCCGACCTCGCCGAATCGCTGCGCTCGCTCGGCACCTCGCTGCTGAGCCTCGACATCAACGCCCAATCCCAGCCCGACGCCAGGGGCCAGGGCGCAGGTGCGCCCGGGTCACAGGCCGGCGCGGCGGGGACGGGAGAAGGCGGGGAATCGCAGGCCAACCAAGCCGGCACAACCGAGGAGGGCGCGGCATCGTCCGCCTCCCCGCGGGGCACGCTGGTGGACGTGCTCGTCTGAGGCGATCAGAAAGGACCAACCGTGACAACGACGCAACCAGCAGCAGTACAGGCAGCCGCCGCCACCAGCGGGGGTGCCGAATCGCCGTCGAACCCGAATGGGATCCTCGGCCAGAACGACTTCCTGAAACTGATGATCGCCCAGCTGCAGGCCCAGAACCCGCTCGAACCGGGGAACAGCAACGAATTCCTCAACGAGCTCGCCCAGTTCACCCAGGTCGAGCAGATGACCAACCTGGCCAACGCCAACGAGCTGTCGGGCGCCGTGCAGATGATCGGTCGCTCGGTCACCTACCACGCGGCCTCGGGCGAATCGGTCACGGGGACGGTGCAGAGCGCCCAGTCGACCGCCTCCGGCGTGACACTGACGGTTGAAGGCGTGCCCGGCGTGACCCTGACCAGCGTGACGAACATCGAATGAGCCAGATCTCGAATCCCGCGCTGCTGCCGCCCGGGGCGCTCGCCCCGGCGGCCCCGCCTGCCCAGCCGCCCGCCCCGCAGCGGGGGGCACCCGCCCCCGGGCAGGCCGGCTCGTTCGCCGACGCGCTCGACCAGGCCAGCGCCCCGGGCTCGGTGCAGTTCTCCAAGCACGCGCTGGCGCGGGTGCAACGGCGCGGGATCGAGCTCGACCAGAACACGCTGCAGAGACTTTCCGAGGGGGTCAGCCGGGCCGCAGGCAAGGGCTCGCGCGATTCGCTCGTGCTCGTGGACGGCACCGCCTTCGTGGTGTCGGTCAGCAACAGCACCGTGATCACCGCGGTGGACTCCGAACACATGAAGGACAACGTGTTCACCAACATCGACAGCGCCGTGATCGCATGAGCGCTCGGGCGTCACACGACAAAGGCCGGACCTCATCGAGGGGGCCACGAAAGGATGGGCAGTCACGATGATGGCTGGTATGTATGCCGCGATCAGCGGCCTCGACGCGAATCAGGCGATGCTCAACGACACCGCCGCAAACCTGGCGAACGTGAACACCGTGGGCTACAAGGCCTCGAGCATGACGTTCGCGGACTCGCTCACGCAGGTCATCCGCGGCGCCTCGGCGCCGACCAAAACCAACGGTGGCTCCAACCCCGTGCAGGTCGGACTGGGAGTGCAGGTCAACGCGACCCGCAACGAAATGTCCGAGGGAGCCTTCCAGACGACCAACAATCCGCTCGACATCGCGATCGAGGGCGCGGGATTCCTGCGCGTCGGCGAAGGCGAACCGAGTGCCAAACCGCCCTTCACGACCGGGCTCCCGAAAAACGTCCTCTACACGCGGGCCGGTGATCTCACCACGGACACGCTCGGCTTCCTGACCACCGAGGCCGGCGACTACGTGATCGGGCGCAACGCCGTGCCGACCGTGACGGAAACAGGCACGACATATGCGGCGGGCAAAGAAGACAGCTACATCCAGATCCCGCCCGGGTCGACCAACGTCTCGATCGGCCAGGACGGCTCGGTCTCCTACACCGACAACAACCCGGAAAGCCCGACCTACCAGCAGCGCGTGACAGCGGGCTACATATCGCTGGCGACCTTCTCCAACGAAGGCGGCCTGGAACGGGTCGGCGGCTCGCTGTGGGCGCAGACGGCCAACTCGGGCACCCCGATCGTGGGCACGCCCTCGACCGTCGGCTTCGGCTCGACGATCGGTGGCGAGCTCGAGATGTCCAACGTCGACATGGCTTCCGAGATGACGAACATGATCACGGCGGAGCGCGGCTACCAGGCCAACTCGCGCGTGATCACGACAGCGGACGAGATGCTCGAAACCCTGGTCGAGATGCACTAGCGCGTCCGATCGAACGGTCTGAGACGAGGAAGAGGAGGTAAGCCGAGACGCGACTCCGAGGAGCCCGGGAGGGGACGGCCAGCGAGCCGTCCCCGCCCGCGGCGATTGCGAAAACCTAGAAGGGGGGCAGGGCATGATCACACTCAACCGGCTCGGTCACAGCGACGAGCCATTCCAACTGAATCCCGACATGATCGTCACGGTCGAATCGACCCCCGACACCGTCATCACGCTGGCGACCGGGGCGAAGGTCGTCGTCGCCGAGACACCAGCTCAGGTCTCCTCGGCGGTCCGCGAGTACCGCGCCGACCTGCTCGGCGAGGCGTTGCGTCGCCGCCGCCCGGCTCGCGCCGCGGCAGCCCACGGGCTGGGTCGCGACGCCCCGCACCTGGCCGCCGTGGAGGACGACCCGATCTGAGCAGGCCCGACTCCGCCCGCCGCCCGGCCACGCCGGGCACGCGGGCGGCCGTCGTTTCGTGCACGGCAGCCCGCCAAAGCTTTAAGGATTCCCTGCGACGGCCGATGAAGGGAAGCGATGAAGGCTTCAACGGCCATCGGTATAGGGGTGGCCTTCGGCTCCCTGCTGCTGAGCTCGATGATGGACGGGACGAGTCCGGCTGCCTTCATAAACATCCCGGCTCTGATGATCATCATCGGCGGCACCGCCGGCGTCACGATCGCCAGTGTTGGCATGCAGTCGTTCAAGCGCGTGCCCAGCCTCTACAAGCTCGTCATGTCGGCCGAACCGCCCGACATGCGGGGCCAGCTCGATGAGCTCGTGTCGCTGGCCGACAAAGCGCGTCGCGAGGGCCTGCTGGCGCTCGACGCGCTGCTTCCCGAGATCGAGGACCCCTTCACCCGCAACGCCCTCCAGCTGGTCGTCGACGGCACCGACCCGGAGATGGTCAACGCGATCCTCGAGGCTGAGGTCGACGGCATGGCGGCCCGCCACGCCGTCTCGGCCGCGCCTTTCGAGAAGGCCGGCGGCTTCGCGCCGACGATGGGGATCATCGGCACCGTGCTCGGCCTGGTCCACGTGCTGCAGAACCTCGCCGCCCCCTCGACGCTGGGGCCGTCGATCTCGGCCGCCTTCATCGCCACGCTCATGGGGGTCGGCTCCGCCAACGTGATCTTCCTGCCGATCGCCAACCGGCTGAAGGCGATCTCGGCTGAAGAGGTCGAGCTGAGGATGATGACGCTCGAGGGCATTCTCTCGATCCAGGCCGGTGACAACCCGCGCCTGGTCTCCGAAAAGCTGATGTCCTACCTGCCGCCCGCCGAGCGCGGGGAGGAGGACGAAGGCGCAGTCGCCGAACTGGGCGTCGAGTCCAAGGCGGCCTGAGATGGCCAGGGGCAGGAGGCGTGGACGCGGGCACGGCGGTGAGGGCGAGGAGAGCAACGAGCGCTGGCTGCTGACCTACGCCGACATGATCACGCTGCTGATGGCCCTGTTCATGGTGCTGTTCTCGATCTCCTCGGTCAACATCTCCAAGGTCCAGGTCCTGCAGAAGTCACTGCGCGCCGCCTTCTCGGGCGACGTGCTGCCCGGTGGCAAGGCGATCGCCCATCCCGGCGCGACCGCCAATGCGAGCAACGCCCCCTCGGCGGTGGACGTGCAGTCGATCGTGCCCGTCACGGCCTCTCCCACATCGGAACTCAACAGCGCCCACACGGCCGGCTCGGCGTCCGCCGCCCAGGCCGGCGCCGCCGCGCGCGAGGCGAGCGAGTTCGCTCGGCTGAAGGCCGAGATCGAAAAGTACGCCGCCAGCCACGGCTTCGCGAGCAAGGTGCAGGCGAGCATCGAAGAGCGGGGGCTGGTGATCCGCGTGCTGACCGACGATCTGCTGTTCGCTTCCGGCCAGGCCAACCTCAACCCGAAGGGCGACGCCCTGCTGCAGGAGATCGCGCAGCTGATCAACCTCGACCAGACCCATCCGGTCGACGTCGAGGGCAACACCGACAACGTGCCCATCCACAGCTCCCAGTTCCCGAGCAACTGGGAGCTGTCCGCGACGCGGGCCAGCACGGTGGTGCGATTCCTGGCGAGCAACGGCGTCAGCCCGCAGCGACTCACGGCCGTCGGATATGCCGACCAGCGGCCGATTGCGAGCGACCTCACCGCAGCGGGCAGAGCCCGCAACAGGCGGGTGGAGATCGTCTTGAAGCGGATATACGGCAGCGAAAGCGAACCCTAGTCAAGGACGACTGAACATGCTCAAGAACAAGAAGGTGATGCTGGCGCTGGCCCTGCCGGTCCTGCTGCTCGCCGGATACACGATGACCAAGCCGAAGACCGTGACAAAGCAGAAGATCAACGGCACGATCTACGTGATGCCGGGAAGCTTCCTGCTGAACCTCTCCGACGGCCGCTATGCGAAGCTCAGCGTGGCGCTCGAGCTCGCCCCGGGACAGAGCGACGGTGCGTCTGCCGACACCGGCTCGACCAGCTCGGAATCGTCCATCGGCACGCTGCCCGAGGAAGCGGTGATTCGCGAAATCGTGACCAACCTGGTGACCAACATGAGCGGCGAAACCCTGATCAGCGACAGGGGCCGAGCACAGCTCAAACACCAGATCCTTGCCGCGATCCGTGCACAGACCGACATCAAGGTGGAATCGGTGCTGATCCCCGACTTCACGGTTCAATAGGAGGACACGTGGCTGAGACGATCGAGTACGAGCAGTTCGACCAGGCCGCCGGCGACGGGCAGGACGGCACTCGGGCCGGCGATCCCGACCTGCAGCGCCTCAGCGAGATCCCGATGGAGCTGAGCGTCGAGATCGGGCGCAGCCGCACGACCGTCGGCGAGACGCTGCGGCTGCGGGTCGGCTCGGTGATCGAGCTCGAGCACGACGCGGGAGCGCCTGCCGACCTCCTGATCAACGGCACGCCGATCGCCCGCGGCGAGGTCGTCGTCGTGGACGAGCGCTACGGTCTGCGGATCACCGAGATCCTCGACGCCCAGGACCCAGGCATGGAGACGCAGAGCGCGTCAGCGGACACGCCCGCCGGAGCGGGGACGGACGACGGCGCGGACGCCGGCCAGGCGAGCGACCCGGAGGCCTGAGCATGGCCGAGGACCCGGTCGCGGCGCAGCCCGGCGGCGCGGCCACCGCCACCACCGGGCAGCCACAGGACGCCACCCCCGGCGGCGAGCGCAGGATCCGCCCGCTCGACTTCTCCCAGCCGAACAAGTTCACCAATGAGCTGCGCCGCCGCATCGCGGCCGGGCTGGGGAGCTTCTGCAAAGATCTCGCCGAGCGGCTCTGCGACGAGCTCAAATGCGAGGTGGCGATCGAGGTCGACGACGTCGAGCAGCACACCTGGGTCGCCGCCAAGGCGCGCCTGCCCGCCGACGCGCCGGCGCTGGCCGTGATGAGCGGCCCCGTCACCCAGCCCGAGCAGCAGATGCTGCTCAGCGTCGAGCTTCCCTGGCTGCTGCAGTCGCTCGAATGCCTGCTCGGCGGCCAGTCCTCCCAGGCGCCCTCCGAGCGCCACCTCAGCGACATCGACTGGGCCCTCGCCGAGGCGCTGCTCGACTCCGTCGTCGATGAGCTGTCCGATGCCTGGGGCGATCTGGGCGGCGGCGAGCTGCGCCGGGGCCCGGTCGACCTCGAGGGTGATGCGGGCCTGCTGACGGTCGCATCGGAGCCGACGCTCTCGGTCTCGATCTCGAGCGTCATCGGCGGTTGTGAGTCCGGCATGACGCTGCTGCTGCCCTGGCCCTGCGTGGAGCCGCTGGCCGACGGGCTGCGCGCCGGCGCCGATGCCTCGCCCGGGCGACGCGCGAACGGGGCCGAGGAGCTCAGTCGCGGGGTCGCCGATGCCCGCGTGCTGCTGCGGGCCGAGGTCGGCTCGGTGCAGATGCCGATCGAGCGTATGCGCGCGATCGTGCCGGGGACGCTGCTCGAGCTCGAGCAGCGGGCCGACGAGGGTGGGCGGCGGTTCGCCGAGGAGGTCTCGCTCGGTTGCGGGCGGCCCGGCGCCAGCGGCACACGCCGCGCGCTCAAGCTCGAGTCCGTCGATGAACCGCCGGTGCGCTCGCAGACCTACGCGCGGCTCGGGCGCAGCGACCTGCAGCGGGCCCGCGCCGAGGCGGACGAGCCGGCCATGGGACCCGGCGAGGAGCCGATCCTGCGGAGCATCTTCGTGCGCGTATGGGCCGAGCTGGGCCGCACGCACATGTCGCTGGGGGCGTCGCTCGAGATGGCCCCCGGCTCGGTCGTGGAGCTGGACCAGGCGGCGCAGGCCCCGGTCGAGCTGTTCGCGAACGGACTCTGCTTCGCCAACGGCAGCCTGGTCGTGACGGCCGAGGGCACCTGGGGCGTGCAGGTGCACGCCCTGATCTAGGCGTCACGACCCCGCCTCGACCCGCCCCGGGCGCCCCGTGCGCGCCCCGTCCCGTGCCAACCCTCCGCCCATCTGCCTGGGGGGATGCCGGCTCGCCAGGGCGCTTGCGTCCCTCAAGTCATCGCCTTCCGGGCCGATAACCGGGACGACTCTTCCTCGGAGTCGTTCCTCGATGACTAAGTTGACCCTGCTCCCACGGGCGGCCGCGACGGCGGCCGCCGCGCTCGGCCCGTGCGCGGCTGTGCTGATCAGCCCGCCCCTGGCGTCGGCCGCCGGCACGGCTCATGCCGGCGGCGAAAGCACTCCGCTCGACCTCACCCCGACGACCGCGGGGACGCACAGCGTCAGCAGCGGCGGGGCCAGCCTGGTCAGGACGATCGTCGGACTGGCGATCGTGATCGCCGTGATCTGGGGGCTGTCGTGGATCCTGCGACAGGTCAAAACCAGCCGCGACCCGCACGTTTCGAGCGCCGGTCTGGCGAGCGTTGCGGCGCTCGCGCTGGGCTCCGGGCGCTCCGTCCATCTCGTGCGGGCCGGCAGCGAATACGTGCTGCTGGGCAGCGCTGAGCACGGCCTGGTCCCGATCCACCGCTACACCGAGCAGGAGGCCCGTGAAGCCGGCCTGCTCCTCGCCGAGGAACAGCCGGCGCGGCGGCGCGCGTCGCTGCTGGCGCCGCGCGGCGGCGTCGCCGATCGACCCGCCGTCCACGAGTATCGGGTGGCGCCACAGCCCGGCACGGCCGAGCGGCCCGACCCGATGAGCGTCCCCAGCCCCGGCCCCGGGACGACGCTGATCGAACGGCTCCGCGAATGGACGGTGCGGCATTGAACCTGAACTCGTCCAACGCCGTCCAGATCCTGCTGCTGATCGGCGGCCTGACGCTGGTGCCGGCAGTGCTGTTCACCGTGACCGGGTTCAGCCGCATCCTGATCGTGCTGGGCTTCATCCGCACGGCCGTCGGCACCAACAACGCGCCGCCGAACCAGGTGCTGGTCGGAATCGCGCTGTTCCTCACGATCTTCGTGATGTCGCCGACGATCAGCGCGATCAAGCGCGACGCCGTCGAACCGCTGACCCATCACAAGATCAGCACGACCACGGCGCTCAAAGACGCCGAGGTGCCGCTGCGCGAATTCATGTTCCGCCAGACCCGCACCCAGGACATCGCCCTGTTCGTCAGCCTCGCCCACGACCCGGTGCCGCACACGCGCTCGGAAGTGCCGACCGAGGTGCTGATCCCGGCCTTCATCGTCTCGGAGCTGAACACCGCCTTCCAGATCGGCTTCCTGATCTTCCTGCCCTTCCTGATCATCGACCTGATCGTCTCCGCGACGCTGATGAGCATGGGGATGATCATGCTGCCGCCGACCTTCATCTCGCTGCCCTTCAAGGTCCTGCTGTTCGTGCTCGTCGACGGCTGGGATCTGGTCATCAAAGCGCTCGTCCAGAGCTTCCACTAGGAGCCGGCCGTCAATGAACCAGGACACCGTCGTCAACCTCGCATCACAGGCCATGAGCCTCGCGCTCAAGGTCGCCGGCCCGCTGCTGCTGGTCGGCCTGGTGATCGGGATCGTCGTCAGCATCTTCCAGGCCGTCACCCAGATCCAGGAGCAGAGCCTCTCGCTGATCCCGAAGATCGCCGGGATCGCGGTCGTGATCATCGTGCTCGGGCCCTGGATGCTGGGTCAGCTCGTCGCCTACACAACCGCGCTGTTCACCTCGATCCCGACGATGGTGAACTAGTGACGCAGCTGCTCAGCGCGCTGGCCGGGAACGAGCTCGCCGGCTTCATCCTGGTGCTCGCACGGGTCACGCCGCTCTTCTTCATCGCGCCCTTGTTCTCCTCGGCGCTGATCCCGCCGACGGTGCGGGGCGTGATCGCCGTGGCGATCTCGATCGGGCTCACGCCGATCGCGCTGCAGGGCCAGCACATCCCGAGCAGCCCGGTGACGATCGCAGAGCTCGTGGTCGAGGGGGGCCTGGTCGGATTGGCGTTCGCCTTCGCGCTGTCGGTCATGCTGGCGGCCGTCGAATCGGCCGGCTCGCTCATCGACATCGGATCGGGCTTCTCCTACGGGACCCTGATCAACCCGATGAACGGCGAAACCAGCGCTGTCATGTCGCGCTTCTACTCGCTGTTCGGGACGATGGTCTTCCTGGTGATCGGCGGCGACGCCTGGACGCTGCAGGGACTGGGGAGGACGTTCGACCTCGTCCCGCTGACCCAGGGCCCGCGCGTCGGGGCGCTGGTCGCGGGGGCCGTGCAGATCTTCTCGACGGTGTTCGCCGCTGCGCTCGAGATCGGCGCGCCGGTGCTGGTCGCGCTGCTCATCACCGACGTCGCCTTCGGGGTCGTCTCGCGGGTCGTTCCGCAGATGAACGTGTTCGCCGTCGGTTTCCCGACCAAGGTCGCGGTCGCGCTGCTGGTGGCGGGCGCGTCGCTGCCGTTCGTCGCCAACTGGATCGCGGGGCAGATGTCCTCGAGCGTCGGCGCGGCGCTGAGCGTCCTCCACGTCGCCTGACTCCGCCATGGCACGCGACGACCGCACAGAGAAGGCGACACCGAAACACCGCAAGCTCGCGCGAGAGCGCGGGCAGGTCGCGCGCAGCGCCGACCTGAGCGGAGCCGTCGTGCTCGTCGCCGGGCTGGTCGTCATCGGGCTGACCGGGCCGGACATCGCCCAGGCGGGCGCGAATGCGTTCCGCGCGATTCTCGCCGACATCGCGCATCCCGGCGCGGCGACGACGGCGGCCGGCCTGAACGGACTGATGCACGCCGCCCTCTCGACGATCGTGCTGGCCGTTGCCCCCGTGGCATGCGCCTGCGCCGCGGCCGCCCTGATCTCCGGCGCCGCCCAGGCCGGCGTCAGACCGGCCCCGCACGCGCTGAAGCCGGACTTCCGCCGCATCAACCCGGTCAGCGGCGCCCGCAACCTGCTCGGTCCGAACCTGGTGTTCGAGGCGCTCAAGGCGATCGTCAAGGTCGCCGTGGTCGCCGCCGTCGCGGCGCTGGCCCTGCTGCCGGGCCTGCGCAGCCTCGCCTCGATCGTCGGCATCACCCCGGGAGCGCTCGGATCGATCTCGGGCCATCAGGCGCTCGCGATCGCGGAGCGGGCCGGTCTGGCCTATGTGCTGGTGGGGCTGATCGACTACGCCTGGAAGCGCAGGCGCTACGAGCGCGACCTGCGCATGACCAAGCAGGAAGTCCGGGACGAGGCCCGGCAGTACGGCGTCTCGGCCGAGGTCAAAGCGGCGCTGCGCCGGCGCCAGATGCAGGCGGCGCGGGCGCGCATGATGGCGGCGGTGCCCGACGCCGACGTGGTCGTGACGAACCCGACCCACTTCGCCGTCGCGTTGCGCTACGACGGCAGCCGCACGGCCCCGGAGGTCGTCGCCAAGGGCCAGGACCTGATCGCGGCGCAGATCAGGCGCATCGCCGAAGAGCATGACGTGCCCGTCGTCCACGACCCGCCGCTGGCGCGCGCCCTGCACGCGTCGGTCGAGATCGGCCAGATGATCCCGCAGGAGCTCTACGCGGCGGTCGCGCGCGTGCTCGCCTTCGTGTACCGGACCGCGAGGCACAGGCGGGCGGCGTCGTGAGCGGCAACTCGCTCAAGCGCATCCTCGGGCACACCGACATGCTGGCGGCGGTCGGCGTCGTGCTGGTCGTGACGATGCTCGTCGTGCCGCTGCCGGCGGCGCTGCTGGACCTGCTGATCACGCTGAACATCTCGGCTGCGCTGACGATCGTCGCCACCACGATGTACCTCGGCAAGGCGCTCGACTTCGCCTCGTTCCCCAGCCTGCTGCTGCTGACGACGATGTTCCGCCTCGCGATCAACGTGTCGGTCACGCGGCTGATCCTCACGACGGGCAGCGCCGGCAGCGTCGTGAAGTCCTTCGGCGCGTTCGTCGTCAGCGGCAACGTCGTGGTCGGGCTGGTGATCTTCCTGATCCTCGTCGTGATCCAGTTCGTCGTCGTCACCAACGGTGCCGGGCGCGTCGCCGAGGTTGGTGCCCGCTTCACCCTGGACGCGATGCCGGGCAAGCAG
>JBKQOO010000145.1:0-5961 GCA_052145475.1 Solirubrobacteraceae bacterium
GAGCTGACCTACAACTTCGGCGTCGACTCATATGAGATCGGCACCGGGTACGGCCACATCGCGATCACCTCGGACGACCTCGACAGCATGCTGGCGAAGCTGGCCGAGCAGGGGATCAAGCCGGAGAAGCCGCCCTACTCGGTCCGCGAGGGCGGATCGCGGCTGTGCTTCGTCAGGGATCCCGACGGGTATCGAATTGAGGTAATCGAGCAGCCGGGACGATGATGCCGGCTCAGCCCGAGGCCGCGGGGCTGTGCTGGTCGGCCCAGCGCGCTATCTCGCCCGAGCCGGTGATCACCCCGCCGTCGTCGAGCACCAGTATCGGCACCGACCGCTGGCCGCTGAGCTGCTCGATCTCGGCGCGATCGCGGGCGCGGGAGGGCCAGGTCCAGAGCTTCAGCGTGCCGCCCTTCACCTCGCGCAGCTCGTAGCTGACGCCGGCCCGGTCCAGAGCCAGTGCGGCGCGGCCGCACGGATGGGCGAACGGCCCGGGCAGGCCGCCGAACGACTTGCCGTCGGTGCACGTGTAGAGCACCATGGGCGCGATCCTACTCCCCGCAGGCGCTAGTCTCCAACCGGAGCGATGGCTGACACCGGCAAGATCGCCAAGAACCTCGAGCGCTTCGCCCAGGCGGTGGCTGCGCACGACCGCGAGAACCCGACCCACACCGCCTACGGGATCGGCCTGGCCCACTTCGACATGGAGCGGCTGGGACTGGAAGAGGGCGAGGAGATCCTGCCGGGGATCACGATCCAGGCCGACGGCGGCGTGACGGGCAACTTCAGGGTGCTGTGCGACGGCGACCACGAGGAGGAGCTCACGGAGGCCGAGGAGCAGGCGGTGGAGGCGATCGCGACGCGGTCGCTGCCGGGAACCGTCCCGGGCGGCGCTGACCCCCTGCGCGAGATCTGAACGAGGCGCCAGGCCGGGCGTTATAGTCGCCGTCGTGGCGGATGTGGCAATTGCCGTGGGGGCACCGCCGGCCGAGGCCGTCGAGCGCCCGGATTTCGAAATCGTCCCGCGCCGCGGGCTGATCGCGGTGGCTGTGGTACTGGCCGCGGTGATCGCGGCGATCGCCTCGGACAAGCTCTGGCCGATCGGCTTCCTGCATTTCGTGGGCGGCGCCGCGTGGACGATCATCGACCTGTTCCTCGGCTTCGTGCTCGGGCCGATCCTGGGCAGTCTGTCGATACCGGCTCGCGTCGAGTTCACGACCGGCTGATGCCGAAGATGGTCCTGATCATGCCGACCGTCGTGACGACGACGCTGGCGGCCGGGTGGCAGCTGGGCGTGCACCTGGGCACGGTGCAGTCCGACTACTACCTGCACGGCTGGCTGGTGGCGAGCTACATCGTGGTCGCGATCATGGCGGTGATCGCGCTCGGGCTGCTCGAGCCGGCGAACATCGCGGTGCTGGTCGAGCTGAAGAAGCCGCAGCCGAACCCGGCCGTTGTCGAACGCCTGATGAAACGCTTCATCTACACCGCCGGCGCGACCGGCCTGATGCAGGTCGCGACGCTGGTGATCATGGCCAAGATCACCCTCGGCTGAGGTCTGCGATGGACGAACGCCGCCTGCCTCCCGTCACCCAGATCGGCATGACCTCGCTGGCCCTGGTGCTCGCGGGCGGCATCTACCTGGCCGCGCATCTGCCCAAACACGTGCCGCTTACGCCCGCCGTGATCCTGCTGGCCGCCTCGATCGCACTGCTGCTGGGCAACATGGTGGCGCTGGCCCGCGTGCCCGACTTCGCCTGGGGCCGCTTCTTCGAAGTGGCCAGGTGGGCCTTGCTGGCGTACCTCGTGATCGCGGGCATGATCGAGTACGCCTTCCTGCAGGACCACCTCAGCGGCGGTTCGCTCGTGGTGCTGACGCTCTCGCTGGTCGTGTTCGCCGTCCACGTGCCGATGCTGATCGGCTTCACCGTGGCCCGCTACGACACCGGCCCTGCGCCACTCTCCGGCGGCGCTCCCTAGCCCCCGGGCCGCACCGGGACGCTCGGCGCTTCGACTCCGGCCCGCAGCGCGATCATGGCGACGAGGCGCTCGATCGTCGGGCAGCTCAGGCCGTGGCGCGCGGCGGCGCGCATCACCGAGCCGGGGATCGCATCCAGCTCGGGCGTGCGCCCGGCCGCGATGTCGCGCTGCATCGAGCTGCCCAGCGTGTCGTGGGCACGGTCCAGCTCGGCCACGGCGCTCGCCGCATCGACCTCGGCCCCCTCGGCCCGGCCGGCCGCAGCCGCCTCCTCCATCGCTCCGAGCAGGTCGGCCCTCAATGCCGGCGTCGAGCGGATCTCACCGAGCAGCTTGTCGTAGGCGCTGGTGGTGCAGGCCAGCGCGTTCAGGCGGACCAGCTTTGACCACATCACCTGCGCCTCGGAGTCGAGCACCTCGGCCGGCACCCCAGCCGCGACCAGCGCCTCGGCGAGCCGCCTCATGCCGGCAGCCATGGCGGGGTGGGCGCTGGCCATGTTGACCAGCAGGAACGGGCTCGTGTGGATGACCACGCCCGGCTCGGGCCGGTCCGCCTCGACCCGGATCGCACCTGCGAGCACGGACTCTGGCGGGAAGCGCCGCCGCAGCAGGGCCAGGTGGTCGAGGCCGTTGAGCAACGGCAGCACCAGGGGCGGGTCGACCGCGACGCGCTCGAGCGCGTCCGGCAGCCCGGCCGCCTTGGTCGCGACGAGCAGGGCGTCGACCGGCTGATCCAGGCGCGAGGAGGCCCGTGGGCGAGCGACGAAGTCTCCGAGCGTGACGCTGCTGATCCGCAACCCCTGCTCGGCGATCGTCTTCGCGGTGCTGTCGCGAGCGATCACGGTGACCTCGTCTCCGGCACGGGCCAGCGCCCCCGCCAGCAGCCCGCCGACTCCGCCCGGCCCGAGCACCGCGACCCTCATCGCGGCTGATCCAGCAGCACGCCCGGGTTCATGATCCCGGCCGGGTCGATCGCAGCCTTCGCCCCTCCCAGCGCCGTGGCGAACGGCTCGGGGCGCTGGCGGTCATACCAGGGGCGGTGGTCGCGACCGACGGCGTGGTGGTGGGTGATCGTGCCACCCGCCTCGATCAGCGCGTCGGACACCGCACGCTTGATCGCGCTCCACTGCTCGATCTCCTCGCCGCGCCTGGCCGGGGCGAGCACGGTGAAGTACGGCGCGGGGCCATCGGGGTAGATGTGGGTGAACCGACAGTGGACGCTGCCGTCCCCGCAGACCTCGCGCACCGCCTCGTTCGCCGCCGCCATCACCCGCTGGTGGAAGGCCGGGAAGCGCTCCCAGGTGATGGCCGTCTCGAACGTCTCGCTGAGCACGCCCATCGAGACCAGCAGGTCGCGCACGTAGGGCGCTCCCACGAAGGCCCCGCGCCACGAGCCGACCGCGTCCCCGCCCGGGCCCTCACGGCGCGGGACGACGGCGCCGCCATGCTCGGCACACAGCTCGAGCGCCCGCTCCATCGCCGCCTCGACCGGGTGGTCGGTCGACTCGAAGCCGAGTACGAGCAGGGCGTGCGTTCCGTCGCCGGCCATCGTCAGCTTCGCCTCGCCGGGGTCCAGCAGCCGGCAGTTGGAGGGGTACAGGCCGGCCTGGGAGATCGCGCGCACGCATTCGGCGCCCACGGCGAAGCTCTCGAAGCGCACCCCCGCCGAGGACCGGTGTTCCGGGCGCGGCTGGACGCGAACCCAGGCCCGGGTGATCACGCCGAGGATCCCCTCCGATCCGGCCAGCATCCGGTCGGGGCTGACGCCGGCGCCGGAGCCGGGCAGCCGGCGCGACTCCCACCGCCCCAAGGGGGTTATGGCGCTGACCGACTCGAGGAAGTCCTCGATGTGGGTCCAGACGCTGGCGAAGTGACCCGCCGCGCGCGTGGCGACCCAACCGCCCAGGGTGGAGTACTCGAAGGACTGCGGGAAGTGCCTCAGGGTCAGGCCGTGCTCGCCCAGGGCCGACTCCAGGGCGGGCCCGGTCGCGCCGGCCTGGATGCAGGCCGAGCGCGAGATCGGGTCGACCACGAGCAGGCGCGCCATCGCCGTCATGTCGATCGAGACGGCGCCGTTGTAGTCCCCGCCCAGGACCGGCGTCACGCCGCCGACGACCGAGGTGCCCCCGCCGAACGGGATCGCCGCGATCCGCTCGGCCGCGCACCACTCCAACAGACGCTCCAGGTCGGTCTCCTGCCGGGGTGTGGCGACAAGGTCGGGGGGATGCTCGAACTCGCCGCGGAACCCTCGCACGACGTCCATGTAGGACTTCCCCAATGCATGGCCGGCGCGGGCGTGGGTATCGTCGGCGCAGATCGCCGCCAGCTCGCGCGGGATCGCGACGCGCGGCGCGGCCAGCTGGACCGCCTCGAGCGGCACCGGCTGCTCGACCTCGCCAAGCTCGAGCCCGAGGCGCTCGGCCAGCATCGGCGCCGCCGCGCGAGCCTGCTCGAGGGTCGGCTGCTGGTCCTCGTGGCCCCATCCCCAGTGCTTGCGCCGGCGGCTGATCACGGCGCGAGTCTATGCGCAGCGACCTTCACGGCAGCTTCACCGGGGGAGCGCTTCATTCACTAGCCTTTCCCGCGGTGACCGAGACAACCGAGCAGAACAGCAGCGTGCCCGAGGTCCTCGCCCGGGGCCCGTGGGAGCTGGCGCGCGTCAAGGCGCACTGGCTCGATGAGCCCTACCTGCCTTCCAGCGCCCAGACCGCGGCCGCCGACGAGGCGATCCGGGGGCTGCAGGAGCGGGGATCGCCGAGCCATGACGGCGTCGCGGCGCGCCTGGTCGACTACCGGGCCGACGCGGACGGGATCGCGATCGAGATGCAGCCACTTCGCTGGGCCCTGCGGCTGGTCGCGGACGACGCCTCGCACAGCATGGCCGCGCTGTGCGTGACGCGCGCGGCCGACGGCCGCTGGCTGGCCGGCCGGCGCGCGCCCTGGGTCTCGTCATGGGCGGGCCGCTGGGCGCTGGGCGCCGGTGGCGCGGTCGATGTGGGCGAGAGCCCCGCCGACACGCTGGTCAGGGAGCTCGAGGAGGAGTGGTCGGTGGCCCCCGAGCGCGTGCGGGGGGAGGCGCTGTTGCGCCTTCCCCACAAGCTGGTGATGTTCGTCGGGCAGGCCTGGCTGGCCGAGGGGGCCGAGCAGACGGTCATCCCGGACGACGAGCACGACGAGTTCGCCTGGTGGCCCAGCGAGATCGACTCCTGGCCCGAGGAGGCCGGCGAGGTGCTGCCACGGATGGCACGCTGGCTGTCGATGTGAGTGAGCCCCGGGCCGCCGCCGGGCCGCTGACGTTCGGGCGCCTGCGGGCGGTTTCCTTCATCCACTCCTGCGTCTACCTGGCACTGCTCATCTGCGCGTTCGCGTTGGGCGGCCCGCAGCCGGAGACGTTCATCCTCGGACTGTCCCACGGGCTGCTCTGGATAGCGATGTCGCTGGCCTGCCTGGCCGCGGCACGGTTGCGGATCGTCTCGCTGCGGCTCGCCGTCGCCGTCGCCGTGCTGGGCGGCATCGGCCCCTTCTTCGGAAGCTACGAGTTCATCCGCGAAGGGCGTCGCCGCGAGCGTCAGGCAGGGGCGGGCGGACAGGCCGGGAGAGCCCCCGCGGGGGCTCCGAAAGCGCCCGCTCCAGGGCGCCCGGCGGACGGATCCCCCCGTTAGCGCGGGACGCTAGAGTTGTAGGTCGATGGCCACGGACACGATGACCCAGCAGATTGTGGACGTCGTGACCCCCGCGGCTGGAGAGTCGGTCACCGAGGGGACGATCCTCGAATGGCACGTCAAGGTCGGTGACCCGATCAAGCTGGACGAGACGATCGTCGAGATCTCGACCGACAAGGTCGACGTGGAGCTGCCCTCCCCGGCGACCGGAACGGTGAGCGAGATCCTGGCGCAGGAGGGCGACACGGTGACCGTCGGCCAGGTGATCGCGCGAATCACCGTCGGCGGTGTTGCGCAGAACGGCGCACCCGCGAGCAACGGCGGG
>JBKQOO010000146.1:0-20743 GCA_052145475.1 Solirubrobacteraceae bacterium
CGACTCGGCCTCGCCGTGGCGCCTTTGCAAATAGGTGACCACGCCTTCGTAATTGGTGTAGTACGAGCGCGTCCGGCCGTAGCGGTTCTTGTAGTGCAGGTGCACCTGGCTCGAGCCCGAACCATAGAGGACCACCTTCTGGTCCTGCTTTTTCAGCTTCCGCCACGGCACGTCGGTGGGTATGGCGAACGTCTCCGCCACCCCTTGGAGGAGGCGCCCGAAGTACTCGCTACGGGCACCCGCCCACGGCGCCACCGCCCCTTCGTCTATCGACAGGTCCGGGTCGGGGACGACCAGCTCGGGGTCCACTTCGTAGCGGGTCCCGAGCCCGTCGCAACGGGTGCAGGCGCCGTAAGGCGAGTTCAAGGAGAAATTGCGCGGCGCCAGCTCCTCGTAGGAGGTGCCGCACACGGGACAGGCGAGATGTTGGGAGAAAGTCAGCGTCTCGGGCAGGCCGCCGCCCGGCCCGGCCTCTTCGGCCCCGGCGTCGGGGCCGTCCTCGCCGGGGCCGTCCTCGCCACCATCTGGCGCCCCGCCTCGGGGTGCCCGGCCCTGGGCCGAGGCGCCCTCCCCCCGCCCGGTGCCGTCCCCACCTCCGGCCCCCTCACGAGGGACTATCTGGACTTCCGCCACGCCATTGGCCAGTTTGAGCGCCGTTTCCAGGGAGTCGGTCAGCCGGCGCTCGATGCCGGGGCGCAAGACGAGCCGGTCGACCACCACCTCGATGGTGTGAGCCTCGTAACGGGCCAACTTTGGCAGTTCCGCCAGCTCGTACACGGTGCCGTCGACGCGGGCGCGGGCATAGCCCTGGCCCGCCAGTTCCTGGACCAGGCTCTCGTACTCCCCCTTGCGACCCCGCACCACGGGCGCCAGGACCTGGAAGCGCGTGCCCTCGGGCAGGGTCAGGACCCGGTCCACTATCTGCTGGGGCGTCTGGCGGGAGATCAGGCTGCCGTCCTGGGGGCAATGGGGGATGCCGACCCGGGCATAAAGCAGCCGCAGGTAGTCGTAAATCTCGGTGATGGTGCCCACCGTGCTGCGGGGGTTGCGCGACGCCGACTTCTGGTCGATGGATATCGCCGGCGACAGGCCCTCGATGAAGTCCACGTCGGGCTTGTCCATCTGGCCCAGGAACTGGCGGGCGTAGGCGGACAGCGACTCGACATAGCGGCGCTGCCCCTCCGCGTAGATCGTGTCGAAGGCCAGGCTCGACTTGCCCGAGCCGGACAGCCCCGTGATCACGACCAGCGCGTCACGGGGCAGCTCGACCGAGATGTCCTTGAGGTTGTGCTCCCTCGCCCCCGAGACGATGATCTGGTTGCTCGACGCCATGGAGAGCCATTCTATGACGGCGAACAGACGTTCGGGTCCGGGCGCGGCTCGGCCGCCCTTGCGCTCAGACCTCCGTGTTGACCTCCACCCCTTCTTCGTTCGTCTGTGCCAGCTTGGCCTTGATGCCCGCCTTTTCGGCGGCGCCGCCGTCGACCTTCAGCGCCAGCGACACTTCGGGCTGTTCTTTGAGCCGCAGCTGTTCCTGAACGCCCTTCTTGTCCTTGGCCGCCAGTGTCATCGAGGTGGTGGTCGTGTCTTCCTTGCCGTACAGGCCGACGAACGCACCGGTCAGCCGGACCGTGTGGCTGGCGCAGGTGAATTCGGCCAGCTCTTCGCCGCTGGCGGGGCCGACCTGGAGCCCGCTGTCGTAGATCTGCGTTTTCTTCGTCGTGTATCCCAGCTTCCCGGCCAGCGGTTCGAGGCGGACTTCGCCTTCTCCCGCCGCGGCGCTGTGGCAGCTGCCCAGCCCGGAGCCGCTGCAGCCCGTCAGGACCAGGCTGGAGATCGCCGTCGCTTTGGCAGCCGTGAATTCGCCTGCGCCGTGGGCGCCGGAGCAGGTGATCTTGCGCTTGCCGACCGATTCGAGCGTGAGCGTCGAAGCGGACAGCGTGAACCCTCGCTTGACCAGCGGCCGGCTGCCCCCGAACCCGGGGAACCATTCGAAGTTGAATTTGACTTCGCCTTCGATCTCGCAGCCCTTGTCGGAGTAGTTGCCTCCGCCTCCTGCGCAGCGCCCGAATTCGGGCGCTTCGGTGTAGGTGAACTGATCGGAGGCATTGGCCTCGCTGGTGCCGACGGGGTTGGTGACCGTCACGTCGACCGTCCCTCCCTGCCCCGCCGGCGAGGTCGCCGTCACTTCGTGGTCGCTCACGACGGTGAACGACGCGGCGGCGCTGTCGCCGAAGTGGACGGCGCTCACGTTGCCGAGGTTCGTGCCCTTGATTTCGATCCGCGTCCCTCCCCCGGCCGGCCCCGAGCGACCCACCAGCGAGCTCACCGTCGGCTGAGCCGCGTAGGTGAACCAGTCGGCCTTCGTCACTTCGCTGCCGGCACGCGCCGTCAGGACCGTCACATCGACGGTTTCGCTGCCGGCCGGCGCGGTCGCCGCGATTTCTGTCGGCGAGACGACTTCGAACGAGCTCGCCGGCGTCGAGCCGAACATCACCTGCGACACCCCGCCCAGGGTGCTGCCCCTGATCGTCACGGCAGTCCCGCCCGCCGGTGCCCCTTCGGCCGGGGTCACCGATTCCACGACGGGACACGTTTCCTGCATTTCGCCCCACGTGAACGCGGTCGAGACTCCTGCCCCGATCCCGACCAAGCCGGTCAGGTCGCACGTCAGCGTGACGGGCACCTTGCTGTAGCCGCTGTGCGTGCCGTTGCCGAGCGCGCCGTAGCCCCAGGTCTCGACTGTGGCGCCGGACAGGAGCGCGACGCTGTGGCTGCCGGCCGCGGCGATCGCGGTGACGCCTGAGAGACCGCTGACGGCGACCGGCGTCGTGCTCTCGTATCCCGCTTTGCCGCCGTCTCCGAGTTCGCCGAAGCCGTCGCTTCCCCAGGCCTTCAGCTGGCCTCCGCGCAGCAGCGCGAGCGCGAAGCTTTCACCGGCCGCGACCGACACGGCTTCCGAGATGCCCGTGACGCTCACCGGCGAGTGGCTGTCGGTCGTCGTACCGTTGCCGAGCTGCCCGTAGTTGTTGCGTCCCCACGTCCGGACTTCGCCGTCGCTCAGCACCGCCAGGCTGGACTGCGTCCCCGCGGCGATCGCAACCGCTTCGGTGATGCCCGGGACCGCAACGGGTTCGTTTTTCTCGGTCGTGGTGCCGTCGCCGACCTGGCCGTATTTGTTCGAGCCCCAGCTCTCGACCGTGCCGTTTTCCAGCAGCGCGAGTGCATGGTTGCCGCTCGCCGCGATCGCGCGCACGCCGCTGAGCCCGGGGACTTCGACCGGCACGGTGCTGCATGCAGCGCTGCCGCACGTCTGCGGTCCGGTGTTGGAGCCGAGCCCGAGCTGTCCTTCGGCGTTGGCGCCCCAGGACTCGACGGTGCCGTTTCCGAGCAGCGCGAGGCTGAAGATGTTGCCGGCGGCGACGGCCTTGGCTTCGTCCAGACCCGGCACGGTCACGGGCACGTCGCTCGCCGCCGTTGTGCCGTTGCCGAGCTGGCCGTGGCCGTTGGCGCCCCAGGCAGCGGCGGTCCCTTCCGCGTCCACCGCCACGGCATGGTCTTCTCCCCCGGCGATCTCGACGACTTCGCCGAGGCCGCCGATCGCGAGCGGGCGGTAGGCATATTCGAGCTTTTTCGCTTCGAACCCCACGCCCAACTGGCCGAACGCGTTCGGCCCCCAGGCGAACGTGCTCGTCGTGGCCAGCGAGGCCTGCGGCGCCACCATGGCAGCCGCTGTCGCCACCACGGCGCACAGCACCGCCCGCCTCGTCCCCCGTGCCCCCATCGTCAGCCTCCCGCCACGACGCCCCTCGACCGATAACCAGCCGAACATAAATCGTTGCAATACGCCTGTCAAGCGTCTTCACGACCGCTTGACAGGAGCGACGAGCACCGGGCGATCAACGCCCACGCGCCTCCGACCGGCCCGGGCGTCCTAGCCTTCGATCGCCGCGTAGACCTCGTCGATCAGCTTGAGCCGGTCGGGCAGCTGGAAGTTCTCGGCCAGGTAGCGCTCCGTGTCGCTGCGGGACTCCCCGTTCAGCGCCATGTTGAGCGCGATCAGCCGGGCGCCGTCCAGGTCCGCTCCTCCAGCCGGTCCCGCCGGCGCCTCGGCGACCGGCTGCACCGCCGACGGCGCCGCGACGGAACCCGGGGCGGCTGCGGGCATGGCCATCGCCGTGTCCAGCGCAGCCTCGAAGCCCACGGGCGCCGGTTGCTGCGGCTCGGGCTCGCCGGCGACGCGTCCGGCCGCAGCGCCGTAGAGCTCGGACATCCCCGCCTCCACGGCGCTCAGGTCCGCGGCCAGCCGCCCTGCGCCCGTGCGCAGGCTGCCCACCAGCGCGTTGACCTCCGCGTCCATCGAGCCGACCCGCTCGAGCAGCGTCGCGGTCACCTGCGCGACCGCCGCGACATGGGCCCGGGCCTTCTCGAGCGCTTCCTCGCGGGTCCGTTCTGCATCGCGGTCGGCGGTCTCGCGGACCTGCCTGGCGTTTTCCTGCGCGGTCCGCTCGATCTCCGACGCGGCCGCCTCGGCCGCCTCGAGGATGCTCTGAACCTGGGTCCCGGCAGTCGATGCCAGCGAGACGTCCCCGCTGCCGCTGGCGGCGACACGCTGCAACTCTTCGAACTCGGCGGCCAGCGCTCGCAGGTGCGAATCCACCGCCCCGGGGTCGTATCCCCGGCGGCCGACCGGGAAGTCCCGGCGTTCGATTGCCTGGCGGTCGAAGCTCACGGCGCCATCCTAAGACATGTCCCCGCCGGAAGCATCGGTTGACGCCTCCTGCGCCACCGGCGCTTCGCCGGCCCGGATCTCCTGCAGGTCCCGGCGCAGCTCGCGCAGCTCGTCGCGGAGCTGGGCTGCGTACTCGAAGCGCAGGTCGTCCGCCGCTGCGAGCATCTCCTCCTCGAGCTCGACGACCATCTTCTCGAGCTCGTGCCGCGGCATCTCGCCCCCGCCACCACGCTTGGCGGTGCGGCGTTTGCGCCCCCGCGGGACCTTCGACTCGGCCTGCAGGAACTCGGCGATGTCGGAGATCCCCTTGACGATCGTCGCCGCCGTGATCCCGTGGCGCTCGTTGTAGGCCAGCTGGATCTCGCGCCGGCGATCGGTCTCGGAGATCGCGGCCCGCATCGCCCTGGTCTCCTTGTCGGCGTACATCAGGACGGTGCCGTCGACGTTGCGCGCCGCCCGGCCGATCGTCTGGATCAGCGAGGTCTCGCCGCGCAGGAAGCCCTCCTTGTCCGCGTCGAGGATCGCCACCAGCGATACCTCGGGCAGATCGAGCCCCTCACGCAGCAGGTTGACGCCCACCAGCACGTCGTACTCGCCCAGGCGCAGGTCGCGGATGATCTGGATCCGCTCCAGCGTGTCGATCTCGGAGTGCAGGTAGCGGGTCTTGAAGCCCATCTCCAGCAGATACTGGGAGAGGTCCTCGCTCATCTTCTTGGTCAGCGTCGTGACCAGCACGCGCTCGTCCTTCTGCACCCGGGCGCGCACCTCGTTCATCAGGTCGTCGATCTGGTTGCGCGTCTCGCGCACCTCGACGACGGGGTCGACGATCCCGGTCGGCCTGACGATCTGCTCGACGACGCTGGTCGAGCGCGCCCGCTCGTACTCGCCCGGTGTGGCCGAGACGAACAGCATCTGGGGGGTGATCGAGAGGTACTCCTCGAAGGTCTGGGGACGGTTGTCCATCGCGCTGGGCAGCCGGAACCCGTATTCGACGAGGGTCTGCTTCCGCGACCGGTCGCCCTCGTACATCCCGCCGATCTGGGGGACGGTCTGGTGCGACTCGTCGATGAAGCACACGAAGTCCTTCGGGAAGTAGTCGATCAGGCAGTAGGGACGGTCGCCCGGGCGGCGGCCGTCGAGGATCCTCGAGTAGTTCTCGATCCCCGAGCAGAAGCCGACCTCGCGGAGCATCTCCATGTCGTACTGGGTCCGCTGGCGCAGGCGGTGGGACTCCAGCTGCTTGCCTTCGGACTCGAGCTGCTCGCAGCGCTCGTTCAGCTCCCGGCCGATCTCGGCGACGGCCGATTCGATCGAGCCCTCCTTGACGTTGTAGTGCGTGGCCGGCCAGATCGCCACGTGCTCGAGGTCGTCCGCGATCAGCTCGCCGGTCAGCGGGTCGAAGTGCTGCAGCCGTTCGACTTCGTCGCCGAACATCGTCGCTCGGAACGCGGTCTCGGCGTATGCCGGGAACACCTCGAGCGTCTCGCCGCGTACCCGGAACGTGCCGCGCGAGAGCACCTGATCGTTGCGGGTGTACTGGATCGAGACCAGTTTTCGCAGCAGCTGGTCGCGATCGATTTCCTCGCCGCGCTTGAGGATCTGCATGTTCATCTCGTAGGTCTCCGGTGATCCCAGGCCGTAGATGCACGACACCGAAGCGACCACGATCACGTCGCGGCGTGCGAACACCGCCGCGGTGGCCGCGTGGCGCAGCCGGTCGACCTCCTGGTTGATGGCGGAGTCATCTCGATGTAGAGGTCCCGGCTGGGGACGTACGCCTCGGGCTGGTAGTAGTCGTAGTAGGAGACGAAGTACTCGACCGCGTTGTCGGGGAAGAAGGTGCGGAACTCGTTGCACAGCTGGGCCGCCAGCGTCTTGTTGTGGGCGATCACCAGCGTGGGGCGCTGGATCGCCTCGATCACGCCGGCCATCGTCATCGTCTTGCCCGTGCCGGTTGCTCCCAGCAGCGTCTGGTAGCGCTCCCCGCTGAGGATCCCTTCGGCCAGCCGCTCGATCGCCTTGGGCTGGTCGGCGGTCGGTGTGAAGACTGAGTCGAGCTTGAAGTCGGGCATGGCGCAGCTAACTACGGTAGCCACTCGGCCAGCGGCCCCCTTTCGGCCGGGGTCGCGGCCGGCGGCGCCGGCTACTGCAGGCCCAACTCGCGCGGATAGGTCTCCCTGTAGGCCTGCTGGGCGACGAGCACCCGCTGGACGTATTCGCGCGTCTCGGGGAAGGGGATCGCGCCGACCGTCAGGTGACCGCCGCCCGCTTCGGCCTTGGCGACCCAGCGGTCGACGTTGGCCAGACCGCCGTTGTAGGCCGCCACCGCGAGCATCTCGTCGCCGTCGTAGTGGTCCAGCAGGTAGCGCAGGTAGTAGCTGCCGTAGGCGACGTTGATTTCGGGGCTGGCCAGGTCGGAAGCCGTGAAGGTCCGTCCACCCGACAGCTGCGCCAGGTAGTAGGCCGTCGCCGGAAGGATCTGCATCAGGCCCTCGGCGCCCGCTGAGGAAGGCCGCGGTTCGAATTTGCTCTCGGCGTAGATCACCGCCGCGATCAGCGCCGGGTCGAGGTGCTTCTGGGCGGCCTCCCGGCGAATGATGCTCGCGTCGCTCAGCGGCAGCCCGCGGTTGCGCACGGCCTGGTTCAGAACCGAGGCCAGCAGCGCCGCGATCAGCGCGACCAGCGCGATCGCGGCGATCGTTCCGAGCGCGCGGCGGGTCACCCTCTTAGCTTGGCAAGGACCGCCGACAGCTGAGCCTCCAGCTCCTCCACGGTGCCGTCGTTGCGAACGACGAAGGTCGCTCGCTCAGCCTTCTCCAGCTGGGTCAGCTGGCGGGCATCGCGGTCGGCGATCAGCACGTGCCCACGGGCCGCGGCGCGGTCGGCTCGCAACGCCTCGTCGGCGACCACCGCGATGGTCGCGTCGTAGATGTCCTGGAGCCCCGCCTCGAACAGCAGCGGCACCTCCGCGACGGCAGCCTGGGGCGCCGGCTCGGCTGAGCGCGCCCCCTCCAGCCAGCTCGCCACGCGGGCCGCCACCAGCGGCCAGATCAGACCCTCGAGCCAGCGCGTGTCAGCTTCGCTGGCAAACGCCCGTTCGGCCACGGCCGCCCTGTCGACCCTCCCGGCCGGGGCGACCTCGCCTCCGAAGCGGGCGACGACCGCATCACGGAGTTGATCGCCTTCGTAGAGCTCGTGCACGACGGCGTCGCTCGAGATCACGTCCGCGCCCAGCCGCGACAGCGCCTGGAGCGCCGTCGACTTGCCTGCTCCCAGGCCGCCCGTCAGCCCGACGAACGGGACCTGCTCGGACATCGAGCCGCTGCTACTGGCCCTGCGCGCCTTCGGCCTCGGCCTCGGCGGCCTCGGCGTCGTGCTCGGCGACCGCAGCTTCGGGCAGGGGCACCGCGTCGCCGGCCACGTCGGCGGCGGTCGGCCCGTCGTCGGCCTGCGGCTCCTGCTCCTCCTCGGCCTGCGGGTCCTCGGCCTGTCCGGCCTCGGTCTCGGCCGCCGCCTCGGCGGGCAGCTCCTCGGCTGTCGGCACGGCCTCGGCCTGCGCGGCCGGCTGATCGGCCGCCTGCGCCTCGGCGGCCGGTGTCTCCTCGGCGGGCTCATCTGCGGCCGGCTCCTCGCCGTCGGGGCGCGACACAGGCAGGATCTGGTCCTCGACCCGCTTTGCCGACAGCGACAGCCGCCGGCGCTCGGAGTCGATCTCGAGGATCTTCACCCTGATCTCGTCTCCCGGGTGGACGATCTCACGAGGACTCTCGACGTGGTGCGGGGCCAGCTCGGAGATGTGCACGAGCCCCTCGACCCCGTCGAGGATCTCGACGAAGGCACCGAAGGTCACGACCTTCGTGACCTTCCCGGCCAGCTCGTCGCCGACGCTGTAGGTGTCCACGATCCGCTGCCACGGGTCCTCCTGGGTCTGCTTGAGGCCCAGCGAGATGCGCTGGCGGTCCCGGTCGATGTCGAGCACCTTGACCTTGACCGTGTCGCCGATCGAGAGGATCTCGCTGGGGTGGTTGACGTGCGACCAGGAGAGCTCGGAGATGTGGATCAGCCCGTCGATCCCGTCCAGGTCGACGAACGCGCCGAAGTCGACGATGTTGGAGATCTGGCCCTCGACCACGAGGCCGGGCTGCAGGCGGTCGAGGATCTGCTGGCGGACCTCCTTGCGCTCCTCCTCCAGCACGGCGCGGCGGGACAGGACGACGTTGTTGCGGGACCGGTTCAGCTCGATGACCTTGGTCTCGATCTTCGTGCCCATGTACTCGTCCAGGTTGGGCACGCGTCTGATGTCGACCAGCGATGCCGGCAGGAACCCGCGCACGCCGAGGTCGATGATCAGCCCGCCCTTGACGACCTCGATCACCGTGCCCTCGACCGGCTCGCCCGACTCGGCTGCAGTTTCGATGCGCCGCCACGCCTTCTCGAAGCGGGCGCGCTTCTTGGACATGATCAGGCGGCCGTCCTGGTCCTCCTTGGTGAGGACGATCGCGTCGACCTCCTCGCCCAGGTGCACCTCGTCGTTGGGGTCGACCGCCTTGCGGATCGAGAGCTCGTTGGCCGGGATTACGCCCTCGGACTTGTAGCCGATGTCGACCAGCACCTCGTCCTTGTCGATCCGGACGACGTGGCCCGTCACGACCTCGCCCTCCTCGATCGGCCTGAAGGTGGCGTCGTAGTTCGGGACGACCTGGCCGTCGACTTCCAACAGCAGGCCGTTCGAGCCGTCGACGACGCGGGCCTGCGGATTCTCCATCACAGTTTGCACCGGCCGAAGCGTAGCGCAGCCGTATCATTGCGGGGCACATGCCTGTTCGAGCGACGAAGCGGGGAGTGGACCGCACCCGCTTGGAGCGCGATTGCGACGTGCTCGTCTGCGGGGCCAGCTTTGCCGGCCTGGCCGTCGCGCGGGAGCTGGCATCCACCGGCGCCAACGTGCTGGTCGTCGATCGCTACGAGATCGGCGAGCGCCAGACCTCGGCCTGCGCGATGCCGACGAGCTGGCTGGCCGCGATGGATCTGACCTCCTCGCACCGTCAGACCTTCGACGAGCTCGTCGTCCACACGCCCTGGCGGACCGCGCGCTGGCGCCTGCCCTGGTCGTTCTCGACGTTCGACTACCGCGAGCTGTGTGCGCTGATGTGGGAGCAGGCCGGCGACGCAGATTTCGAGACCGCGACGGTGACCGGACGCGAGGGCTCCGTCGTGCACACCGACCGCGGCGAGCTGCGGGCGCCGCTCGTGGTCGACGCGCTGGGCTGGCGGCGGGTGCTCTCCAACGGCGCGGCGATCCAGCCCCCCGCCGCGCGCCTGTCGAGGGGCCTCGAGGTGCACCCTCCGGGCGCCGGCTCGGAGATGGAGCTGTGGATCGACTCTCGCTACATACGCGCCGGCTACGCCTGGAGCTTCCCCGCCCGCGATGAGATGCGGGTCGGCGTCGGCTCTTTCTGGCCATCCCATCACGTCAGGGAGCCGACCGTCCGCCTGGCCGCCGACCTGGGGCTCGGCGCCCAGGGCTATCAGGGCAACTGGATCCCGCACCAGCTGCGCCGGTCCGTCGAGGACGGCGTGTTCTTCGCCGGCGACTCTGCGGGGCACTGCCTGCCCCTGACCGCCGAGGGGATCCGTACGGCTCTGTACTTCGGGCTCGCCTGCGGCCGCGAGCTGCGCGCCGTGCTCGAGGGGCGGCGCAGCCGCGAGCAGGCCCTGGCCCGCTACGGCGCCTTCTCCGACTCGCACGAGCGCAAGTTCCGCTGGCTGCTGAACGTGCAGCGCGCGATCGGGCAGATCACCCCCAGCCGCGCCGTCACCGCGATCGTCGCCGCCTTCTCCAACCGGCAGGTGACGAGATGGTCCTTCGAGCAGTACCTCGCGATCGCTCCCCCCTCCTTCGTCCACGCCGGGGGCCCGCCCGCCTCCTACAGCACGCCGGCCAGCCGCCGGATGCCCTCGTCGATCGCCGGCTCGGCCAGGTTGGCGTAGCCGAGGATCAGCCCGTCGTCGACGGGACGGGGCTGGATGTACCCATAGCCCAGCGGGTAGACGCCGACCGACTCTGCTGCCGCGGCGCGCATCAGCTCGATCCCGTCGACCGGCTGGGACAACCGCACGATCGCGTGCAGGCCGGCCGCGAGCCCGGTCACCCGCGCGCCTGGCAGGTGCTCGGCGACCGCCCTGACGAGCGCGTCGCGACGCGCTCGGTAGCGGCGCCGGGCCACGCGCAGGTGACGGTCGTAGGCGCCGCCCTCCAACATCCGGGCGAGCGCCAGCTGGTCGATCGTCGGCGAGCCGTGGTCGGACAGCAGCTTGCGCTCCAGCACCGGCTCGACCAGCCGCGAGGGCAGCACGATCCAGCCGAGCCGCAATGCCGGCGCGAGCGTCTTGCTGACGGTGCCCGTGTAGACGACGCGCTCGGGCGCCAGCCCCTGCATCGCGCCCAGCGGGGCCCGGTCATAGCGATACTCGGCGTCGTAGTCGTCCTCGATCACGAGGCCGTCCGTCTCGGCGGCCCAACGCGCCAGCGCGGCGCGACGGGCAGGAGACAGGGCGACGCCCAAGGGGGACTGGTGGGCGGGCGTCACGAGCACCGCGGCGATCGGGCCGGCCGCCTCGAGCCCGGCCAGCTCGCCGACCTGCGCCCCGTGCTCGTCGACCGGCAGCCCGACCAGCTCCGCCCCGTGCGAGGCGAGGATCGCACGATGCACCGGAAGGCCGGGATCCTCGACGGCCATCACCCTTCCCTTCAGACCAGCGGCGAGCAGCGCGAAGGCCTGCGCGGCGCCAGAGCAGATCACGATCGCCTCCGGATCGGCGACCACGCCACGCACTCGTCGCAGGTGTCCGGCCAGGGCGCGCCGCAGAGCCGGCGCGCCACGAGGGTCCGGGTAGCCCAGCTCGCGATCCGGCAGGTCACGAAGACTCTCGCGCAGCGCCCGCATCCAGACACGCCGCGGGAAGCCCGCCAGGTCGGGATTGCCCGGGAAGAAGTCGAACGTCAGCGGCCGGCTGCCCGGCTCGGCCCCCTGGCGCTCCGGCGCGGCCGCCGCGCCGGCCACGAAGGTCCCCGCGCCTGCGCGCGCGAGGAGATAGCCCTCGGCCAGCAGCTGCGCGTAGGCGTCGACCACCAGCCGTCTGGAGATGCCGAGGTCGCCCGCCAGGGCGCGGGTCGGCGGCAGCCGCGTGTGGGGCGGTAGGCGCCCCGACCGCACCGCCTGGCGAAGCGCATCCTCGAGCTGTGCCCGCAGCGACCGGTGCGCGCCCCGGTCGAGCTCGACCAGCAGCTCTGGGCCCGAATTGGTACCCGACTTCACGCTCGAATTGGTCCTTTACGCTGCACCATCGGCACCATATCGTGGGGACCACATGAGCGCCAGAGCGATCCTCGAGCACAGGCCCCCGCTCCGGTCGGGGAAGCGCGCCGGCTCGTTCCCGCCCGCTGCACACACGTTCGCCCAAGGGAGATCGACATGACCCGCATCGAAGGCGTGGCCCCGCGTCACCGTCCGCTGATCAGCCTCGTCTACGGGGCCGCCCGCCGGGAGATCAGGCGAATGACGGGCAAGCCGCTGCTGACGCCCGACATCCCGATCCGCGCCCACCGCCTGTCGCAGCTGCTGGGCTATGCCGTCCTCGAGAAGAGCGTCGCCTCGCGACCCCGCCTGCCCGAGCGCCTGCGCGCCCTCGCCGTGCTGAAGTCGGCTGTCATGCAGGGCTGCGAGATGTGCCAGGACATCGGCTCGTTCGAGGCGCGGACCAGGGGCGTGAGCGACGCCCAGCTGCGCGACCTGCACTGCTACCGGGACAGCGCCGAGTTCGACGGGACCGAACGGCTGGTGCTCGACCTGGCCGTTGCGATGACGCTCACGCCGGTCCGCGTCAGCGACGAGTTGATCGTGGCATTGGGAGCGGTCTTCGACGAGGCGCAGCTCGTCGAGCTGGTCCACCTGATCGCTGTCGAGAACCTGCGATCGCGTTTCAACGCCGCCTTCGCGCTCGGCGCCGCCGGCTTCAGCGAGGGCATGAGCTGCGCACGCATGGAGCCCGACGCGACCGCGCCGAGCCTGCCCGTCGCGGCGTGAGGGTCTTCCTGGCCGGAGCGACCGGCGTGATCGGCCGGCAGCTCGTGCCGATGCTGCTGGCCGACGGGCACGAGCTCACAGGCTGCACGCGCTCGCCCCAACGGGCCCGCGAGCTGCGGGCTGCCGGCGCCGAGGCAGTGGTACTCGACGCGCTCGAGGAGCCGGCGATGCGCGCGGCGCTCAGGGACGCCCGCCCGGATGCCGTGCTCCACCAGCTGACCGCGCTGCCCCCCCGCATCGACCCGCGCACGATCGAGCGCGACTTCATCCTCAACGATCGCCTCCGCGACGAAGGCACGAGGATCCTCGTCGAGGCCGCCCGCGAGGCCGGCGCCAGCCGCATCCTCGCTCAGAGCATCGCCTTCTCCTACGCGCCCGGTCCACCCGGCACGCTGCACGACGAGCAGGATCCGCTGCTCAGCGAGGAGCAGGCCGGACCGAGCTTCCGCCGATCGGCGGCGGCGCTGCGCAGCCTGGAGCGCACCGTGCTGGACGCGGACGGCCTGCTCTTGCGCTACGGCTACTTCTACGGAGCGGGCAGCGCGATCTCGCGCTCCGGGTCGATGGTCGCGGACGTGCGCCGCCGCAGGCTGCCGATCGTCGGCGGCGGCAGGGGCGTGTGGTCCTTCATCCAGGTCGAGGATGCCGCGCGGGCGACCGTGGCCGCGCTGGGCTCCGGCGGAGCCGGCGCCTACAACGTCGTCGACGACGACCCCGCGCCGGTCGCGGCGTGGCTGCCGGCGCTGGCCCGGGCGCTGGGCGCCAAGCCCCCCCGGCGCGTCCCCGCCTGGCTGGCCCGGCCACTGGCCGGCAGCTACGGGGTCACCGTGATGACGAGCGGTCAGGGAGCCAGCAATGCGCGGGCCCGGCGCGAGCTGGCCTGGGAGCCGCGCTACCCGAGCTGGCGCGAGGGCTTCGAGCGCGCCCTGGGCTAGCGGCGAGTGGCTGAGGACAGCGCTATTTCTTGACGACCAGCGTGGCGCCCACGACCAGCAGCAGCAGGCCGAGGACCCGTGGCGCGCCGACATGGGCCTTCGCCACGCCGAGCAGGCCGAAGCGATCGATCACGACCGAGATGGCCAGCTGGCCCGTGATCACGACGGCCGTCAGGCCGCTCGCCCCGAGCGTCCGCACGGCGACCAGGGCGACCGTCACGTAGATCGCGCCCAACAGCCCGCCCACCAGCGCCCATGCCGGCGCCCGAGTGGCGTGCGTGAGCTCGCCCCAGCCGCCGTCGACGAAGGCGGCGACCGTCAGCAGCACGATCGTCCCCACCAGGAACGAGAAGGTGGCGGCCTGGACGCTCCCGATCGACTTGCCGAGCCGCGAGTTGATCGGCGCCTGCATCCCGACCAGGCAGCCCGCCACCGTGCCCAGCAGCACGGCCAGCCCGCGGCTCACTTGGCCTCCAGCCAGTTGGACCCCTGGCCGATGTCGACCGCCATCGGCGGCTGGTGCGGCTCCCACACCGCCACCATCTCGCGCTCGATCAGCTCCCTCGCCGCGGCCGCCTCCTCGGGCGGGCCTTCGAACAGCAGCTCGTCGTGGATGGTCAGGAGCAGCTTGGTCGCCATCCCCGCCTCGGCCAGGGCGGAGTGGGTGCGGACCATGGCGAGCTTGATGATGTCGGCAGCCGTCCCCTGGATCACCGTGTTGACGGCCAGCCGCTCGCCCAGCGTGCGGACCTGGTAGTTGCGGGCGCGCAGCTCTGGAATCTGCCGGCGCCGCCCCCACAGCGTCTTCACGTACCCCTCGTCCTTGGCCCGCTCGATCGTCGCGGCCATGAACTCGGCGACCTTGGGGAAGCGCTCGAGGTAGGCGTCGATGAACTCCTTGGCCTCGGCGCGGGGGATGTTCAGGCGGTCCGCCAGACCGTAGTCGGAGAGGCCGTAGACGATCCCGTAGTTGATCATCTTCGCCTTCGAGCGCATCCCCGGGTCGATCTCCTCGGCGGCGACGCCGAAGACGCGCGAGGCAGTCGCCGTGTGGACGTCCTCGCCGCGGCTGAAGATGTCCATCAGCGCGTCCTCGCCGGCCGCCCGGGCGAGCACGCGCAGCTCGATCTGCGAGTAGTCGGCCGAGATCAGCACGTTGCCCGGCTCGGCCTCGAAGCAGCCGCGGATCTCGCGCCCCAGCGGAGTCCGGATCGGGACGTTCTGCATGTTCGGGTTGGTGCTGGAGAGCCGGCCCGTCTGGGCGACCGCCTGCAGGAAGGTGGTGTGGATGCGCGAGCGCTCGTCGGTCTGATCGGGCAGCACGTCGAGGTAGGTCTTGATCAGCGTCGAGAGCTCGCGCCAGCGCTCGATCCGGGGCACGATCTCGTGCTCGTCGCGGATCGCCTGCAGTACCCGTGCGTCGGTCGAGTAGCCCGTCTTGCCGCGGCGCTTGCGCGACAGGCCGAGGCGCTCGAACAGGATCTCGCCGAGCTGCTGGGGCGAGGCGATCAGGAACTCCTCGTCTGCCAGCTCGAAGATCTCGCGTTCCAGTGCCGAGATCTCCTCCCGCACCCGCTCCGTGATCCCGGCCAGGCGCTCGAGGTTCAGGCGCACCCCGAGCAGCTCGAGCTCGCGCAGCACGTGGACCAGCGGCAGCTCGATCTCGTCCATCACGGCCTGCAGGCCGCGCTCGGCGATCTGCTCGCGCTGCCAGTCGGCCAGCGCGCCCAGCATCACCGCACGGGCCGCCTGCGGGTCCTCCAGGTCGCTGGCCAGCCCCCGCTCCTGGCAGAGCTCGTCGAACGGGTATCCACGCCGGGCCGGCTCGAGCAGGTAGGCACCCAGCAGCGTGTCGTGGGCGAGCAGCTCGGGAACGACGCGAAGCGCTTTCGCGTCGTGCACGACGATCGCCCGCCCCGCGCTCGCGGCGACCACCTCCTCGGGACCGGCGCAGTCGCCGACCAGGACGTGACCGTCGGCCGCCACGGCGAAGCGCCACGGCGAGCCGTCGGCGAACAGCTCCCCCTCGGGGGGCTCGACGGCGGTCACGACGACGCACAGCTCGGACCCCTCGGCCCCGATCCGGGCGATGTCGGCGGGCGAGCCGGCGCGCACGCTGGCCGTCAGCGTCACCTCGGCGGCGCTGGGCGGCGCCGCCACGTCGGGGTCGCCCAGCGCCTCCTCGAGGCGCCGCAGCGGGTCACGCAGCTCGTACTCACGGAACACCTCCCGCACGCGCGAGCGGTCCGGCTCGCGGCCCGCCTCCAGCGCCACGTCGAGGTCGACGTCGAGGTCGCGCTGGACCGTCGCCAGCTGCTTGGAGAGGCGCGCGTCGTCGGCGTGCTCGAGCAGGTTCTGTTTGCGCTTCGGGCCGCTGACCTGCTCGACGTTGGCCAGCACCTGCTCCAGCGACCCGAACGACTGCAGCAGCTCGCTTGCCGTCTTGTCGCCGATCCCCGGGATCCCCGGGATGTTGTCTGAGGTGTCGCCCTTGAGCCCGTAGAAGTCGGGAATCAGCTCGGGCGGGATCCCGTAGCGGTCGATCACGGCCTGCCGGTCGTAGATCTTCGTGTCGGTGATGCCCCTGGCTGTCGCCATCACCTTGACCAGCCCATCCTGGTCGATCAGCTGGAACACGTCGCGGTCTCCCGTCACGATCATCACCGGGACGGGCGGGTCGGATTGGAGCGCTTGCTGGGCCAGGGAGGCGATCACGTCATCGGCCTCGTAGCCCTCGATGCGCACGTTTCGGTAGCCGAAGGCCTCGACCAGCGGCTCCATCGCGGGCCACTGCTGCTTGAGCAGGTCGGGTCGCGAGCGGCGGGCCGCCTTGTACTCGGAGAACAGCTCGCTGCGGCCAGAGGTGCCGGCGTCCCAGGCCACCACGGTCGGGCAGACGCCGTACTCGGTGACGATCTTGACGAGCATCGAAGCGAAGCCGAAGATCGCGTTGGTCGGCACGCCCGTCGAGGTCGCGATCGACTCGGGCAGAGCGAAGAATGCCCGGTAGACGAGGCTGGGTCCGTCGATCAGGAACAGCCTGCGCTCGGCCGGCGCCGCCGACCCGGGGCGCCCGCCTCGGGAGCGTCCGGCGCCGGGTTTCGTGTTGACGGCCATGTCCATCTCACTCTACGTATCCGCGCGGAACGGATACCTCCTAACATCCCGTGCCGCCAACGACCGAGGGAGCACCCGCAAGTGAGCGCCACCCCCAGCGCGCAGTACCGCCTGACGATTCGCGTGAAGCTCGACGACAGCCCCGGAGTGCTCGGGCTGACGACCGGCGCGATCGGCGCGGCCGGCGGCATCGTCGGCGCCGTCGACGTCGTCGAGACCGATGCCAGCCACAGCCTGCGCGACATCGTCGTCGACGCCTCCGACCGGGCCCACTGGGCCCGGATCCTGGAGGCGATCGGCGAGGTGCCCGGCGCCGAGGTGATCGACACCACAGACCGCACCTTCCTGCTGCACGTCGGCGGCAAGATCGAACAGAGCAACAAGCACCCCCTGAAGACCAGGGACGACCTCTCGATGGTCTACACCCCAGGCGTGGCGCGGGTCTGCCTGGCGATCGCCGACGACGAGGACAAGGCCTTCCAGTACACGATCAAGCGCAACACCGTCGCCGTCGTCTCCGACGGCACCGCCGTGCTCGGCCTCGGCAACATCGGCCCCAAGGCGGCGATGCCGGTGATGGAGGGCAAGTGCTGCCTGTTCAAGGAGTTCGCCGGCGTCGACGCCTTCCCGATCTGCCTGGACACCACCGACACCGACGAGATAGTGGAGACGGTCAGGCTGATCGCGCCCGGCTTCGGCGGGATCAACCTGGAGGACATCTCCGCCCCCCGCTGCTTCGAGATCGAGCAACGGCTGGTCGAGGAGCTGGAGATCCCCGTGTTCCACGACGACCAGCACGGCACGGCCGTCGTCGTGATGGCCGCCGTGATGAACGCGGTCAAGCTGACCGGCCGCAACCTGGAGGACCTGAAGGTGCTCGTGATCGGCCTCGGCGCGGCCGGCATCGCGGTCACCAGGATCCTGCGCGAGGCCGGTATCACCGAGATCATCGGCGCGGACTCGCAGGGGGTGCTCAGCATCCGACGGCAGGATTACCTCGACGGCAGCATGAACGCGATCAAGCGCTGGTTCGCCGAGGTCACCAACCCCGAGTGCCGCTCGGGGTCGCCGGCCGACGTGATCGACGGCATGGACCTGCTGATCGGGGTATCGGGCGCCCGCGCTCTGCCCGCCGAGGCGCTGGCGCGCATGAACAAGGACGCGATGGTCTTCGCGATGGCCAACCCCAACCCGGAGGTCAACCCGGAGGAGGCAGCACCGTACGTGCGGATCATGGCGACGGGCCGCTCGGACTACCCGAACCAGATCAACAACGTCCTCTGCTTCCCAGGGATCTTCCGGGGCGCCCTCGATGTGCGGGCCAGCGCCATCACCGAGGAGATGAAGATGGCGGCGGCCACCGCGATCGCGGCGATCGTGGACGAGAGCGAGCTGCGCGAGGACTACATCATCCCGTCGGTCTTCAACCGCGACGTCGCTCCGGCCGTCGCCGCCGCCGTGGGCGAGCAGGCGCGCGCCGCCGGGATCGCGATGGCCGGCCAGGAGGTCGGCTACGCGCACGGCGACACGATCGGACCCACCGCGGCGAGCAGCGCGGCCGCCGACGGGCGTATCTGAGGGCGCCGAATTGAGCTCCCGGGCAGTGACCGTCACCGGCTCGACCGGCCTGATCGGGCCGCGGCTGGTCGCAGCGCTGCAGGGCGCCGGCTGGGAGGTCAGCGTGCTGAGCCGCGACCCCGAGCGGGCGCGCCGGCGCCTCGGCGAGGGCATCCAGGCGTTCGCGTGGGACCTGCTCGGCGAACCCGCCCCCAGCGAGGCGCTCTGCGGGCGCGACGCGGTGGTCCATCTCGCCGGCGAGCCCGTCTCGCAACGCTGGAGCGCCGAGGCGAGGCGGGCGATCCGGGACAGCCGCGTCGTCGGCACCGAACACCTGCTCGAGGGCCTGACGGGCGCCCAGCCGCGCCCCGCCGTGCTGGTGAGCTCGTCGGCGACCGGCTACTACGGCCCCCACCACAACGAGCCGCTCGACGAGGAGGCGCCGCCCGGCAGCGACTTCCTGGCCGAGGCCTGCGTCGCCTGGGAGGCGGCCGCCGAGCGCGCCGCGGGGCTCGGCATGCGTGTCGTGCGGGTCCGCACCGGCGTCGTGCTCGATCGGAGCGGGGGTGCGCTGGCGAAGATGCTGCCTGCCTTCAAGCTGGGGCTCGGCGGCCCGATCGCGGGCGGGCGCCAGTACATCCCCTGGATCCACGCCGAGGACGTCGCCGGCATGTTCGTCGCAGCCCTGGGCGACGAGCGCTGGGAGGGAGCGGTGAACGCGACCGCGCCGGTGCCGGCCACCAACCGCGACTTCTCCCGGGCGCTGGGGCGAGCCCTGCACCGCCCGGCCGTGCTGCCCGTGCCGGGCCTGGCGCTGCGCCTGCTCTACGGCGAGATGGCCGAGATCGTCACGACCGGCGCCCGGGTCGTGCCGGCCAAGCCGCTGATGCTCGGCTACGAGCACAGCCACCCCGAGCTCGACGAGGCCTTGCGCTCCGCCCTGGGCGAGCGGGGCTAGCCACCTCGGGCACCCGCCAGCGCGGCCTTCTCGGCCGGGCCGGGGTCGGTCTCGATGATCACCCGGCAAGGGCGGCGGCTGAGCAGGTAGGCGGCCGTCGGGCCGATCCGCTGCTCGCCGGCCGGGGCGTGGATGGTCGACCAGTAGATCACGTCGGAGCCCACCCGTTCGGCTTCCTCGACCAGCGCCGAGCCGGGGTTGCGCGTGCGGATCAGGCCGGTGCGGATCTTGATTCCGCGCCGCTTCGCCTGGATCCGCGCGCTCTCCAGCACCGAGCGTCCCTGGGCCTCCTCCTCCTCGAGGCCCGCCTCCAGAGACAGCTGCTGGGGCACGGGCAGCACGTAGACCGCGTAGACGATCCCGTCCTCGCCGATCAGCTTCGCCGCGGCCTGCAGGGCCGAGGCGCTGACGTCGTTGCCGAAGATCGGCACCAGCGCGGTGCGGTAGTCCAGCTCCTGAAAGTCCTCCGGGCGCACCGGCCGCGGCAGTTCGTAGGACTTGCGCGGATCCAGGCCCTGGCGTTTGCGGTAGTAGTAGTAGCCGGCCATCCCGACGATCATCCAGGGGATGCCGACCAGCCTGGCCTCGCTGTGCAGCACGGTCACGGCGACCCAGGCCGCAGCCGTGCCGATCCCGCCGATCACGGCGGTCATCGGGATTTCCGCGCCACGGATCCTCACCCCCCAGGGAGCCTTGTAGGGGCGTTCGCGATCGGGTTCCTTGACGCGCAGCGCCACGATCGAGGCGTGGGCGATCGTGAACGAGAGCATCGCGCCGAACGAATAGAGGTTGCCCAGGACTTCGGTGTTGCCGTACAGGATCAGCGCGCAGGCGAAGCACGAGAAGAAGACCAGCGTGAACCAGGGAGTCCTGTAGCGCGGGTGCAGCTGCGAGAAGATCCGTGGCAGCTGACGGTGCTCGGCCAGCGACCAGGACAGCCGGGAGATGCCGATCATGCCCGCGTTGGTTGCGATGAACAGGATCGTCGCGGCGAGTATGCCGACGTAGTACTGGGCGACTTTCAGCACCGTCCCGTGCAGTCCGAGGCGAGAGATCACGCCGAGGATCGGGTCGTTTTCGAAGAAGTGCCCCAGCGCGGTCGCGTATCCGGGCTGGGTGAAGGTCTGTTTGAGCTCGGGGCTGTAGCCGACGCCGTGGTGGATGACCGGCAGCGCCGAGAGCGCGACCAGCGAGATGCCGGCGTAGACGGCCAGCACGGCCATCACGACGAGGTTGACCGCCTTGGGCACCTGCTTGCCGGGGTCCTTGGACTCCTCGGCCATGTTCGCCACCGTCTCGATGCCCGTGTAGGCGAGCATCGCCAGCGACAGCGCGAATATCAGTTCCCGCCACGTCG
>JBKQOO010000147.1:0-2892 GCA_052145475.1 Solirubrobacteraceae bacterium
GCAGGGGACGCTCACAGGCGCCGGCGGCGCTCCGATCGGCGACTACCTCACCAGCGTGTGGGCCGACAACGGCTTCCTGATCGAGGCCGGAGGCATCACCCAGGGTGTGGTCGCGCTGCGCGCGGGCGTGCGCAGCGTCGGAGGCTCGCCGTCACTCGGTTCGCGCGCGCTCGCCAACGAAGGCGCGCTGACGCTCGAACACGTCCCCTATGACTACACCTCCTTCCCGGCCGAGGCCTATCCGTCCGGCGCCCTGCGCGTCTACCTGCTGGTTCCGGCAAGCGCGAGCGCGGCCGTCTGCGGGCCGACGCGCCAGGACACCGCCGTCAACACGCTGCGGCGCGTTGCCGAGCTGATCTACCTCGGCGAGAGCGGGCAGAGCGCGCGCAAGCAGGTGCGAAGGGTCCAGCGCGACAAGCCGCTGCTGGAAGCCGTTGCCCAGCGCGATCCCGCCGCTACCGAACTTGCGATCAAGGCTCTGCTCAACGAGCACATCGTGCGCCTGCGGGTCAGCGCCGCCGGACAGCTGCTGTCCGACGTCGGCGGACCGTACGTGCTGGCGCCGGTGAGCGCACAGCTGAGTCTGCACGGGCGCACGATCGGCAGCTTCGTGCTCTCCGTCCAGGACGACGAAGGCTACCTGCGGCTCACCAGACGCCTGGCCGGGCTCGACGTGCTCATGTACATGAACCCGGCCGCCGCGCCGGTCAAGGACAGCCTCGGCAAGGCGCCCGGTCCGTTGCTCGCGACGGTCCCCGCCAGCGGAGCCTTCAGCTACGAAGGACACAACTTTCGCGTCTTCACGGTCCACGCCACGGCGTTCCCGTCGGGGCCGTTGACGATCCGCGTGCTGGTCCCGATCCCCTACTCCTAGCGGCGAGCCGGACAGCCTGCAGCCACCGCCGCTCAGGCCGGCGCGAGCGACTCCTGCTTGGCACGCAGAGCCTGCAGCAGCTGCGCGAAGGAATCCGTGAATTTCTCGACGCCCTCGCGCCCCAGCGTGTCGGTGAGGTCGTCGTAGTCGACCCCAACCCGCTCGAGCTCCGCCAGCAGCGCGTGCGCGTCCTGCAGATCGCTCTGCAGACGCGCCTTGGGGCTGCCGTGATCCTGATAGGCCAGGATCGTCTCCTCGGGCATCGTGTTGACTGTGTCCGGCCCGATCAGCTCCTCGATGTACAGCGTGTCCGGATACGCGGGGTTCTTGGTGGACGTCGACGCCCACAGCACCCGCTGGGGGGAGGCACCCTTGCCGGCCAGGTACTCCCAGCGCGGGCCGCTGAACGCCTCCAGGTAGTGCGCGTAGGCGAGCTTCGCGTTGGCGATCGCCAGCTTGCCCTGCAGCTCCTGCGGGGCGCCAACCTCCGCCAGGCGCCGGTCGGCCTCCGTGTCGATCCGCGAGACGAAGAAGCTCGCGACCGAGGCCACCGGGCCCGGGTCCCCACCCTCGGCGACGAGCCGCTCGATGCCGCGAATGTAGGACTCCGCCACCTCCGCGTAACGGCCGAGCGAGAAGATCAGCGTGACGTTGATCGAGCGCCCCTTCGAGATCACATCCTCGATCGCGGCCAGTCCCGGCCTGGTCGCGGGGATCTTGACCATCAGGTTGGGGCGCTCGACGCGCTCGTGAATGCCCATCGCCGCGCGGAACGTCAGCAGCGTGTCATATGCCAGTCTCGGGTCGACCTCGAGCGAGACGTATCCGTCGCGTCCGCCGCCCGCCTCCCACACCGGGTGGAAGAGGTCGCACGCGTCGCAGATGTCCTGTTCGGCCAGCGCCCAGAAGGCCTGCTCGACGTCCGCCGGGCGCGCGTCCTCGCCACCGGCCAGCTCGTGCAGCTGCTCGTCATAGGCATCGCCCGAGCTCATCGCCTTCTCGAAGATCGTCGGGTTCGAGGTGGCGCCGACGACCGAGTTGCGGTCGATCAGCTCCTGCAGATGGCCGCCGCGGATCGACTCGCGCGAGAGGAAGTCCACCCACACGCTTTGACCGAGGTCCGAGAGAAGCTCCAGGGGCGGAGGTGCGTCGGAGGGCATGGCGTCTCCTTAGGGTCTTGATTCGAGCAGCGCCCGCGCACGCGCGGCGATGTTCTCGGGGGTGAAACCCAGTTCCCGCAGCACAGTAGCGCCCGGTGCGGAGGCCCCGAAACGATCGAGGCCGAGCACGTCGCCGTCGCTGCCCACCCACCGCCACCAGCTCATGCTCGCCCCCGGCTCGACCGCCAGCCGGGCGCCGAACTCGCGAGGCAGCACCTGCTCGCGGTACTCCCGCGTCTGGGCTTCGAACAGCTCCATGCACGGCATCGACACGACGCGCACGCGGGTGCCCTGCGCGGCCACGGCGCGGCCAGCCTCGAGCGTCGGAGCCACCTCGGTGCCGGTCGCGATCAGGATCAGCTCGGGGGCCGCCCCGGACGCGGCACCGTCCGCGGCGCCGTCGGCGGGCGAGTCCCACAGCACGTAGCCGCCGCGCTGCAACCCGTCCGCGCCCGCCACCTCGGCCCTGTCCAGCACCAGCGCGCTCTGCCGGGAGAGCAGCAGCGCGACCGGACCGTCCTCGCGCTCCAACGCCACCCGCCATGCGTGTGCCGTCTCGTTGGCATCGCCCGGGCGGATCACCCACAGCTCGGGAATCGCGCGCAGCGCCGCGTAGTGCTCGACCGGCTGGTGGGTGGGTCCGTCCTCGCCCACGCCGACCGAGTCGTGCGTCCAGACCCACACGACCGGCAGTCCCATCAGCGCCGACAGCCGCACCGAGCCGCGCATGTAGTCGGAGAAGATCAGGAACGTCGAGCCGTACGGTTTGACGATCCCGCCGTGCGCCGCGGCGCCGTTGACGATCGCGCCCATCGCATGCTCGCGGATCCCGAACGGAACGTTGCGCCCGGCGTGCAC
>JBKQOO010000148.1:0-5061 GCA_052145475.1 Solirubrobacteraceae bacterium
CCTCCGACCTCGCCCGCCGGCTGATGGACGACGGGCCTGGTGGCTCGCTGCAGGAGGTCGTGCACGACGCGCCGATCGTGCCCGAGACCAAGCCCTTAGACGACCTGCTGGCCGATCTTCAGCGTGAGCGCACCTCGATGGCGGTGGTGGTTGACGAGTACGGCCGTGTCGTCGGGATCGTGACGGTCGAGGACATCATCGAGGAGGTGGTCGGTGAGATCGCCGACGAGACCGATCCAGCGGCGGGGGAGATCCGCAGGCTGGCGGACGGCGACTGGTTCGTGCGCGGGCACGTCGCCGTCACCGACCTGGCCGACTATGGCCTGCACCTGCCGGTGGACAGCGATGCCTACAACTCCGTCGGCGGCTTCGTGTTCGCCGAGCTCGGGCGACTGCCCAGGCGCGGAGACACCGTCGCCGCAAACGGCTACTCGATCCGGGTCGAGTCGGTGCGCGACAACCGCATCGAGGCGGTCCGCATCCGTGAGCGACGTCCCGTGCTTCCCCGCGAGGGACGCGCCGCCGAGGACTGAGCCGTTAAACACGTCCGGCCCGCGGGGGTGGCGGACCGGATCGTGCGCACTGGGAGGAGGCGGGTGTGCATTGCGACGTTGCGTCGCATGACCAAGTATCGCGATCTTGATGAACGCGACCTAAAAGTCGCATCAGGCTTGATAAATCTTGGCCGGCGACCGCCAGCCTCGGGCGCCGGAGGGCTCAGTAGAGGTGCAGTCCGCGGCCCGTCTTGCGCCCCAGGGCGCCTTCCGCGGTCAGCTCGCGCAGCCGCTGCGGGACCTGCTCGCCGATCGTCTCGCCGATCGCCTCCGAGACGTCCAGTCCGACGAGGTCCAGCAGCGCCAGCGGGCCCATCGGGTGGCCGGCGCCGAGCTTCATGCAGGTGTCGATGTCCGCCGGCTCCATGCCGGTCTCTTCCATCAGCCGGACCGCGCTGAACAGATAGGGGAACAGCAGCCGGTTGACGACGAAGCCGGGAATGTCCGGCACCACCACGGGGGTCTTCTCGAACGTCTCGCAGAGCGCCAGCGCGCGGCTGCGCGTGTCGTCGCTGGCCTCCCGCGGGAACACCAGCTCGACCAGCTTCATCTTCGTCACCGGGTTGAAGACGTGCAGTCCCAGGAACCGCTCGGGCCGGCCGCTGGCCCTGGCCAGCTCCTGCACCGACAGCGAGGAGGTCGTGCTCGCCAGGATCGCCTCGGGGCCGATGATCGCGTTCAGCTCGCCCAGCAGCCCCGCCTTGACGTCGTGGTCCTCGACGACGGCCTCGACCACGAACGTGGCCGTCTCGAGCGCGGCGGGCTCGGTGACGATCTGCACATGCTCGGGATCGACCTCTGCTCCCAGGCGCGACAACGTCTTCTCGACTGTCTCCCGCGCCCGGTCGGCCGAGCTCTCCGAGCGCGCCAGGAGCAGCACCGGGCCGTGGTGGGCTGCGGTCGCGGCCAGCCCGCACGCGATCGCGCCGCTGCCCGCTACCGCCAGACGTTTGGTCACGATGCTCCTTTGCTGTCGTTGTGCCGTGATCGGGCTGCGCCGGCCGGCGCTCGGCGTCGCGCCCGCGCCGCTCCCGGCTGGCCGACCGGTCGGCCAGAAGGCAGGCGGTAGAGTACGCGCTGCAGGGTCCGGGCATCTTTCCGAACGCGCCCCGATCGCCTTGCAGCGCTCCGGCTCTGCCATTCGAAGCGCCGGGAAACCGACCTTAGGAGGACTCGAGATGAGGCAACCAGAGGGCCGCGAAGTCGTGATCGTCGAGGCCGTCCGCACCCCGATCGGACGCGGACACCGCGAGAAGGGCTACTACAAGGACACCCATCCCAACCAGCTGCTGGCCAAGTGCTACACCGAGGTGATCGAGCGCTCCGGCGTCGAGGCCGGCGAGGTCGAGGACGTGATCGCGGGCTGCGTCCAGCAGTTCGGCGAGCAGGGATTCAACATCGCACGCAACGCCTGGCTCGAAGCCGGGCTGCCGATCGAGACTCCCGGGACGACGGTCGACCGCCAGTGCGGCTCGGCCCAGCAGGCCGTCAACTTCTCCGCCGCGCTGATCGCCGCCGGCGTCCACGACGCGATGATCGGCTCCGGCGTCGAGCACATGGGCCACCTGCCCTTCGCGGCAGGGATGAAGACGCAGGAGGACTTCGGCTACGCCTTCACTCCCGAGCTGCTGGCCAAGCACAACATCGTCGGCCAGGGCCTGGGCGCCGAGATGATCGCCGATCAGTGGGAGATCTCGCGCTCCGAGCTCGACGAGCTCGCCGTGCGTTCCCACCGGCTCGCCCACCAGGCGACCGAGGAGGGACGCTTCGAGCGCGAGATCGTGCCGATCAGCGTCGACGGCGAGACACTGGTCAGCGACCAGGGGATCCGTCCCGACACCAGCCTCGAGACGCTCTCGCAGCTCAAGCCGGCCTTCAAGCCCGACGGCAAGATCACGGCGGGGAACGCGTCGCAGATCTCCGACGGCGCGGCGGCCGTGCTGCTGATGTCGGGCGAGAAGGCTCGTGCGCTCGGCCTCACACCACGCGCCCGGATCGTCGATCAGACCACCGTCGGCTGCGACCCCGTGAAAATGCTCGAGGGGCCGATCCCGGCCACCCGCAAGATCCTCGAGCGCAACAGCATGACGATCGGCGACATCGACCTGATCGAGATCAACGAGGCGTTCGCGCCCGTCGTCGCGGCGTGGCGCCGGGAGCTGGATCCCGACATGGACCGGGTCAACGTGAACGGCGGCGCGATGGCGCTGGGACACCCGCTCGGCTCGACCGGCGCGCGACTGATCACGACCCTGCTGCACGAGCTCGAGCGCTCCGACAAGGAGGTCGGGTTCGTCACGATGTGCTGCGGCGGCGGTCTCGGGACGGCCACGCTGATCCAGCGCGTCTGACCTGGCGCGCGATAGCCGGCGCGGGGCGGCGGCGTGCGAAGCACGCCACGCAGACTGCGTCCTTGCCCCGCTTGGCTCTCGCGCGCCAGGAGGCTGGCTGGTCTTACGAGCGGGTCCTGCGCGCGATGGCCGTGGCGGGGCGGCGGCTCAGGCCGCCGGCCCGCTGCCGGTCCAGTGGACCGCGACGGGTGCCAGGGCGAGCAGCGCGGCCCAGGTCGCCGGTGTGGCGATGCCGTTGGCGGGCAGACCGTGCGCGGTCTGGAAGGCCTCGAGGTCGGCTGTGGTCTGCGCGCCGAACACGCCGGTCGTTTCCTGGTTCGGCTCGGCCGCAGCGAGATGCTCCTGCAGCCACAGGACCTGATCGCCCTTGCGCCCGCTGGAGAGTTCGGGGTATTCGGTGTTGGGCGTCACGCTGGTCAGCGGAGTCATCGGCGTGGCCAGCCCGGTCCAGCCCGAGGGGCCCGTTTCCTGCCAGTCCCAGAACGACCAGCCCGACGCGCCGTAGTCGACGGCCTCCTCGCGGAAGCGCAGCAGTTCGGTCGCGCTGACGCCGCCATAAGTCTGCCCGAGCGGGAAGATCGGGCGCTGGTAGATGCGGTTGGCGATGTAGGTGTTGGCATAGACCGTGTCGACCGACGTGCCGATGTCCTTCCAGTACATCTGGGGCGCGTTGAACTGCGCCCCTTCCGGCCCCAGGAACACCGAGTAGGGGAACGAGGGGTGATCGGAGACGTAGGGGAAGGAGGCCAGGGCCAGCGGGTACGCGGCGCCGATCTTCGCGCGCAGGTCGGCGATGTAGGTCTGAGCCGCCGCATAGTGGCCTTCGTACTCCGACTCGGCGTCGATCACCAGGCAGTCGGCGCCGTTCGCGACCGCCTCGGCGCCCAGCGCCGCCTCGCCTTCCGGGTCGGTCCCGTACACGTACTGCCATGCGCAGACCTTCAGGCCGTTCGCGTGGAGTTCAGCGACGAGCTGCGGGGAGAACTGGCTCCAGTAGTTGCTCGAGCCGTCCGAGCTCTTGACGAAGACGGTCGTGACGCCGGCGGCGTGGGCCTGGGCGACGATCGCCGCCACCGAGCCGCCGCTGGAGGCGCTGACGTACCAGATCCACATTCCCTGCCCTTCGAGCGCCGCCGCGCCGGTGCCGCCCGCGACAGCCGGCACCGTGATCTTGGGCGGAGGAGGGTGCAGAGCGTGGTTGTAGACGTAGATCGGCCCATACGAGCTGGTGTAGCGCCCGTGGCTCAGCAGCACCTTGACATGGCCCGAGTGGGCAGCCTTGGGCACCTCCGCCAGCAGCCCGACCGAGGTGTTGCGCAGGCGCGAGGTCGGTGAGCTCGAGTCGGCGGAGGCTCCGGGCTTCCTGGGAAAGGCGAGCACCATGCCCGCCTGCAGGCCGATGCCCTTCAGCAGCAGCGTCCCGTGGGTCGAGACCTGGTGCGGGTTGCCGCTGCATTTCGGGCTCGGCGTGCAGTTGACCGCCGTGATCTTCACGCTGGTCACGTGGGCGCCGCTGCCCGTCGTCAGGGACCGACCCGAGCCGGCGCCGCCACCGCCTGCCGGCGTCCCGCCGACGTTCGCCCCGAGCGACGCGGGCGCCGCGCAGCACGACACGATCGCAAACGCGAGGAGTGTCGTCGCAAGGACGGAGAATCGGTTGGCGGCGCCTCTGCTCGCCGAGATCACGAAGATCCTTTCGTGCCGAGGTGGGTTGCCTGGGCGGCGCGGCCTGCCGGCCCCCCGCTGCCCGAGCCGACGTTACCGGCTCTTGGCCTGCAAACGCGCTCGCGCCACAATAGTTGCGCTGCCCCGTCGGGCGAGTGCCGGCCTCGCTAGCCCCAGCGGAAGCCCGTCGCCGACGGCGCGGGGGCCAGCGGGCTGCAGGGCAGCCCGGACGGGGGAGAGGTCAGGTTGAAGCCGCCCGGAGCGACGTCGTTGGGCGCGTCGGCGTGGAACATCGCCGCCAGGTACTGGTTCTGGCCCCGTCCCACGCCGAGCTCGAACTGGCCGCCGCCGTAGTTGCCGATGTCGCGCTCGGCGCAGTAGTCATAGGCATCGAGGAGGTTGCGCAGGCCACCCAGCCGCGACGGCTTGATGTTGACCATCCGCGGCGGGTAGGGCAGGGACTCGATGTCCTCGATCGAGTGGATGATCGC
>JBKQOO010000149.1:0-3767 GCA_052145475.1 Solirubrobacteraceae bacterium
GTGAAGGTCGTCAAGAACAAGGTCGCGGCGCCGTTCCGCCAGGCCGAGTTCGATATCGAGTTCGGCAAAGGCATCTCCACCTCGGGGTGCCTGATCGACCTGGGGCTGGAGCACAGCATCGTCTCCAAGTCGGGATCGTTCTTCTCCTACGGCAGCGACCGCCTGGGACAGGGCCGGGGCAACGCCAAGGCGCACCTGGACGAGAACCCCGAGCTGGCGAAGGAGATCGAAGAGAAGGTCTACGCTGCTCTGGGGCTGGCACGCGACCTGGTGACGCCGATCGACCGGGACAAGGACGCGCCGACGCCGATTGCCTCAGAACCCGCAGTCGCCGCCGCTTAGCGGGACCGAGCCCGATCACTCCCGTTTGGCGATCGTCATGGCCTAGCGGGTCGCGGATCAAGCGAGGCAAGGACGCAGCGAGCGTGGTGTGCTCTGCACACGAGCGAGCGAGGACGCTGCCTCGCGCCATGTCCGCGGCCCGCTACTCCCGTTTGGCGATCGTCATGGCCAAGCCGATCGCGAGGAAGAGCGCGAGCACGCCGGCGATCGCGTATACGACGCCGATGAGGCTGTTGGTGAGGGTGGCGGCGGCGATCACCACCGCGACCGCCAGCATCGCGGGCACGCCGAAGCAGCCCGAGAAGCGGCGTTCGTCGACCGGCGGCTCGCTCTCGGGACGATCCTCCAGGGGCGCGGGATTCCGGTCGTCCATCGCGATCGACAGTATCTCGCGGCCGTCCTCCGTTCAGGGCGATGGCGAGAGCTCGATACCGCCGCGTGCCGAGCGGCCCCGGCGGGGAACGGCTAGCGCTGGTCGCGCGCCGCGGCCGTCCGGTCGGAGGCCCGAGCCCCTTCGAGCGAGCTGAATCGTGGACGCGTCTCGGCGGGACTCGTGTCCTTGAGCGCGTCTTCTGCGCGCTCCTTGCCGATCCGCTGCACGTAGACCACCGCCGCCCGGTCGAAGCACTGGACGGCGTAGAGGCTCACGTCCTCGTCCTGGTCGGGGCTGGCTGCGAGCGCTTCAAGCATCCGCGCGCTGACCATCACGGCGCGCCGAGCAGCGTCGATGTCCTCGCTGGGCATGCGCTTTCATCGGCATCTCGCAAGCAGGCCTTGAGCCTTCGGGACCGCTTGTGGTCAGGTGGCGCGAGTCACCGCGCCCGGGGTAGCGCCCGGACCGGGCACTACCTCGCCGATCGACTCCTTACGCTCCTCCAGCTCCTCCAGACCGGGCGCAAACCCGGAGCGGGAGCGCAGTTCGCGCTCGGCGAGAACCAGCTGGCGCAGCGCGCTGCGCATGTCGCGCTCGGCCGCCTCGATGTGGCTGCTGGCCTCGAGCCCGCAGTGGATCTCTTCGACGGCGATGCGCGCGACCTGTCCGAGCGCATCCTCGGTGACCTCGATCGCGCGCGTCATATTCGCGGCCATGATCTGATCGGTTCGGTTGGCGGGCGTCATTCCTACGAAGCTCGTTCCAAATGTCACTTTCCCTCGTGGGGACTGATAGCACGAACGGCATCCCCTCGCAACCCGAGGGCGAATCCGTGCGCGGTGCAAATGCTGGTCGCGCGCCTCGTTCTACCCCTGCGGCGGCTGCCCTTCCTCGAGCCCGCGGGATCCGGTCTGAGATACTCGGGAGCGAGACAGGCGGGGGGAACTCCAGTGTTGCCGAGATCACGAAACCGGGCCGGCGCGATCGTGTTCAGCGTGCTGGGTGGCTTGCTGGCCGCCTATCTGGCGTGGTTGGTCGTGCGCGGGCCCCAGGCGCTGCAGTTGGGCGTGACGAACGGCTGGGTGGGCACCGCGTTCCGTCTGGCGGCGGGGGTCGTTTGCTTGATCTTCGGGCTGCGACAGCGCCGAGGGTCGTGGGTCCCGCTCGTCTTCGGAGTGGCGCTGATCTTCACCGCGATCGGCAACACGATCCTGACGCTCGATTCGCTCCACGGCCCACCGCCGCCGCCGCCTACACCCGCCGACTTCTTCCTCCTCGGATTCATCGTGCTCTGTTTCGCGGGGATCGGCCTGATGGCGCAGGAGGATCGCCAGCGACTGAGCCCCCGCGAGTTGCTTGACGGTGGCATCGCGGCGCTCGGCGCCGGCGCGGTGGGTGCAGGTTTTGCGCTTGACCACATCGCCCGCATTCCGGGAGAGTCGTCGGTAGGTGCGGCATTTCAGCTTGCTGACGCGATCGGCTTCGTCGTCCTCGTACTGCTCGTGGTGGGTGCCGCCACGGTGGCCGCCGGGCAGTCTCGCCTACCGTGGGTGGCGCTGACGGCGGCGTTTGTGCTGCTTGCCGTGGGTTCGGGGTTGGGCGCTGCGCTGGGCATGACAGTCGCGGTCCGCACCTTGACCGAGATCCAATGGCCGCTGGCGACGCTGCTCATCGCGGCAGCCATGTGGGCGGAGCCGGGTGCGCCTGACCCGCTGGCGGTACGCAGGGGGGTAGACGTGTGGATTCCCGCGCTGGCGGGCGGCGCCGCGGTAGCGGTGCTGCTCGCAGCGACACTGACGCGGGTCAACCACACGGCGACCGCGCTCGCCGCCGCCGCGCTCGTCTTGGTCATGGTGCGGGGGTACAGCGAGCTGCGCCGCGAGATCGGGACGCGCCAGCGCACTGAGAAAAGCCTGCGAATAAGCGAAGCGGGGTACCGCCGCGTCGCGGACGAGCAGGCCGCATTGCGTCGAGTGGCGACGCTGGTGGCGCGCGGGGTCCCTGCGGCTGAGATCTTCGACGCGGTGGCCGAGGAGGTCCACGCGCTTTTGCACCCGGACATCACGAACGTCGTCAGGCGCGAACCTGACGGATCGTGGACCTACGTTGCTCTGCGCGGCGGCGAGTCCGAGGCGATGCAGGTCGGGCGCAACTTCCGGTGGGACGCAGCCCTGCAGGGCCTCGGAGACATGCTCGGCGGACGCTCGATCCGAGTCGACGCCCCTCCCGCTGGGTCGGCTGTTGACGACGTCATCCGGATGGAGCGTATGGCCGCGTGGGTCGCCGGTCCGATCATGCTCGTGGGTCGGCCGTGGGGTGCTCTGGCCGTCGTCTCGCGGCAGGATCCGCTCCCCGTCGGGACGGAGGAGCGGTTGGCCGCCTTCGGCGAGTTGCTGGCCACTGCGATCGCGAATGCGGAGAGCCGGGCGCAGCTCGTGGCGTCGCGGGCGCGGATCATCACCGCGGCCGACGAGGAGCGTGGGCGCGTGGTCAGAGACCTGCACGATGGAGCCCAGCAACACCTGGTTGGTGCCCTGATCACGTTGAAGGCGGCGCAGAGAGCGCTGACGGAGTCCGATCCGGATGCCGGCAAGCTGCTGGACGACGCGCTAGAACGGGCCGAGGAGGCGAATCTCGAGCTCCGTGAGCTCGCGCACGGCATCCTTCCCGCGGCGCTTCGTCACGGGGGTCTGCGAGCGGGCGTTCAGGCGGTCGTCTCTCGAATGTCGCTGCCGGTGCACCTGGACGTGTCCGACGAGCGGTTCCCGGCGGGCGTCGAGTCGACCGCTTACTTCGTCGTGAGCGAGGCGCTCACCAATGTGGCCAAGCACGCCCACGCGAATAGCGCTGAGGTCATGGCCAGAGTCGAACGCGGGGTGCTGCGAGTCGAGATCCACGACGATGGGGTCGGCGGCGTGCATCAAACCGGGATCAGCGGATTGAGCGGGCTCGAAGATCGCGCGTCTGCGCTCGAGGGGAGCCTCACCGTGGAGAGCCCTCCCGGCCAGGGGACGTGCGTGCGCGCACTTCTGCCCCTGCCCGCCCGCTTCTA
>JBKQOO010000150.1:0-26631 GCA_052145475.1 Solirubrobacteraceae bacterium
TCGGCGCCGTCGCCGAGCGGCGGCGCCTGGACGACCGGTCCGGTCTCGCCGCCGCTTCCGGATGGCGAATATCAGGCGATCGCGACCCAGAAGAGCGCCGCGGGAGAAGAAAGTGCGACCACCGGGCAGCTCTTCACGATCGACACGCACCCGCCCGCCGTGACGATGACCGCTCCCGCCAACGGGGCAGTGGCTGTGGGCGGCTCCGAGGTCGTCCAGGGCGCCGCCGGCATGGCGCCGCACGACCTGCCGACGGTCACCGTGCAGCTGTTCGCGGGAGCGTCGATCGCCCCGGGGCAGGCGCCGATCCAGCACCCCGAAGTCGACGGGAGCAGAGGCGCCTGGTCGGCCACGCTGGCCGGCCTCGCGCCCGGCGTCTACACCGTTCGGGCAGAGCAGTCCGACATGGCCGGCAACGTCGGCGTGAGCGCCAGCAGCACGTTCACCGAGCAGAGCACGCCGCCACCGGTCGCCAAAGGGCCCGTGGCCGCGTTCAGCTGGTATCCCAGCGACCCCCACACAGGGGAACCGATCTCGCTCGTCTCGAGCTCGACGGACACGAGCAACCCGATCTCGAGCTATGCGTGGAACCTTGCCGGCTCGGCGTTTGCGCCGGGCGGGCTGACGCAGGCGGTGTCGTTCGCCACGCCCGGCGGACACGTCGTGCAGTTGCGGGTCACCGACGCGTCCGGCATGACGAGTGTGGTCTCCAACCGGATCCCCGTCACCTACCCGCTGATGAGGCCTTTCCCGCTGGTGCGGATCGTGACCACACGCACCGTGGGCAGAGTCCGTCTCAAGGTCTTGAGCGTGCAGGCGCCGGCGGGAGCCAGCGTGCGGATCAGCTGCACGGGCAAGGGCTGTCCGCTCCGATCGGTCTCCAGGATCATCCCGAAGTCCAAGGCCAAGGCGTCCGCCGCCGCACCGCTGACGTTCCCGGCTCTGGAGCGCTCGCTCGCTCCCGGGATCGTCCTGGAGATACGGATCTCGAAAGCCGGACAGATCGGCAAATACACGAGCTTCGCGATCCGACGGGGCAAGTTGCCGGTACGCAGCGACGCATGTCTGGAAGCCACCAACCTGACGCCAGTCGAATGCCCAGCCTGAATGCCGAGCGCTCCTCCCACTGGTCGCGCGTCGTCCGGCCGGCGGTGCTCGCCGCCTCCACGCTTCTTGCCTGGTCGATGCTCAGCGGTCAGGCTCGAGCTGTGGCCCCGGTACCCAAGATCGTGATCACGAACCCCGCGGCGGGGAGCGTCACAAACGACAACACACCTCTGTTCACGGGCCGCGTCGAAGGGCCGGCGGGAGAAGAACTCCAGCTGCTCGAGCCGATCACGGTCACGGTCCACGAAGGCTCGAGTCTTGCCGGTCCGGACATCGAGCAGCGCAGCACCGAATGGGAACCCAGTCCGACCTGGCTGGTCGAAGAACTGAGCCTGCCGCTGCCGGACGGCACTTATACCGCCGAAGCTTCGCCCGGGAGCCTTTTTCCCGAAGAACCGGAGCCCGAACCGGGCGCCGTCACCTTCCGTGTCGACACCACTGCACCGCAGGTCGCGATCGACTCGCCGACGCCTGGGGCCGCGACGACCGAACAGCCCGTCGCGGTCAGCGGATCGGCTGGCACCGCGGAAGGAGACCTCCCCGCGGTCACGGTCCAGGTCTACTCAGGTGCGATCGCCGAAGGGACGCCCGTGGAGGCGATCGAAGTGCAGTCGCACGAAGGCAGCTGGGCGGGAGACCTGGCGGGGCTCGGTCCAGGCAGCTACACCCTGCGAGCCGAGCAGACCGACACAGCGGGCAACCTCGGCTCGAGTGCCCCGGTCCCGTTCACGCTCGCCGCGCCGCCTCCCCCTCCGCCGCCGAAGGCCTCCTTCCAGTGGTTCCCGGCGACACCGGCGGTGGGCGAACCCGTGTCGCTGGTCTCGACCTCGACGGATCCGGGCAGCCCGATCTCCGCTTATGCCTGGGGCCTGACCGGCACGGAAGCTCTGCACAGCGGTGGCCCGGTGCTCACGACATCCTTCGCGAAGGATGGACCGCATGTCGTGCGACTCCAGATCGTCGACGCGGCGGGGCGCACCAGCGTCGCAACCGAGACGATCGACGTCCGCCACCACGCCCTGTCGGTGATGCAGCCATTCCCGATCGTGCGGATCGCCGGGTCTGAGACGGCCGCAGGCGTCCGGCTCAGTGTCCTGACGGTGACCGCACCGCTCGGAGCGCGCGTTACGGTGCGGATCACGGGACACGGCGCGAAGTCCACGTCGACCAGCCGGCTCGCCAGCGTGGGTCAGCACCACGGGGCCGGCACCGAGCTGCTCGGCTTCCCGCGCTTCGAGCGGCCGCTGCGGGCAGGAGACGTGTTGGAAATCCTCGTCACCAAACCCGAACAGATCGGGAAGTACACGCGTCTGACCCCCCGGCGCGGGAAGCTTCCGGTGCGATTCGACACCTGCCTCAGTCCGACCAGCAAGCTGATGGCCTGTCCGACGCAATGAGCACCCAACCGATCGAGCGACGCCGTGTCCGCGGTATCCGCAGCCGCCGCCCCGCGGGCCTGAGGCTGGTCACGATGATCGTCGCGCTCTTCGCCGTGTTCGGCGCTGCCTTCGCGATCGGCCATACCAGGGCCACGAGCGCAGGCTCCGGTGCCGAACAGGCTCCCCCGAGCCTTCCCGCCGTCCCGAGCCCGGTGCCGTCGTCGCTCGCCGCGGCCCCACAGATCGACGTCGGCGTGGCGAGCGCACCGCCCGAAACGCATGTGGCGGCCCCGCACGAAACCTCCTCGGCCCCCGCCACTCCGCCGCGGGCCAGCGCGCCGGTCACGGCGCCCGCCGTACCCACGACCCCCGCCCCGACGCCGGCGCCGACGGCGCCTCCGGTCGTTCCCGTCGTCAGGTCCCCGCCCGTCAGCGCTCCCGCCCCCGCGCCGACGCCGAGCTCCGGGTCGTCCGGCTCGGGCTCGAGCTCGGGCTCGGGAACCACCTTCGAAAGCTCGGAATAGGCGCATGGACGTTCCCGCCCGTGTCGTCCATCCGATCCTGATCGTCGCCCTCGTGCTGGCGGCTGTGCTCGGCTACCTGGCAGGGAGCCATCACGTCTCGACCAGCACGGCCTCCCATCAGGACCTCGGCGGGCAGGCACGGCTCGCCTCGGGCTCGGGACTGCTGCTCGAATACCCGATCGGCTGGGAACAGGCTGCCGTTCCCGGCACGATCCCCGGACTCACCCTGACGCACACCGTCGGGCTGATCCCGCGCGGGACCTCGGGGACCGGATTGATCAGCGGCGTGCTGCCGGCGGCCGAACCAAGCCCGCTGCCCGCGGCCTTCCTGGCGCGGCTGCACGGAACCCCGCGAGCCGAAGTCGTCTCGCTTCTGTCTGCGCAGGCCTACCGCTACACGAATCTGGACCTGCCCGGCTACCAGGGCACGTTCGAGCTGTACGTGATTCCGGCGACCAGCGCCCCCCCGCGGCTGCTCGCCTGCTACTCGCCCTCGGCGCCGAGCCCGCAAAGCCAGCAATGCGAGCGAATCGTCTCGGGGCTCACGCTGGTCGGCGCCGCCGCGCCGAGCATCACCCCCGAACCGACCTACGCCGGCAGCCTCGCCGCGATCGTCACCGCGCTCGACAGCGCGCGGGTGCAGGCGCGAACGGATATGAGCCACAGCAGCTCGGCCACCTCCGTCGCCGAACCGGCCGCCGCCCTGGCGAGTCGCTTCTCAGCGGCCGCGAAGGCCGCGGGCGCCCTCGAACCTCCCCAGCCCGCAGTGGCGGCCCAGACGGCCCTCGTCTCGGCGCTGGCCGGTGCCGGCCACGCCTACGGCATCCTGGCTGAAGCTGCGCGCACCGAAAGCGTCGGTGAATACGACTCGGAGCGAGGCGAAGTCGAAAGCGCCGAGCGCTCCGTCGACAGCGCGCTGAAGAACTTCGCCCTGCTCGGCTACGGCGCCACGTAGCTCGGCGTCAGGAGTGCTCGGGGTGCCGCCGGCACGCCTTGATCGGAGGCGACCGTCGCGGCTGGGGCGTGCCGCCGCGGCACGCCCCGTCAAGCCGCCGCCACCCGTGCCGGCTGCGCGGACTCCTCGGCCTCGCAGCCGGCCGTTCGGGCGTCGCGTTCGGCACGGTGGGTGGGGCAGTACACGCCCCTGATCTGTCCGTCGGCCAGGCCGAAGGCCAGCCATACCGTGCCCTGCCACGCGAAGTTGAAGAAGCGGCTCTCACGTGCCGCAGCCTGGTCGAGCTCCCGTGCCCAGGCGGCCTCGACGACGCCTGCCGGGATCGTCTCCGGGCACGAGCCGCCGCCGGACAGGTAGCCCGAGGAGACGCAGCGCATCGGGCGATCCTCCTGGCTGCCTCGGAGGCGGGCCAGGGTGTTCATCTCGGCTACGAGCCTGGGCCGCTCGATCTGCCGCGTCCGGCGCGTCCTGGCCATGTGGGTCTCCTGTCCGTACATCTGAGAAAGCTCCTTGTGCTCGCCGTTTTCCTTCGAGGGAACTGCTGTGAGTGCTTTTTCCTCGTTGTCCTTGTCGGGCAGTTGGGCTGCCCTTTTCGGGCAGGCTATGTCGTGCTTTTCGGACGACGGCCGTGCTCCTGTAGCGGGCGAGCCCGATCTTGGACGCCTGTTCAGGGGGCGTGGAGGCCGATCGGCCCGGCTCGGTGGGGGCACTCGCCCGCCGTCGCCGTCGGCTCTCAGGACTTGAGGGCGGCGCGGCTGCCCGCGCGCCGGGTGTGGCTGAGGCTCAGGCGCAGCAGCAGGTCGCGCTCGCGTTCCGCCGCGGTGCGGGTCATCGCCCCGGCCAGCTGGATGCCGCCGCGCTGCACCGTCCAGTAGCCCGTGGCGGTCTGCTTGATCGTCAGGCGAGCCGCTTGCATTCCTCGCCGCCTCGCGCTGTGGTCCTGATGGGGGGTATGAGCATGCAGGCACCTTCGGCAGCCGATCGTCATGCCTGAAGCCCCGGGACCAGCGCTTCGGCATTTGGACGGGCCCGACTCGCCGTGAGCTGCTTCAGCTGCGCTCGGGCCTGCGGCCGCGGCGCGCCGCGATCAGGGCGCGGCCGATCGTCAGCGGGTGGCTGATCAGCGTCGAGACACGCCCGGCCAGTGAGGCGGGATCGTGGGCGACCCCCAGCTGCCGCATGATCGTCAGCTGGTCGAAGTAGACGCGCTCGCAGACGATCCGCTCCTCGTCGAAGATGAAGAAGGCGGTCACCCGGGCGCGAAACGACCGTCCCGTCGGCGGCAATGAGCGCAGCGGTCCCAGGTGGGTGCCCAGCAGGTCGAACTCGACGATCACGGCATCGTCGGCATGGCGCAGCGAGACCAGCTCGTTGCGCTGGTCCGGGAAGGCGCCCCGGGTCTCGGCGAAATAGGCGCGGACGGCAGCCTCGCCGTCGTACACGTCGCCGGTGGGGACTATCTCGTAGCGGGGGTGGGAGAACGTGCCAATCGTCGTGTCGAAGTCGTGATGGTTCTCCGACTCCATGTGCTCGCGCACGATCGCCTCGCGACGGGCGCGCAGCTCGGCCGTGGGCGACAGGGCGGCGGACATCGGGCACTTCTACCACCACCTCGGCTCGCACGGCGTGCGGCCCCGGCCCAGGTCCCGCGCTCAACCCGCCAGCGCGACTCCCCAGACCGAGCGAACGGTCTCGCCCGGGCCGAGGCGAATCAGATCCTGGCCGCTGCGGAAGGCGTCGGGCGGGCAGGTCATCGGCTCCACCGCCAGGCCGCTCCGGCGTCGCTCCGGCGTCAGCGTGTCGCCTGTGAAGACCTGGAGCACCGTGTGGCGCTGGTCGACCCACAGCTCGACGCAGCTCCCGTCGGGCGCGGTCAGCCGCGCCCGGGCGCGGCCCTCGCCGTCACGGCGCAGGTCGGTGAACGGATCGTCGATCTGCACTTCGCCCAGACGGCGGGGCGTCGCGAAGTCGAGCGGGCCTCCCTGCACGGGCGAGCTGCCACAGGGGAGCCCGCGGTCGGGGTCGGTCACGATCAGCGTTCCGGCCTGGAGCTGCAGGACGCAGTCGTCGAGCGGGGCCGAGCCGGGCGAGAGGTAGGGGTGCTGTCCGGCGCCGTAGGGGCAGCTGAGGGCGCCGAGGTTCCTTGCCGTGGTGGCCACGGTCAGGCCCGGCGCGCCGAGCTGGTACTCGACGGTGACGTCCAGGTCGAAGGGGTATCCGGGCCGGGGGTGCAGGCGCGTGCCCATCACGAGGCGGTCCGCGTCGTGCTCGAGCGCGCGCCAGGGGACCCAGCGCAGCAGACCGTGGATGGCGTTGTGCCGGACCGGCTCGCTGAGGTCGAGCTGATGCTCGCTGCCGTCGAAGCTGTAGCGGCCGTCGCCGACCCGGTTGGGCCAGGGGATCAGCACGGCGCCGTGGGCGCCGTCGCACATCTGCTCGATGTCGTATGGCTCGAGCACGTCCCGGCCTGAAACGGAATAGGCGCGGATCCCGCCGCCCACCTCGACGATCGTGGCGCGCTGGGCGCCGCTGGAGATCTCGAACTGGGCGCCTGAGGGCGGGCTGGCCATCGCCGAGACACTAGACACCCGGCAGGCTCGCGGCCGCGCGCTCCAGCTCCTCGGGCGAGCCGGCGAGCTGCAGCGAGGCGAGCCCGCCCCAGTGGCGCCGCACCGCGCCGGGCTCGACGCTGCCGACGATCGCATGCACAGGGATGCGCCGTGCCCGCGCCCGGCGCATGATCTCGCCCGTCACCTTGCCGTGACGGGACTGCTCGTCCAGGCGGCCCTCTCCGATCACCACCGCGGCGGCGCGGTCCAGGCGCGAGTCGAAGCCCAGCGCGTCGAGGACGTAGCGGGAGCCGCTGCGCAGCTCGGCGCCGTGAACCGCCCACAGCGCGCCCGCCAGGCCTCCTCCGGCACCGCCCATCGGGCGCCCGCGCGGGTCGCGGGGAAAGCGCGCGGCCAGCTCGTGAAGTCGGCGGGTCAGCCTCGCCACGGCGGCGGGCGAGGCGCCCTTCTGGGGCCCGAACACCTCGGCGGCCAGCTCGAACGGGATCTGGACGTCGCAGGCCAGCACGAGGCGCATGCCGCCCAGCCCGCCGCCGGCCTCGATCGCGGCCAGAGCCCCGGCGCCTCCGTCGCTCGTCGCGGTTCCGCCGATCGCCAGGGTCGTCTGGCCTGCGCCGGCACGCCGGGCCGCCAGCAGCAGCTCGCCGGTTCCCGCGCTGCTGGCCGCCTCGGCGTCGCGCTCGCCGGGCGCGAGCAGCGCGAGACCGGACGCCCTCGCCATCTCGACCAGCGCATCACCCGAGCTCGCGAGCCAGGCCCAGCGCGCCTCGATCGCCCGTCCGAGCGGATCGCTGCATGCCGCCGTGCGCTCCTCACCCCCGAGCGACTCGAGCAGGACGTCGATCGTCCCTTCGCCGCCGTCCGCGACCGGGCACTCCTCGGCCCGCACGCCCGCTGCACGCAGACCCCGAGCGAGCGCGGCGGCTACCTCGGCGGCGGACATCGTCCCCTTGAAGGCGTCGGGTGCCAGCAGCACCCCTCCCGGGCTCACCGGCGGCGCAGCGGACGGGGAGTCCTCGGCATCGCGCCAGCCTATCCCCGGCGCGGGGAGGCGCCGCTCAGGCGCCTGCGCGGCGGCGGCCGCGGGAGGATCTCATCCGCGGCGTCCGCTGCCGCGCCGCAGCCGGTGCACGCGGCGTAGCTCCTCGACCGCCTCGTCGTAGCCTCCGAGCGGATCGCTGGCGCGGCTGCCAAGCAGGTCGGGCTGGATGCGGCGGCGGACCAGCTCGCCGGCGATCGCATCGACGTGCTGCGCTTCCGCGCCGGGGCGCGAGCTGACCACGCGGTCGAGTGTGTGCCCGCGAAACAGCAGGCCGACGCCGTCGTCCAGCGCCCACCCACCCGGCATCGTGCCCTCGCGGACGCGGGCGAGCCAGATCGGCAGGCGCTCGGGCTCGCCGTCGGCGTGGACCGTCAGCGACCCGGCCAGCAGGCCGAGTCCCTCGATCGGCTCGGGAGGCCCGCTCGAGCAGGACAGCCCGGAGTGAAACCAGCACATCGCGCCGGCGCTCAACCCGGCCAGCACGGCGCCCCGTTCCCAAGCCTCGATCAGCATCGTGTCGAGCTCGTGCGCCCGCCAGATCGCCAGCAGGTTGCGCATCGAGCCGCCGCCCACATAGAGGATGTCCTGCTCCATCACCATCTCGCGCAGCGGGCGTCTGGTCTCGTGCAGCCGGAACAGGGACAGGTGCTCGGACACGCAGGTGCGGCCGCTGAAGCGCTCCTTGAAGGCGTTGATGTGGGGTGTCGTGTCGCCTGACGCGGTGGGCAGGAACAGGATCCGCGGTTCGCGCGAGTCGGGCAGCGAAAGCACGTAGTCGTCGAGCAGCGGGTTCGCCGGCTCCATCGTGAAGCCGCCACCGCCCATCGCGAAGATCGTTCGCTCCTCCGGCGGCACGATCCCTCGGGCCTGTGCCGGTCCGGTCACGCTGCCACCGTCTCGCGCAGCGTGGCTTCGGCTGCGGGGGCTCGCCCCGCCGGCCGCCGGCCGAGGTACTCGATCTCCAGCGGCGCCTCACGGATGCGACGCCTGTGCCGCTCGACCATGAAGGCGCGACCGTCGGGCCGTGAGCTGACGACCCGCTCCAGGCAGGTGCCCCGGAAGTGCAGGCCGACGCCGTCCTCGACGGCGAATCCGGCGCTCATGCCGTCGGCGATGGCGCGCTGGTACTCCTCGCGGCGGGCCGGCTCGGCGTCATAGTGCACGCAGTTCGAGTACGGCAGCAGGCCGAGACCGCGGACCGGCCTGGGGGCGCCGTGGAACGCGCTGAGCGCCTGCTCGAACCAGCACAGCGAGCCGGCCGACGGGCCGCACATCACGATTCCGCGACGCCAGGCCTTGCGCAGGATCGAGTCGAGCCCGTGGGCTCGCCAGGCGCCCAGCATGCTGAGCATGTTGCCGCCGCCGACGTAGATCAGGTCCTGGGAGAGCAGGTGCGCGGCGAGGTCGTCCTCGACGCCGCCCGTGCCCTGGTCGCGCCGGAACAGGGAGACATGGCTCGCCTCGCAGCCTGGCGAGAAGCGACGGTAGAAGCGCACGACGTAGTGATCGGCATCGCCCGAGGCGGTGGGCAGGAAGCACACCCGCGGGCGGGGCGAGTCGAGCAGCGAGAGGACGTAGTCGTCCAGCAGCGAGCCATCCTTCTCCATCGAGAAGCCGCCGCCGCCGAGGGCGACGATCTGGGGGGCTCTTGACGGCATGCCTCGCTTCCCTCGTCGTTGATCAACACCGTCAGGGTGCCCGACGCGGCGTCGTGGCGATATGGACCTGCGTCCGAACTTGCCGCGGCGCGGGATCGACATCAGCCCATACGGGGTCGCGGCGGCTCGTACAGTGTCGGTCGTGAGCCGGCGCGAGGACCAGGTGGCTGAGGGCGCGGCGATCTCGCTGCGCGGCGTGTTCAAGCGCTACGGGGAGATCGTCGCCGTCGACGGGCTCGATCTCGAGGTGCCCTCGGGCGTCTGCTTCGGGCTGCTCGGGCCGAACGGGGCGGGCTAGTCGACGACGATGCGGATGCTGACCGCCCAGGCCCTGGCCGACGAGGGTGAGATCTCGGTGCTGGGGTACGAGCTGCCTCGTGAATCCAAGCAGTCGCGGCTGCAGATGGGGGTCGTTCCGCAGCTGGACAACCTCGACGTCGAGCTGACCTGCCGCCAGGTCCTGGCGGTCTTCGCCCGGCTGTACCGCGTGCCCAGGAACGAGCGCGAGGCGGCCGTCCGCCGAGCCCTGGAGATCGCCAATCTCCTGCCGCGGGCCGACACGATCGTCAAAGAGCTCTCGGGCGGCATGCGCAGGCGGCTGCTGGTCGCGCGCGGCCTGATCCACGGCCCGCGCCTGGTGCTGCTCGACGAGCCGACCGTCGGGCTCGACCCGCAGATCCGCCAGGAGCTGTGGTCGCTGATCGACGGCCTGCGCGCACAGGGGGTGACGCTGCTGATGAGCACCCATTACATCGAGGAGGCCGAGCGCCTGGCCGACACGGTCGCGGTGATGTCGGCCGGGAGGATCATCGCGCAGGGCACGCCGGCCGAGCTGGTCGCGGCCCACGCGGGCGAGCACGTGCTCGAGGTCTACGGCCCGCCGGAGGAGCTCGCTGCGATCGGGCGGCAGGCGGTCGAGAACGGCTGGCCCAGTCGCCGGACCGGGCCGGCGATCGCGCTGCTGCGCGCCGAGGACCTCGACGGCCTGGCCCCCGAGGGGATACGGCGACCGGCCAACCTCGAGGATGCCTTCGTCGCCCTGACCGGCGAGGAGATCGAGTGAGCTCGCCTGCACAGACGGTCGAGGCTCCGCGTCCGCCCGAGTCGCGCAGGATAGGCCGGCTCGAACCGGCCGCGCTGGCTGGAGTGATGAGTCGCGACGTGTCGATATTCGGGCGCTACTGGAAGGCGACCACGTTCTCCTCGGTCGTGCAGCCGACCATCTACCTGCTCGCCTTCGGACTGGGATTCCGCGCGCTGGTCCACCCGATCGGCCATGTCAACTACGTGCAGTACGTCGCCACCGGAGTGGTCGCGACGGCGGTGCTGTTCTCCTCGGCCTTCCCGGGGATGTTCAACACGTTCGTGCGCTGGCAGTTCCAGCGCACCTACGACGCGGTGCTGGCTGCGCCGGTCGACGTCGAGGAGCTGATCACGGCCGAGGTGCTGTGGATCTCGGTCCGCGCCGGGGTCTACGGCCTGGCGCCGCTGGTGGTCGGTTTCTTCTTCGGGCTGCAGCCCACGGCCGGCATGCTGCTGGTGCCGCTGATCGGCTTCGTGACGGGCTTCGGCTTCGCCTCCTTCGGCGTCACGATCGCCGCGGTCGCCAAGACGATCGACAACTTCAACTACGTCACCAGCGCGGTGCTGACGCCGATGTTCCTCGTTGCCGGCACGTTCTTCCCGATCTCCCAGCTCCCGGGGCCGGTGCACACGATCGCGGAGTTCAACCCCCTGTACCACTGCGTTCAGCTGGTCCGGGATGCTTCGTTCGAGAACCTCGGCTCCGCGGACCTCGGCAACGCCGCCGTGCTGATCGCGTTCGCCCTGCTGATGTGGCGGCTGGCGATCTCGCAGCTGGGCCGTCGCCTGATCGACTAGAGGGTCGATTCCACGGCGCGGAATCACCTGGGGCGCTTACGAAACTCTGACAATCCACAAAGGCTGCTCCTACGGGGGGCGGCGATGCTGGCGCGATGAGCTACTCGTTGGAGACCGGTTCGGCCGCCTCGCCGGCGGCGCCGGGAGTGAGCGTCGGCGGTGTCTGGGCGTCGCGGGCGAAGGCCCGTCTGCTCGCGCTCAGGGGTCCCCGCCCGGAGCTGGTCGCGCTGCTCGTGCTGGCCGGCATCCTCAACCTGTGGGCGCTGAGCCGCAACGGCTTCGCCAACGACTACTACAGCGCGGCCGTTCGCTCGATGAGCACGAGCTGGCACGACTTCCTGTTCGCCTCGTTGGACCGCAGCGGCGTGATGACGGTCGACAAGCCACCGCTGGCGCTGTGGGTGCAGGCCCTGTCGGTGCGGGTGTTCGGCTACCACTCGCTGAGCATCCTGGTGCCGCAGGCGCTGATGGGGATGGCCGGCGTCGGGCTCGTCTACGACCTGGTGCGCCGCCGCTTCGGCAGGGTCGGCGGCCTGGTCGCGGGGCTCGCCCTGGCGCTCACGCCGATCACGGTCGCGATCTCGCGTCACAACAACCCCGACGCGCTGCTGGTGCTCTGCTCGGTGGCCGCCCTGTGGTGCGCGGTGCGGGCGCTCGAAGACGGACGGACCCGCTGGCTGGCGCTGGCGGGAGTCTGCGTGGGCCTGGGCTTCGAGACCAAGATGGGGGTCGCGCTGACCGTGGTGCCGGGCATCGCGGCAGCATGGCTGTGGGTCGCTCCGGCCGCCCGCGGGCGCTGGCACGCGTTCCGCCAGCTGCTGGTCGGTGGCGGCGCGATGCTCCTGGTCGGTGGCGCCTGGCCGGCACTCGTCGAACTGACCCCGGCGGCGGATCGGCCCTGGATCTCGGGCACCAGCGACAACAGGGTGCTGTCCCTGATCTTCGAATACAACGGCGTCGGCCGCGTCGACGGCCAGGCCGGCGGCCCGGGCGGCACCGCCGGCAACATGTTCGGCGGATCGACCGGGCCGCTGCGGTTGCTCAACTCGGCGCTGGGCGGCCAGGCCGGCTGGCTGCTGGGCTTCGCCCTCCTCAGCGGGCTGGGCCTGCTGGTGCTGACAAGGCTGCGCCGCTCCGATCGGCGCAGCGGCTGGCTGATCGCGGTCGGCGGGGCGTTCGCGGTCACGGCGCTGCTGTTCAGCTTCGCCAGCGGGATCTTCCACCCCTACTACGTATCGCTGCTGGCGCCCTTCATCGCGGCGCTCGTCGGCGCGGGCGCGGCCCAGCTGATCAAGGGCGGCGCCTACGCCCGGATCGTCGGCCCCTTGGCGATCGTGGCCGGCGTGGCCGGCGAGCTCGCCGTGCTGGGCGACTACCCGGGCCAGCTGACCTGGCTCGCTCCGGTCCTGATCGTGGTCGGCGCCCTGGCGGCCCTGGCGCTGCTCGCCCTCTCCGATCGCCCCGTCCGCATCGTCGCGGTGACGGCGGCGCTTGCGATGCTGCTGGTGGCGCCGTCGGTGTGGGCCTTCGACACGCTGGGCCACGCGACCAGCGGCACGTTCCCCGAAGGCGGCCCCGCCTCGGTCCAGTCGGCCGGCGGCTTCGGCGGTCCGGGCGGGCGGGCAGGTGCCGGACGCCCGGGCGCGGGCGGCGGGCTGCAGCTGTTCGGCAGCGGCCCGGCCACCGGCGCCGGCTCGGCGGGCGGCGCGGGTGGACCGTCGGGCCCGGGCGCGGGCGGGCCTCCGGGCGCGATCGGCGGGCCGCCCCCTGGCGGCGCCGGCATCGCGGGAGGCTTCGGCGGCGCCGGGCCGGCGGGCGGAGCGCGTGGCGGCTTCGGCGGGCGGGCCGGCGGCGCGGGCGGGCCGGGCGGGTTCGGCGGCTCGATCAGCTCGACGATCCTCGCCTACGTCAAGGCGCATGGCGGCGGCACGATCGCGGTCTCCAGCCAGTCCGGCGCCGCGCAGGCGATCATCAGCCAGCGCGCGAACGTCGCCGGTATCGGCGGGTTCTCCGGCCGCGAGAGCGACGTCAGCATCTCCTGGCTGGCGCAGGAGGTTGCCGCGGGCAAGATCCGCTGGGTGCTCGACGAAGAAACGGGCGGCGTCGGCGGCGGCTTCGGCAGGGGGCTCCCGGGCGACAGCCGCGCGGGCTCCCGAGCGGCGATCGCGGCTGCGGCCGAGGCCTGTCAGCGGGTCACGCCGACGATCAGCGCGACGAGCGGGTCGGGAGGCGGATCCTCCACGCGGTCGGCCACCCTCTACGACTGCCGGGGCCGGGCGGCCGAGCTGGCGCGCCTGGGCACGTAAGAATCAAGCTGTGAGGATCGTTGTGGTCGACGATGACCGGGCGGTGCGGGACGCCCTGCGTCGCGCGCTGAGCCTGGCCGGGTACGAGGTCCAGCCCGCCGAGGACGGCGAGCAGGCGCTGGAGCAGATCGCTCAGTCGGTCCCCGACGCGGTCGTGCTCGACGTCGGCCTGCCCGGCGTCGACGGGCTCGAGGTCTGCAGGCGGGTGCGGCTGCTGGGCAACCGAGTGCCGATCCTGATGCTGACGGCCCGCGACACGGTCTCCGACCGGATCGACGGCCTCGACGTGGGGGCGGACGACTACATGATCAAGCCGTTCGACGTGGGCGAGCTGAAGGCGCGGCTGCGGGCGCTGCTGCGCCGGGCGAAACCGGAGGCGAGCGGCGAAGCGCTGTCCTTCGCCGAGCTGACACTGGACTCCGAGCGCCACGGCGTCCGGGTCGGCGAGAGCTTCGTCGAGCTGACCAGGACGGAGTACCAGCTGCTCGAGCTGCTGATGCTGAACCCGCGCCGCGTGCTGCCCCACAGCCTGATCTACGATCGCGTCTGGGGCTACGACTTCGGGCCGACCTCGAACGCGCTGCGCGTGTACGTCGGCTACCTGCGCCGCAAGCTCGAGGATGCGGGGGCGCGGAACCTGATCCACACGGTGCGCGGCGTCGGCTACGCGCTGCGGGAGCCCTGACCGGGAGTGCCGTGACGCTGCGGATGCGAATCGCCGCGGTGGCCAGCCTGTCGGTGGCGCTGGCGGTGCTGGCGGCCGCGATCGGGCTCTATGTGGCGGTTCGCTCGGACCTGCGCGGCGAAGTGGACAGCCAGCTGCGTGGCCGGGCCCGCGCCCTGGCGGGGCCGGGGGCGCCGCCGGGAGGGGCCGGCGGAACCGGCGGCTCGTACTTCCACCCACCGCAGGGCTATGGCGGGCCCGGTCCGGGAGCGGGCGGCTTCGGGCGCTTCCCGGGCAGGGTCGAGCCGGCGCCGTTCGGTGCCGCCTCGGGCTACGTGCAGTTCATCTCCACGTCGGGAAGCGTGTTCGTGCCGGGCGGACAGGGCAGCTCTCCGGCCCAGATCCCGGTGAGCGCGTCCGACCGCACGATCGCCGCCGCGGGGACCGGCAGCACCCTGACTGACAGGAGCGTCAAAGGGGTCGAGCTGCGCGTGCTGACGACCGCCACGGCGCGGGGCGGAGCGGTGATGGTCGCCCGACCCCTGAGCGAGGTCGAACACGAGCTCAGCCGCCTGCTGCTCATCCTCGCCCTGATCGGCGCCGGCGGGATCGTGCTCGCGGCCCTGCTGGGGACGGTGGTGGCGCGGACGGCGCTGGCGCCGATCGGGCGCTTCACCGCCCGCACCGAGTCGCTGACCGGAAGCCTCGACCTGTCCAGCCGGCTCGAGGTCTCGGGGCGCGACGAGCTGGGGCGGCTGGCGGAGAGCTTCAACGCGACGCTCGACGCGCTCGAGCGCTCGGTCTCGGCGCAGCGCCACCTGATCGCCGATGCCAGCCACGAGCTGCGCACGCCGATCGCCTCGCTGCGGGCGAACATCCAGGTGCTGGCAGAGGCCGACCGCCTGCCGGCGGAGGACGAGGCGAGCCTGCGGGAGGACATCATCGCCGAGCTCGACGACCTGACCGCGCTGGTCGGCGACGTGGTCGAGCTGGCCCGCGGGGCGCAGCCGCCGGACGCGCTGGACGACGTCAGCCTGGACGACGTGGTGCGGGCCGCCGTGACCAGCGCGCGGCGGCGCGGCGAGGTCAGCTTCGAGCTCGACCTCGAGCCGACCGTCGTCACCGGCCCGGCCGACCGCATCGGACGGGCCGTCTCGAACCTGGTGGACAACGCCCGCAAGTGGAGCCCGCCGGGCGGGGTCGTCGAGATCGGTCTGCACGACGGCGTGCTGAGCGTGCGCGACCACGGGCCAGGCTTCGAGGAGGCCGATCTGCCCTTCGTGTTCGATCGCTTCTACCGGGCCGAGGCGGCCCGCAGCCAGCCCGGCTCCGGGCTGGGTCTGGCGATCGTGCGCCAGGCCGCCGAGTCCTGCGGGGGCTTCGCGGAGGCGCTCAACGCGCCCGACGGCGGGGCCAAGCTGCGCGTGGGGTTCGGGACGCCGGTGGCGTCCGAGACCCCGTCTAGCGTCTGAAACCGCTCGTACGCGTCGGGGAGGACGTGTGGGCCGCGGAAGGACTATCGGGATCCCCGTCTAATACGGCCGTCGAGATACGCAACTTTTCCGTGCTGTCGGAGTCCAGAGGGATAGAGTGCTTTACCGGTCCTATAGGGAGGTTCGCATGAGGGTGCACGCTCGGGTTTGGGTCCTGTCGTTGATCTGCGGCGTGCTGGCGGCGGTCGCTCTCCCCGCAGCGGCCCAGGCCTTCGGGATCGAAAAGTTCGCTGCGGTCAACTGCAAGCAGGCATCCCCGGAATGCGCCTCCACAGGGGCTCCCTTCTTCTTCCCCGAAGAACCCGGACTCGCGAAAGCCAAAGCCGAAGGCTTCACCGAAGCCGGCGGACGCGTGCCGTACGGCGTAACCACCTTCAAGGTGGCCTCGGAAGGCGCCCCCGGCGAAGAATATCCGGCCGGTTTCTGGCCTGTGGGGGTCGGGAAACTCCCGTTCGACCCGACGAAGCTCGTTGACCACATTCGCACCGACGTCGCGCCCGGCCTCGCCACAAACCCGTTCGCGCCCGCACGGTGCACGTCCGCCGAATTCGGCGCCGAAGCAGCGAAAGGCGTGTTCCTCGAACCGAAATGCCCCGCGGGCTCGGTGATCGGGGTGAACCACGTGGTGGTCTACATACCCGAATTGAACAAAGACGTGCCACTTGAAGGCACTGTCTACGACCTCGCCCCGGGAGAAGGCTGGGCCTCGAAATTTGGCGTCGCAATCCCACTGGAACTGCTGGGCCACCCGGGTCTCTTCGCCCACACGATCATCAACGGGAACGTTGAATGGGGAAAGCAGCCCCGAGGCACCGACCTCGGCGACTACCACGACTACTTCGAAATCGAAGTCAGCCCTGAACTCCCGCTCCTGAGCTCGCGGCTAGTGTTCAAAGGCAACATCAACGAAAAAGGCGAAGTCGGTGCCGGAGACTTCATCACGAACCCGACGACGTGTAAAAATGAAGCGAACCTGATCACGGCGATCACACTGACCGATGTCGGCGGCGAACCGAAGACGAAAAGCTACGTGCCGCCCAAAGGAATCGAACTCGAAGGTTGCGAAGCGCTCGGATTTCCTGTCAACTTCGCCTTCTCGCCGGCCAACTTCGCCAATGACCAGCCGACGGAATTCACAGCCGAAGCCTCTGAGGTGCACGAACCCGGAAAAAGGGACACCTCCCAGGTCAGGAGCGCGTCGTTCACCCTCCCCGAAGGCATGACCCTGAACCCGTCCGCCGCGCACGGCCTGGAAGCATGTACACCGGCCCAGGCGAACGAAGTTGAAGGCACCGAAAAGTTCACAGAAGCCTTCGGTGTGGCCTGTCCCGCCGGCTCCAAAATCGCAACGGTGAGCCTCAACGTTCCGACTCTGCCGAATGGCTCGCTGACCGGTAGCGTGTACCTCGGTGCACCCGCGTCCGGCACCATCACAGGCCCTCCGTACACGATGTACGTGGTCGCGAACTCTCCGCAGTCGCAGTTCAACGTGTCCGTCCGTCTCGTTGCCCACGTGATCCCGAACGAAGCGACGGGGCGGCTCGAAACGGTGTTCACCAGTCCGCCGGAACAACCGTTCACCAGCATCGTGATGCACTTCGAACGCAACGTGCTGGCCCCTGTCGCCAACCCGCTCGTGTGCGGCGCCGCCCACGGGTCGGCGACGTTCGTGCCAACAGCCCAGCCTCACCCGGACGAAAACGATCCATTCGAATTCAACGTCACCGGTTGCGCGGCCACCTTGCCGTTCTCGCTGACGCAAGCGACTGCCAACCAGACGACGACGGCGGGCGGCCACACGAGCTACACGTTCTCCCTGGCCCGCAACGACGGCAACCAGTACGTCTCGGAGGTCAAGACGGAACTGCCGCCGGGCCTTGTCGGTGAAATCCCGAAGGTGACGCTCTGCGGCGAACCGCAGGCCGCCGCCGGAACCTGCTCGGCGCAGAGTCAGATCGGCACCGCGGTGGTCCAAGCGGGAGCCGGTTCGACGCCATACACGTTCAACGGCCCGGTCTACCTGACCACCTCGTACAACGGCGCGCCCTATGGCATGTCGATAGCGGTGCCGGCTGTGGCCGGCCCGTTCAACCTGGGCACGGTCGTCACGCGGGCGTCGGTCAACGTGAACCCGACGACCGGCCAGGTGATCGCCGACAGCGTACTGCCCAGGATCGTCAAGGGCATCCCGGTGCGGCTCAAGAACATCGCCGTCTCGATCAACAAGCAGGGCTTCCTGCTCAACCCGACCAGCTGCACGACGCCGATGAATACGACATCGACGCTCAGCGGGTTCACCTTCACCAACGGCCCGGTGACCGGGACGCAGACCCTCACCTCAGCGTTCCCGGCCCTGACAAACTGCAGCGCCCTGAAGTTCAAGCCGACGTTCAAGGCCTCGACGAGCTCGAAGACGTCGCGGTCCAACGGCGCCGGCCTGACGACGACGATCACGCAGGCCAGCGGTGAATCGAACATCAAGTCGGTCAAGGTCCAGCTGCCCAAGCAGTTGCCCTCACGACTGTCGACGCTGAACAAATCGTGCATCGCGTCGGTGTTCGCCAACAACCCCTACAAATGCCCGAGCGGCGCGTTCGTGGGCGGCGCAACGGTGGAAACGCCCACGCTGCCGGGCAAGCTGACGGGCGCGGCGATCTTCGTCTCGCACGCCGGCGCCTCGTTCCCCGACCTCGACCTGGTCGTGGAAAGCGCCAGCCACGTAAGGGTGATCCTGACCGGCAACACCAACATCAAGAACGGCATCACAACCACCACGTTCGCCTCGACGCCCGATGTCCCGATCAAGAGCGTGACGGTCAACCTGCCAGTCGGCTCGCACAGCGCGCTCGGATCGTACGGTGATCTGTGCGAGCAGCCGCTGGTGATGCCCACGACGATCGTCTCCCAGAGCGGCAAAACGACGAAACAGAACACGATCATCTCGGTGTCCGGCTGCGGTGTGCGGATCGTCGGCCACAAGACGGCCGGGAACATCGCCTACCTGACCGTCAAGACGTTCGCGGCCGGGCGCATCAGCGGCAGCGGCAGCAACCTGAGCACCGTCTACAGGCACCTCTCCAATGCCTCCAACGCGGCCTCGCTGCAGGTGCCGTTGTCCTCTGCCGGGGCCAACAAGGGCAGGCCGCTGAAGACGAAGGTGAGGGTCGGGTTCGTGCCGAAGAAGGGCCACGCGACCTCGGTCGCCTTCGTGACGGTCACCTTCGGCTGACAAGGCTGCTCGCGTGGGGCGGCTCTCGAGCCGTCCCACGCACCGCCTTCTCGCGGGGGCCGGCCGGCTCCTGAGCGCCGAGACCGTCCATTCCCCCGCAGCGTGGGGAGCAGGCAAGAAGTTCGGCATTCGCCACACGCTCGCCGCCGGATACCGTAAATTGGGGGGATGGATGTCGTGTCGGGTACGGATACCTCTGCGTCGTCTGGGGGGATGCAGCAGCTGCTTTCGGGCATCCGCAGGCTGAGCGCGCTGGCCGACGGCGATTCCGACGCCGACGCGATCTTCCGGGCCCTGGCACGGGAGCTCCTGAGCGTTCCGGGTGCCGAGGAGGTCCACGTTCACCACCTCGGCCGGAACGGGCAGGCCGATGACCTGGTCGATGTCTATCTGTTCGAGGCGGAGGGGCGGCTCAGCTACCTCTCGCCACGCGCCGAGCGCCCGCCCGGTGTCAGCTGGGTGGCGCGCAGCCGCCGCACCTTCTTGGCCGCCGACGCCGAGGAATTCGCCGCCAGCGTCCCCCGCCTGACCGAGACGGGAGCGATGAGCTGCGCCCTGCTGCTGCCCGTGATCGAGCGCTCCGAGGTCGACGCCGTCGTGATGCTCGTCCGCAGGGTCTCCGACATCTACGAATCGTCGTCAGTCGATCTGGCCAGGACGCTGGTCGAGCAGGGCGCGACGGCGCTCGCTCTCGTCCGGGCTCGATCGGAGGCCGGCACGGACGCGGTCACCGGCTGCATGAACCACCGCGCCATGCGCAGGCGCCTGGACGAGGAGATCGGGCGAGCGATGCGGACCGGCGGACCGCTGTCCTGCCTGCTGATCGACCTGGACGACTTCAAGATGGTCAACGATCAGCACGGCCACCCGGCCGGGGACGCGATGCTGCGCGAGGTCGTGCGGGCGCTGGTCGGCGAGTTCAGGGCCTTTGACCGGGTGGCCCGATACGGCGGCGACGAGTTCGTCGTGATCCTGCCCAACGCCGACCTGGCGAGCGCCGCCGCGGCGGCGACCAGGGCGTTGGAGCGGCTGCGCGAGCTGCCGGGCCACGAGGGCGGCCAGGGCGTCTCGGCCTCGGTCGGCGTCGCGCAGTGGCAGGCTCCGATGGGTACCGACGAGCTGCTGGCCGCCTGCGACGCTGCGCTGCTGCGGTCCAAGCGCCAGGGCAAGGGGCGCGTGACGCGCGCCTCCGAGCAGGTCCGCTAGCCCACTGGCCCGAACCGTCCGAGGCGCGGCCAGGACGCCGCGAGACGACGCCTCACCCGGATCGCCGGGAGGACTCTGCGAGACTGCGGGCCGTCCCTGTAGAGATGCGAACCTCCGGGAGATCGAACATGTCGGATAACAGCTTCGGCGCAAAGGCCACGCTCCAGGTTGCCGATCGCCAGTACGAGATCTTCCGCCTCGATGCGCTCCAGCAGCGCTTCGACGTGGCCAGGCTTCCCTTCTCCCTGAAGGTGCTGCTCGAGAACCTGCTGCGCACCGAGGGCAACGGCTCGGTCACGGCCGCCGACATCGAGGCACTCGCCCGCTGGGACGCCAAGGCGCAGCCCAGCAAGGAGATCGCCTTCACGCCGGCCCGCGTGCTGATGCAGGACTTCACCGGCGTTCCCGCCGTCGTCGACCTGGCCGCGATGCGCGACGCGATGGCGCAGATGGGGGGCGACCCGGCCCGGATCAACCCGCTGGCGCCGGCCGAGCTCGTGATCGACCACTCCGTCCAGGTCGACGCCTTCGGGACCCGGGACGCCTTCCGGGTGAACGCCGAGCGGGAGTTCGAGCGCAACCAGGAGCGCTACGCCTTCCTGCGCTGGGGGCAGGGCGCCTTCGACGACTTCTCCGTCGTCCCGCCCGACACCGGCATCGTGCACCAGGTCAACCTCGAGTACCTGGCCCGCGTCGTCTTCTCCCGCGAGGGAGCCGGCTCGGAGCCGACCCAGGCCTATCCCGACACCCTCGTCGGGACCGACTCGCACACGACGATGGTCAACGGCCTCGGGGTGCTGGGCTGGGGCGTGGGCGGCATCGAGGCGGAGGCGGCGATGCTGGGGCAGCCGATGTCGATGCTGATCCCGCAGGTGCTGGGGATTCAGCTCCACGGCGAGCTGCCCGAGGGCTCGACCGCGACCGACCTGGTCCTGACCGTCACCCAGATGCTGCGGGAGCGGGGGGTGGTGGGGATGTTCGTCGAGTTCTTCGGCGCCGGCGTCGCGGCGCTGCCGATCGCCGACAGGGCCACGATCGGCAACATGTCACCCGAGTTCGGCTCGACCTGCGCGATCTTCCCGATCGATGTCGAGACGCTGCGCTACCTCGAGCTCTCGGGCCGCTCGGCCGAGCGGATCGCGCTCGTCGAGGCCTACGCCCGGGAGCAGGGCATGTGGCATGACGAGCAGGCCGAGGAGCCCACCTTCACCGACACGATCGAGCTCGACCTGTCGAGCGTGCAGCCCAGCCTCGCCGGTCCCAAACGTCCCCAGGATCGGGTGCTGCTGACCGAGGCCCGCGACTCCTTCAGGGGGGCCCTCTGCGACTACGTGCCGAGCGACGGGGAGCAGTCCGACGGCCTCGACGAGGCGGTCGCCGAGTCCTACCCCGCCTCGGACCCGCCCGCCAACGGGGTGCCGGGCCATCCCAGCCCCGTCGCGACGGGCGCAGCCGTCGGGGTCGGCGGGGCGACGCTTCCGCACAACGGCACATCTCGTCAGGTCAGCCTCGACGGCGAGACGTTCGAGATCGACCATGGGCACGTCGTGATCGCGGCGATCACGAGCTGCACCAACACCTCCAACCCGTCCGTGATGATCGGCGCGGGCCTCCTCGCCCGCAACGCCGTCGCCCGTGGGCTGCAGACGAAGCCGTGGGTGAAGACCTCGCTGGCCCCGGGCTCGAAGGTCGTGACCGAGTACCTCGACCGGGCCGGCCTGACCGAGCCGCTGGAGGCGCTCGGCTTCAACCTGGTCGGTTACGGCTGCACGACCTGCATAGGCAACTCCGGGCCGCTCCCCGAGCCGATCTCCGCGGCGGTCGCCGACGGCGATCTGGCGGTCGTGTCGGTGCTGTCGGGCAACCGCAACTTCGAGGGCCGGATCAACCCCGACGTGAAGATGAACTACCTCGCCTCACCGCCGCTCTGTGTGGCCTACGCCCTGGCCGGGACGATGGACATCGACATCGTGGGCGACCCGCTGGGTCAGGACGCGGACGGCAGAGAGGTCTACCTGCGCGACATCTGGCCCTCCGCCCAGGAGGTCGCCCGGACGATCGGCGAGGCGGTCCGCGCCGACATGTTCCGGCACAGCTACGGGGAGGTGTTCGCCGGGGACGAGCGCTGGAACGGCCTGCCGGTGCCGGGTGGCGAGCGCTTCGCATGGGAGGAGGGCTCGACCTACGTGCGGCTGCCCCCTTACTTCCAGGGCATGCCGGCCCGGCCCGAGCCGGTACGCGATGTGCAGGACGCCCGCGTCCTCGCCCTGCTCGGTGACAGCGTGACCACCGACCACATCTCGCCGGCCGGCTCGATCAAGCGCGACAGCCCGGCCGGCCTGTATCTGCAGGAGCAGGGGGTCCAGCCGCGGGACTTCAACTCCTACGGCTCGCGCCGGGGCAACCACGAGGTGATGATGCGGGGCACCTTCGCCAACATCCGGCTGCGCAACCTGATCGGAGGCGAAGCGGGCCCGCTCCCCGAAGGCGGCTACACCCTCTACATGGGCGGCGGGGATCCCGAGCAGATGTCGATCTACGACGCCGCCATGCGCTACATCGAGCAGGGCATCGACCTGGTCGTCCTGGCCGGCCGCGAGTACGGCTCGGGCTCATCGCGCGACTGGGCCGCCAAGGGCACCCGGCTGCTCGGCGTGCAGGCCGTGATCGCCCAGAGCTTCGAGCGTATCCACCGCTCGAACCTGATCGGCATGGGCGTGCTGCCGGTCCAGTTCCCCGAGGGGCAGAGCGCCGCCTCGCTGGGGCTGACCGGAGAGGAGACGATCTCGATCACGGGACTCGCCGAGGCGATGTCGGCCGGGGGCGCACCGCCACAGCAGGTGCTTGTCACGGCGCTCCGCCCGGGCGGGCAGCCGATCGAGTTCGAGGGGCGCGTGCGCATCGACACCCCGCGCGAGGCCGACTACTTCCGGCACGGAGGGATCCTCCAGTACGTCCTGCGAGGATTGCTCGCCGTATGAGCCCGCAGCCCAAAGGCACGCCGCGCCGGCGTGCGCGCAAACGGGAGCCGGCCGCGCCGCCGCCGGTGCTGCTCGAGCTGCTCCAGGCGCGCGGTCCCTCGGGTTACGAGACCGCGCCGGCCGGCGTGTGGCGCAACGCCGCGGCCGCGTTCGCCCAGGTCGACATCGACACGGTCGGAACCGCGCTCGGGCTGCTCGCGCGGCGCAAAGGCGCGCGCGGCCCGTCCCGGCGTCTGCTCGTGATGGGGCACATCGACGAGATCGGCCTGATCGTCACCCACATCGACGACGACGGCTACCTGTGGTTCGCAGAAGTCGGCGGCTGGGACCCGCAGATCCTGGTCGGACAGCGGATCGTGCTGGACACGCTCCGGGGGCCGGTGAAAGGCGTCGTGGGTCGCAAGCCCGTGCACCTGCTGCGTGGCGACGACGCCAAGAAGGTCGTCGCGATCAGGGAGCTGCACATCGACATCGGCGCTCGCGACGGCGAGCAGGCGCGAGAGATGGTGCGCGTCGGCGACGTCGCCGTGATCGACGCCGAGCCGGTCGAGCTGCCCAACGGCAGGCTCAGCTCGCGCGCGCTGGACAACCGCCTGGGATCCTACGTGGCGCTCGAGGCCGCCCGTCTGGTCGCCGAGGCGGGCGGCTCGTCCTGGGAGCTGGCCGCGGTCGCGGCTGCGCAGGAGGAGACCACCTTCGGTGGCTCGCGCACCAGCGCCTTCTCGCTGGCGCCCGATGCGGCGATCGTGGTCGACGTGACCCACGCCACCGACGCTCCCGGCATCGACGTCAAGCAGGCCGGCAAGCACCCGCTGGGGTCGGGCGCCGTGATCGGACGGGGCTCGGTGCTGAACCCTGCGCTGTTCGAGATGCTGCACGACACGGCCCAGGCCGAGAGGATCCCCTTCACGGTCGAGGCCAGCGGGCGCTCCACCGGGACCGACGCCGACGCCGTGCATCTCAGCCGCGGCGGCGTGCCGACCGGGCTGATCTCGATCCCGGTGCGCTACATGCACTCCCCCGTCGAAGTGGTCGAGCTGGCCGATGTGCAGGCCTGCGCCCAGCTGATCGCCGCCTTCTCCCTCCGCCTCACCGCCGGTACCAGCTTCACCCGCTGAGGCGGGCGGCCGGAGGGCTCAGGCCGCGTCCAGCTCGGTCGTCGGCACGATCTTGTAGGCCTCGCCCGGGGCGCCGCCGACGACCAGCATCCGCAGCCCCTCTGGTCCCGCGAACACCTTGCGCCGGGCCTCGGGCCCGACCCGCACGAACGTGTCGCCGTCGAGCTGTACCCGCTCGCCTTCGATCTCTATCCATCCCGAGCCGGACAACGCGATCAGGACCTCCTCCTGCCCGCTCTCGGCGTGGTCGTGCTCGGGGTACTCCTCGTAGCCGGGTGGCAGCTGGATCACCTGGATCCCGAACGCGCTCACCCCAAGCTCGGCGCGGACCTTCACGAACCCGCCGCCGAAGCCTGCCTGCATGTCGCCGATGCGCTTCGCCGTGTAGTCAGCCATCGCGTGAGCCTACCCGATCATCGGCATCAGGATCGCGAGCTGGCGAGACTGCGCCAGCACGGTCCCGTCCGCCGCCCAGATCACCCCGTCCTCCTCGAAGAAGCCGTCCTGGACCAGCTTCGAGGAGACCTGGGCGAAGCACAGCTCGTGCGGGTCCGGTTCCTCGACCCGCGGCATCGGCGTGCGGAAGTGCACGGTCAGATCGACCGTCGGGGCGGCCGCCGGCGTGCTCCTCGCCATGAAGGGAGAGGGGATCAGGGCGTCGCTGAAGAAGGCCAGCGACAGCGCGTCGATCGGCCTGGCCTCGGCCAGCCCCAGCCACGCGCCCAGCTCCATCGGCCGGCGCTCGCCGGTCAGCGGCGCCCCGTTGAAGCGCGGCTGCATCACCAGGTGCTCGGTGAAGGGCGGCGCGCCGAACTGCACCGCCGTGCCCGCCTCGCGCTCGGCAGAGGCGCCCTCGACGTCGGGCAGCGGCAGGTCGGCTATCTGCTCGGCCGCCCACGGCACCGAGAAGGCCGACAGCACCAGCGCCACCAGCTTCCCTTGCTGCTCCATCCTTGCCGACAGCGTGCTCAGCGAGCGGCCCCGTCGCTCGAGCACGGTGCGTATCTCCACCGGCCCCGTCTCGGGGGCGCGGGCAAAGTGGATCGTCAGCGACCGCGGCGAGCGCCCCGGGTCCCCGACCGTCTCGACCAGGGCGCGCAGCAGCATCGCCGCCAGGTAGCCGCCGTGCGGTCCGCGTCCGGCCCGCCAGCCGGCGGCGACGTTCGCGTCGAAGACGGTCGCGGCGCCGCTCACGCCGCGCCGGGTGACGGCGGTGTCGCGCTCGAACGGCCCCGGCCCGCGCGCCTCCGGCTGCGCTGTGGCACGGTCTCGAGCCCGCGCCCCGCCGAGCCGAGCCTCTCCGGGCTCGGCTTCCGCGGCGGCCTCAGCCACGCACGAGCCGCTTGTAGGTGATCCTGTGGGGCCGGTCGGCAGCCGCCCCGAGCTCGGCGTGCCGGTGCTCCTCGTAGGCCTCGAAGTTGCCCTCGAACCAGGTGACCTGCGAGTCGCCCTCGAAGGCCAGGACGTGGGTGGCCACCCGGTCCAGGAACCAGCGGTCGTGGGAGATCACGACGGCGCATCCGGGGAAGCCCAGCAGCGCGTTCTCGAGCGCCCGCAGCGTGTCGACGTCGAGATCGTTGGTGGGCTCGTCCAGCAGCAGCAGGTTTCCGCCGCTGCGCAGCAGCTTCGCCAGGTGCACGCGGTTGCGCTCGCCGCCCGAGAGCTTGCCGATCTTGGCCTGCTGATCGGAGCCCTTGAAGTTGAAGCCGGCGGTGTACTGGCGCGAGTTGACCTCGCGGTCGCCGACCCTGAGATGGTCGAGTCCTTCCGAGATCTCCTCCCAGACCGTCTTGTTCGGGTCCAACGCGTCGCGGGACTGGTCGACATAGGCGAGCTGGACCGTCTCGCCCAGCTCCAGGGCCCCGGCGTCCGGCGTCTCCTCGCCGGTGATCATGCGGAACAGCGTGGTCTTGCCCGCGCCGTTGGCGCCGATCACGCCGACGATCCCGGCGCGGGGCAGGTCGAAGGACAGCGACTCGATCAGCAGCCGCTCGCCGAAGCCCTTGGACAGCTCGGTGGCGGTCAGGACCTTCTCGCCGAGGCGGGGTCCCGACGGAATGTGGATCTGCACCTCGTCGAGCCTGACGTTGCGCTCCTCCGCGATCAGCTCGTCGTAGCGGGCCAGGCGGGCCTTGGACTTGGTCCGCCTTCCCTTCGGGTTGGTCCGCACCCATTCGAGCTCCGCCGCGATCGTCCGCTGCCGTGCCTTCTCGGTGCGTTCTTCCTGTGCCAGTCGCGCCTGCTTCTGCTCCAGCCAGCTCGAGTAGTTGCCCTCGTAGGGGATGCCGCGGCCGCGGTCGAGCTCGAGGATCCAGCCGGCGACGTTGTCCAGGAAGTAGCGGTCGTGGGTGACGGCGACGATCGTTCCGGGGTAGTCGTGGAGGTGGCGCTCGAGCCATCCGACCGACTCCGCGTCAAGATGGTTGGTCGGCTCGTCAAGCAGGAGCAGGTCCGGCTGGCGCAGCAGCAGCCTGCACAGAGCCACTCGGCGGCGCTCGCCGCCGGACAGGTTGCTCAC
>JBKQOO010000151.1:0-23740 GCA_052145475.1 Solirubrobacteraceae bacterium
TGCTCGATTACCTCAATTCGATACCCGTCGGGATCCCTGACGAAGCAGAGCCGCGATCCGCCCTCGCGGACCGAGTAGGGCGGCTTCTCCGGCTCGATCCCCTGCTCGGCCAGCTTCGCCAGCATGCTGTCGAGGTCGTCCGAGGTGATCGCGATGTGGCCGTACCCGGTGCCGATCTCATATGAGTCGACGCCGAAGTTGTAGGTCAGCTCCAGGCGGGGCATGTCGCCGTCGCCGGGTTGGTTCATGAACACGTTGACCGCCTCGTCGCGGATCGGCAGGCGGCCGACCTCTTGGAACCCCAGCGCCTCGTAGAACGCGACCGAGCGGTCGATGTCGGTGATGCGATAGCAGGTGTGGATGAGCGCCATGCCGCGAGTGTAGGGGCGGCGCAACAGACGCGCTTTCCGGTGGCGGATACGTGCGCGCTCGAGCACACGCGCTCGTGGTCCGACGGAGCGCCGGGCCGTGCTGCGGTGGCGGTTTCAGCGGTGCCGTAGGATCCAGCACGTGTACAGCCAGATCGCTGCCAACAAGCGACGTAGCGCCATCGTGATCGTCCTGTTCTTCGTGATCTGGCTTGCCATCGGAGCCGCCGTGGGCTTCCTCTTCAAAGCCGTTGCCCACCCGGCGGTCAACCCCGCTGTCGAAAATGCGCACCAGACCAGCTACGGCTGGGGCCCGGTCATCGTCGGCGTCGTGATCGGCGGTCTCCTGGCCTTCGGCGGGATCGTCTACTCACTGAACGCAGGAGCCGGGCTCGTGCTTCGCGTCTCGGGGGCGGTGCCGGCCGACTCAGCCCAGTTCCAGCAGCTGAACGACCTCGTCGAGGCGCTGGCCATCGGCGATGGCATCCCCAAGCCCACGGTCTATGTGATCGACGACCCCTCACCCAACGCGTTTGCCACCGGGGTCAGCCCGGAGAAGGCGGCCATCACGTTCACCACGGGATTGCTGGCCATCATGAACCGCGAGGAGCTCGAAGGCGTCGCCAGCCACGAGATGAGCCACATCAAGAACCACGACATCCGTCTCCTGCTCGTGGTGGGAACGATGATCGGCCTCGCTGCCCTCCTGGCCAGCATCCTGTGGCGGAGCGCGTTCTTCTCCTCGGTCGGGCGCGGCGGCGGCCGGGAAGGCAACCAGCTCGTGCTGGTTCTCTTCGGTGCCGGCGCGCTGCTCGCGGTGGTCGGCTTCATCTTCGGTCCGCTGACGCGTCTTGCACTGTCACGCCGACGCGAGTCGCTGGCCGATGTCAGCGGTGTGGAGCTCACCCGCAACCCGGTGGGGCTGCTCGGCGCACTGAAGAAGCTGCAGCAGAACGACAAGCCGTTCAAGAACATGAACCACGCCACCGCGGCGATGTGCATCGACGACCCGTTGCAGCACCACGATGCCTGGTACCACCACCTCTACGACACCCACCCTCCCATCGAGCAGCGGATCGCAGCGCTCGAAAAGATCGCCACGGGTCAGTCTGTCTGAGACGCCCGATCGGGCCAGCCGGCGGGTCTCAGCCGGCTGACGGCGGGCCGTCGGTGCCGGCGGCGGGCGGTAGCGCCTCGGTGCCTGCGACCGGCAATGCCTGCGAGCCGCCTGCGCCCGAGTCAGAACCCGAGAAGCTCACCTGGGGGACGGCGCGGTCTTCTTCGTCGGCGGCGAAGAACGCCACCGCCTTGAAGCCGAACGGCCCGGCGATCACATTGCGCGGAAACGACTGCAGCGAGATGTTGTAGTCGCGGGCGCTGGTGTTGTAATAGCGACGCGCAAACTCGATCTTGTCCTCGGTGGCAGTCAGCTCCTCCTGTAACTGTTTGAAGCTCTCGACAGCCCGCAGCTGGGGGTAGTTCTCCGCCACTGCGAAGAGAGAGCGCAGCGTCCCGGACAGAGCGTTCTCAGCCGGGGCGATCTGGCCGGGATCGCCGGTGGCGGTGGCGGAGACCGCGTTGGCTCGCGCCTGGGTGACCGCTTCGAAGGTGCCTTTCTCGTGCGCGGCGTAGCCCTGCACGGTCGACACGAGGTTGGGGATCAGGTCGTGTCGGCGCTTGAGCTCGACGTCGATCTCCGACCACGCCTCCTGAGTCCGGTTGCGCCTTTTGACAAGGCCGTTGTACCCGGCCCACAAGCCAAGGGCGAGGAGCACGACGATGACGATGACGACGATCAGTACAGCCATTTTGCACCGGACCTTCCAAGTTCTGGTGTCGCGAACTCTAGCGCCTGCGTACCCCCAGATGACTCGGGATGCCCGCGCCGCCGTCGCCTCCAGCGTGTGAGCGGCCGGCCGTCGTGCCGCTTGGGGTGGCGTATCCGGATCACTCCGGTTGGGCCGGATGTGGAAACCCGCAACAGCGGCCCGCCGGGCACGGGCGCAGACAGCGACTCGAGCTGGACAGTTCCCGACCCGCCCAGCACCTGCACGGCCGCTCCTCTGGGCAGGAGAACGTCGATCGATCCCCAGGTCTGCAGGTGAAGGTTGACCTGACGATCGTCCCAGCTCGCAGCGGTGAGATCGAGCTGGGCCTGCCCGAAGCCGGTGCTGACGGTCGTGTCGGCCGCCAGCTGCCAGCCAGAGCCAAGCTGCAGAGCGCTGTCCGGCACCTGAAGCACGAGTCGCCCGGCCAGCCGCCGCGAGGCCGGCGTGATGCGCGCCAAGGACGGCAGCCCCGACATCGACGCCTCGAGCTCGGCGTGGCTGGACGCGGCGAAGACCTCCTCCAAGATCGCCGAGAAGTGCTCGAGAGACAGTCCTCCGTAGCTGACCAGCTCATAGAGACGGGAGACGGCCGCGCCACGGGCGTCTTCGTCAGCCCCGTCCAGAGCTGCCAGGTCCCGGCTGCTCTCCTTCACGAGTCCATCTGCGCGGCCTCAGGCCCAGTCCGACCAGGAGTTGTGCGAACCGACCGTGTGGGCCCCCCAGCCGCGACGTTCGCGGCGCGATCCCGGCCAGGGCGCTCGGCAGCGCCGGTGGCGCCCGAACAGGACCCAGCCCGCGACCAACCAGAGCCACCAGACCGCCATCAGTCCGATCGCCAGCTGCAGGACAACGGCGACCACGGCGATCAGCACAGGCACGGCGACCGCCAGCGCCAGCACCGCCGGAAGGCGGCGGGCCGGCCGGCGGCGACGGGGGAGCACAGGCTTGCCGGGCAGGTCGGCGATCAGCCGTTCGAGCTGTCCGTAGGTGCGCGCCCTGAAGGCCGACTCCAGGCGCTGCTCCAGCTCCTCGGTCAGGAGCCTGCCCTCGGTGGCGGCTTTCCGCAGGCGCTCGGCCACGCGATCTCGGTCTGCGTCGGACGCCCTCAGTGTCGTGCGGCTTGCCATCTGGCCGTTCGCCTCGCTTGCTGTGGCCCTCGACAGCTGAGGTTAGCGCTCCGCGGCCGGGCTCGCTCCCTGCGCTCCCGGCGCCGCGAGGGGAGGCTGCGAGCCATCGCGGCGCAGCCGCCAGATCTGCTCGAGCGGCCAGCGCCGGGCCCATTCGCGGTCCTCCTGGCTGCGGTAGCTGCTGACCGCGTCGGGGGCAGGGCGCAGCTCGATCAGATCCTCCAGCACGAAGCCGCTCTGCCTGAACAGTCGGACCCACTCCCCGTAGGGCAGCTGGAAGTTGATCGGCTCGCCCGGAGGCTCCACCCGCCTGATCCCGTCCCAGTAGTCGACGACCAGCCGCTCGCCCGGGTGCTCGGCCTCGGGCGACCAGGCGAGGTCGGCGATCGGCGTCAGTGCCGAGAAGACGAACAACCCGCCCGGACGCAGCAGCCGGGCGGCCTCGGGCACGCTGAGATTCGGGTCGGTGAAGGTCATCGCCCCGAAGTCGCAGAAGACGACGTCGAAGCTCCCGCCCGGCAGCCCTGTCGCCTCGGCGCTGGCGTGGATCAGCGGGAACTCGACCCCCGCCCGCGCCATCAGCTCGCGGGCATGCTCGAGCTGGCGCTCGGAGTTGTCCAGTCCCGTGACCCTTGCGCCCCGGCGGCTGAGCGCGATCGACCACTGCGCTGCACCGCAGCCGAACTCGAGCACGTCCCGGTCGGCCACGTCGCCAAGCGCCTGCAGCTCGGACTCGGGGATCTGCCAGACGCCCCAGGCGGTCCCTCCCGACTCCTCCAACTGCTCGCCGTGGCGCTGCTGGTAGGCGTCGGATTGCTCATCCCAGAGCCGCCGGTTCACGGCGGCGTGCGACGTGAGGCCCTCCTCGCCTGCCATCCGAGGGCAGTCTAGACTGGCCCGGGTGCGAACGCTGATCGTGGGTCATGGCGGACGGGAGAGCGCTCTGGCCGCCGCAATGGCCGAGTACAGCCAGCTGTATGCCGTGGTCGGTCACGAGAACCCCTCGATCGTCGACCAGAGCGCCCGCTCGGGCGGGGCCCACCTGGTCGGAGACGTCTGCGATCCCGTCGCCGTCGCCGCCTTCGCCAGGGAGAACGAGATCGACATCGCGATGGTCAGCTCGGACGAGCCGCTCGCGGCGGGGGTGGTCGACGCGCTCCGGGCACAGGGCACCCGCGCCGTCGGCCCGACCAGGGCAGGTGCCGAGATCGAGTGGAACAAGGTCTTCGCCCGGGCGCTGCTGGCCGAAGTCGCCCCCGACGCGGTCCCGCTGCTCAGGGTCGTCCACGACCCTGAGGAACTGGATGGGGCGTTCGCCGCCTTCGGCCTGACCCCCGTGGCCGTCAAGCCATCCGGCCTCACCGGGGGCAAGGGCGTGAAGGTGATGGGGCCGCATCTGGCCGATCACGAGGAGGCGCGCAGATATGCCCGCGAGTTGCTGGAGGGCGGCGGTGCGGGGGCATCGGTCCTGATCGAGGAGAAGATCGAGGGCGCCGAGTTCACCATCCAGGCGATCAGCGACGGGCGCACCGTCGTGTTCCCCGCCTCGACCTACGACTACCCCTACCGCTTCGACGGCGATCAGGGGCCGGGCACGGGGGGCATGGGCTCGCTGTCGCTGGCCACGCCGACGCTGCCCTTCATGACGCGCGCCCACTACGACGAGGCCTGCACGATCATCCAACGCGTCATCGACCGGCTCGGCGCGCTCGGGCGCCATTTCACCGGCGTGATGAACTCGGGCTTCTTCGCCACGGCCGACGGCGTCAAGGTGATCGAGTTCAACGCGCGGTTCGGAGATCCGGAGTGCATGAACATCATGAGCCTGTTCAGCGGCTCCTGGCCCGAGGTGATGCAGCGCATCAGCGACAGGAGCCTGACCGCCGCGGACGTGCCGCTGCGAGCAGAGGCATCGCTGGTGCAGTACCTGGTCTCGCCCGACTACGCGCTGCGCAGGGGTCCGGTCTACGACTTCACGCTCGACCGGGAGGCGATCGAGGCGCAGGGGTGCAGGGTCTTCTTCTCCTCGGCCGTCCAGACCGGCGAGCGCTCCTTCCGCACGGTCGGGACCTCGCGTGCCGTGGCTCTGGCGACGAGCGCTCCGACGCTGGAGCAGGCCCGTCAGCGGGTCGTCGCCTGCGCCGCTCGGGTGCCCGTGCTGGAGTGGCGGCGCGACGTCGGCGACGGCGCCTACCTGGAGGGGCTGAGCCGGCTGCTGGTCCCGGAGAGCCCCGCTGCAGAGGGCTCGCTGATCCCCGGCGCAACCTGAGGGTTCGTGCAAGGATGGCGCGGTGATCGTCGAGCGCTCAACCAATCCGCAGTTCATCTCCAACACCTTCCTGGTCGCCCAGGACAGGGGCGGCCCCGCGTTCTTCATCGACGCCGGCGGCCCGGTCGAGCCGCTGATCGAGGCGGCCGAGCGGCTCGATCTCGAGCCCACCCATGTGTTGCTGACCCACCACCATCACGACCACGTCGCCGAGGTCGGTGCGCTGCGCCGGCGCTGGCCGCGCCTGAAGGTCCTGATCAGCGCTCACGAGCGCGAGCTGCTCACCGCCGCGGGCGGCGAGCAGTATCAGGTCGCGGACTACGAGACGATCGAGGCCGGGCAGACGATGCGCTTCGGCACGCTGACCGTCCGGCCTCTGCACACTCCCGGCCACACCGGCGGCATGCTCTCCTTCCTGGTCCAGGAGGACGGCTCGCCGGCCGGCGCCGTCTTCACCGGCGACACGCTCTTCAAGGACTCGGTCGGCGGGGTCAAAGCGCCCGGCCACACCACCTACACGGATCTGCGCGACTCGATCATGGGCACGCTGATGGAGCTGCCCCCCGACACGGTGATCCATCCCGGCCACGCCGATGACACCACGGTGGGCCGCGAGTGGGACCGGAACGCGTTCATCCGGGTGTGGCGTGGGCTCGACCCTGAGGGCTCCGAGCCCTGCTCGGCGCTGGGCGAGCCGGCCACGCTGATCCTGCTGGGCACCGACTACGACGGCGGGACGAAGGCCTGGGTGCGCTGGCCGGACGGCGCCGACGACATCGTGCCGGGCTCGCGGGTGCAGCGCTCCGACTAGCGCGCGGCCCCCGCGATTCCTAGCATTGATCCGATGGCGCGCGAGAACGAGAAGATCCCCACCTCGCGGGTGCGGCGCACCGCGACCGTCGCCACGCTGGCTGCCAGCGAGGCGGTCAAGCAGTTCGGTACCCGTGCCGCCAACGTGACCCGCGGCGAGGAGGCCTCCGAGGAGGCGCTGTCCCGGCGCCAGCTCGAGACGGCGAAGCAGATCGTCGCGGTGCTGGGCACGATGAAGGGTGCGGCCATGAAGCTCGGGCAGGTGATGTCGTTCCTCGACGTCGGCCTGGTCCCGGAGGAGCACCGCGACGAGTTCCAGCACGAGCTGGCCAAGCTGCGCGACGCCGCGCCGACGGTCTCCTTCAAGCAGATGAGACGCGTGATCGAAGACGACCTCGAAGAGCCGATCGAGGACGTCTTCTCCGAGTTCGATCCGGAGCCCGTCGCCGCGGCGTCGATCGGGCAGGTCTATCGCGCCCGCCTGGCCCGGGACGGCCGCGAGGTCGCCGTCAAGGTCCAGTACCCCGGCGTGGCCAGCGCGGTGCGGGCGGACATGCAGAACCTCGACATGATCATGCTGCTGCTCAAGCGGATGACCCCCGGGCTGGATGTCAAGGCGGTGACCAGGGAGATCCGCGAGCGGATCGAGGAGGAGCTCGACTACGAGCTCGAGGCGCAGAACCAGCGTTCCCTGGCCCGCATCTTCGCCGGGCACCCCTTCATCGTCGTCCCCGACGTCGTCACCGCGCTGTCGCGGGAGCGGGTGCTCGTGACCGATTACGTCACGGGCGTCGGCTTCGAGGAGCTGAAGACTCGCTCCCAGCAGGAGCGTGACCGTCTGGGCGAGATCATCTTCCGCTTCTTCCTGGGCTGCCTGTACCGCCACCGCCAGTTCTCCGGCGATCCTCACCCCGGCAACTTCCTGCTGCTCGAGGACGGCCGCGTCGCGTTCCTGGACTTCGGCCTGTTCAAGCGCATGGACGCTGCCGCGGTGGAGCTCGAGCTGGCCTGCCAGCGGGCGGTCGTCGAGGAGGATCCGGCCACCTTGCACCGGCTGCTGGCCGAGTCGGGATTCCTGCCCGAACCCGCGCGCGTCGACCCGGAGGTCCTGCTGGCCTTCATCAGGGACGCGATCTGGTGGTACACGACGGCCGACCGCACCGTGCAGCTGACACCCGAGATCGCCACCCAGGTGATGATCGAGAGCTCGGACCCGCGCTCCAGCCACTTCCGCGCGATGCGCCACCAGGACATGCGCCCCGAGCACCTGTTCGGCCGGCGCATGGAGATGCTGACGCTTGCCGTGCTCTCGCAGCTGCGGGCCAGCGGGAACTGGCACCGGATCGCCCGGGAGTGGATGTACGGCGATCCTCCCATCACGGAGCTGGGGCGCGAAGAGGCCGTGTTCTACCGGGATGCCGGCGTCGGCGCCGCCGGCTGAATGGCTTCCCCGCAGCGACCTGGATAATCAGGCAATGGATCTGGGTCACGCTCGGAAGATCCTCAACGTCGCCCATAGCGCGTTCCTCTCGATGGACGAAACGGGGCGGATCACCTACTGGAACATTCGCGCCGAAGAGACGTTCGGGCTCAGCCGCGAGCAGGTGGTCGGGGCGAACGTGATCGATCTGATCGTCCCTGAGCGCTACCGGGAGGCGCTGCGGCAGGGCTTCGGGCGCTTCAAATCGGGCGGCGAGACGCCGCTGCTGGGCAACCGCACCGAACAGGTCGCGCTGCGCGCCGACGGCAGCGAGTTCCCGATCGAACTGATCGTCTCGGCCATGGAGGAGGAGGGGAGCTGGTCCTTCCACGCGTTCATCACCGACATCTCCCAGCGCAAGGCCCAGGAGGCCGAGCACAAGCGCCTGCTGGCAGAGCTCGAGCGGGCCCTGGCGGGCAGCGAGCAGCGTCTGCAGGCGATCGTCGACTCGCTTGGGGAGGCGATCACGATCCGCGGCCGCGACAACCACCTGATCTACGCCAACCGTGCCGCCCTGGCCCGACTCGGCTTCGACTCGGCCGATCAGCTCGCCAGGGCTGACCCGCGAGCCCTGATGGGCCCCTATGTGACGGTCGGCGAGGACGGGCGCGAGATCGCCATGGACGACCTCCCGTCGGTGCGCCTGTTGCGGGGCGAGGAGCAGCCCGAGCCGCTGACGTTGCGCACCCTGGACAGCCGCACCGGCGAGGAGAGCTGGGTCGTGCTGAAGGCGACCCCGGTGCCCGGGCCCGACGGCCCGATCGAATCGGCCGTGACGATCATCGAGGACATCACCGCGAGCAAGCGGCTGCTGCTGCGCAGCGAGTTCCTCGCGCGGATGGGGAACGTGCTGGCCTCTTCGCTGGACTATCAGCAGACGCTTCGCAACGTCGCCGGCCTGGCCGTCCCCCAGATCGCGGACTGGTGCGCCGTCGACCTGTTCGACGAGGACGGTGGGCGCGAACCGGTGGCCGTCGCCCACGTCGATCCGGCCCGGATCGAGATGGCCACCGAGCTGCGTGCCTACGAGCCCGAGCGGCTCGACCCGAACCAGGGCCTGGGACTGGTGATGAGGACGGGCCGCCACGTCCTCTACAACGACATCGCCGACGAGATGCTGGTCCGGGCGGCCGTCGACGAGAACCACCTCGGCCTGCTGCGAGCGGTCGGCCTGCGCGCCGCCCTGATCGTGCCGATGTCGGTGCGAGGGCGCACGATCGGGGCGCTGACGATGGTGAGCGCCGAATCGCGGCGCAGGTTCGACGAGGGGGATGTCGAGTTCGCCAGCCAGATCGCCGAGCGGGCTGCGCTGGCCGTCGAGAACGCGAGGTTGTACAGCGAGCGCTCCGAGGTGGCCCGCACGCTGCAGAGCAGCCTGCTTCCCGAAGCGTCGCCCGAGCTGCCCGGCTGGGAGGTCGCGGCGCTGTACCGGCCCGCCGGTCACGCCAGCGAGGTCGGCGGCGACTTCTATGACTTCTGGGAGGTCGGCGAGGACTGGCTGATGATGATCGGCGACGTGACCGGCAAGGGCGTGCGGGCCGCGGCGGTCACCTCGCTGGTGCGACACACCGCCTGGACAGCCTCCGAATTCGACCCGCGCCCGGCGCACCTGCTCGAGCGGATCAACATCGCCCTGCGACGGCGACCGTCGCTCTCGGTCTGCACGGCTCTGTGCCTGCGCATCTGCGGCGAGCGGGCCACGGTCGCCTCCGGCGGTCACCCCCTGCTCTGGCGGATCGGCGAGCAGGGCGCCGGCGAGGTCGGCCGGCACGGCACGCTGCTGGGCGCCTTCGCAACCGCCCAGTGGCCCGAACTGAGCTTCACGATGCAACCCGGCGAGACGCTGGTGGCGATCACCGACGGCGTGACCGACACGCTTGGCCGCGAGGACGAGCGCTTCGGCTCGGCCCGGCTGCGGGAGCTGCTGAGCGAGCTCGCCGGACACTCGCCGGCGGAGATCCGCGAACGCCTGATCGCCGAGCTCGAGGAGTTCCAGGTCGGCGCCCAGGCCGACGACACGGCGCTGGTCGTGATGCGCCGCAGCTCCGACTCTCCTGCCGGCAGCGAGCGCGCAGCTATTTCCACGAGCGGGTTGCGGGTATAAACGAGCTGTGGCGATCGCGAGACCACTGGAGATCGACGCGACAGTGCAGGGGGATCGCGCCACGCTCACCCTCACCGGGGAGCTGGACATCCAGACGGTGCCGCGTCTGGAAGAAGCGGTCGAGACGGCTCTGTCCGGCAGCCCGCGGGAGCTGAGGATCGACCTGAAGCCGCTCAGCTTCCTGGACTCCTCGGGCCTGCGGCAGTTCATCGTGCTGTACGACCGCGCCCGCCGGGAGGGATGGGAGCTGGCGCTGGTGAGGCCGGCTCAGCCGGCGCTGTCGATCTTCCAGATCACGCGGGCCGAGGAGAACCTCCCGTTCATCGACTCCCCGCCGCGAGGATGAGCACGACCAGGCCCGAGCCCACCGGCTCCTCGAAATCGCTGCGCCTGGAGCTCGAGCGGAGCGTCCGTGCGCCCGCCATCGCCCGTGCTGCCGTTTCGGAGCAGCTCGTGGAGATGGGCATCGACGGCTCGCTCGGGCAGACCGTCGTGCTGCTCGTCTCCGAGGTCGTCTCAAACGCCGTTCGCCACTCCAGCGCCCCGCCCGAGGAGGCGATCTCGCTCGACGCGATCGTGACCCAGGGGGCCGTGCGGATCGCCGTCACCGACGCGGGGGAGGGCTTCACCCCCCGCCCGCGCGATCCCGACCGCATCGGCGAGGGCTACGGGCTGTACCTGCTCGAAGAAGCGGCCAGCCGGTGGGGGGTCGAGCAGGATCGCGGCACGACAGTGTGGTTCGAGCTGGCCCGCCAGGGCTAGCTGCCTAGAGGACCTGGATCTGGAACAGGCTGGTCGTGCCGGGCCGGCCCGATGGCAACCCGGCGGTGATGCCGACGCGCTGACCCCGCGCGCACCAGCCCAGTTCGACGACCCGGCGGGCTGCGTCGGCGATCAGCGCCTCGGTCGTCTCGTGGCGCGGCATCGAGGCGGCCTGCACGCCCCACATCAGCCCGCAGCGCCGGACCGTCTCGCGCCCCGGCGAGAGCGCGTAGATCGGCACGGTCGGACGGTGGGCCGAGACGAGCCGGGCCGAGCGGCCCGAGAGGGTCGGGATCACGAGCGCGTCCAGGCGCAGCTCGCGGGCGGCGTCACAGAGGTTGTGGGCGATCGTGTAGGCCGGGTCGGAGTGGGTGCGACGTACCCGCGACTCGTTCCACCGCTCATAGGGGGCGATCGACTCCGCCCGCTCGGCGACCGCCGCCATCATCGCGACGGCCTCGACCGGGTAGGCGCCGATCGCGGTCTCCTGGGAGAGCATCACGGCGTCGGTGCCGTCGAGGATCGCATTGGCGACGTCGGCGACCTCGGCACGTGTGGGGCGCGAGGAGCTGACCATCGAGTCGAGCATCTGCGTCGCCGTGATCGAGGGCCGCGCGGCCAGCCCGGCCAGCTCGAGCAGCTGCTTCTGCACCAGCGGGACCTCGGCGATCGGCAGCTCGATGCCCAGATCGCCGCGCGCCACCATCACGCAGTCGGCCGCATGGATGATCTCCTCGGCCCGTTCGACCGCCTGTGGCTTCTCGATCTTGGCGATCAGGGGCAGGCGGGTGTGCTCGCGGACGGTGTGGATGTCCTGGGGCGAGCGCACGAAGGACAGCGCGACCATGTCGACGCCGATCGACTCGCCGTGGCCCAACAGCTGCAGGTCCTCCTCGGGCACCGCCGGCAGCGCGTCGATCGGTCCCGGGATGTTCAGGCCCTGGCGGGATGCGACCGCGCCGCCGACCTCGATCTCGGTGTCGACCTCGCACTCAGCCGTGCGCACTTCGGTCACCCGCAGTCGTACCGAGCCGTCGGCGAGGTACAGGATCGAGTCGGGCTCGACCGCCGCGGCCAGGCCGGCCCAGGAGATGCTCATGCGCCGGGCGTCACCGGCCACATCGCCGTCGCCGCACAGGAAGGTCAGCGACTCGCCGGCGGTCAGCTCGACGACGTCCTCGGCCAGCGGCCCGATTCTCAGCTTCGGCCCGGGCAGGTCCTGCAGGATCGCCACAGGGCGGCCCGCTCGGCCGGCGGCGTCACGCACGCGCCTGATCGTCTCCGCGTGCTCCTCCAGCGTCCCGTGCGAGTAGTTCAGCCGCGCCACATCCATGCCCGCCTCGACCAGGCGAACCAGCGTCTCCGGGTCGCGCGAGGCGGGACCGATGGTCGCGACGATCTTTGTGCGGCGCATGCTTGGACGGTATCGAGACGCGGCCCCGGCGGCATCGCTCGGGCTAGCATCAGGGCGTGCTGCGCCCGAGCCGCCCGTTTCCGCAGGTCGGCGCCCCGGCGCGAATCTGCCATTTCGGGGGCGGCTTCGAGCGGGGCACCGTCACCGCGGTCCACGAGCAGGGCCGCCGGCTCGAGGTTCGCGAGGAGGGGGGAGAGGTGCTGGAGTTCGTCCTCAACGCCGCGACTGCCCGGTTCCTCCTCGCCGGCAACGCCCAGGGCGCGAGGCTCGAGCTGCTCGGGCCGCCGGGGGGGACGGCCGATCAGGGCGCCTGAACGTCGGGGAAGTGCTCGGCACAGTGCGCCCGCAGCGTCTCGCGCACCCACTGCCGCTCCGCCGGGCTGGCCATGCGCAGGCGACCAAGCAGCTCGCGCTGGCCGTCCATCGGCACGCCGGCGATCTGCCAGCGCACGGCGAGGCGCTCGAACAGCAGCTCGAAGGCACGCTGCCGGGCGTCCTCGCGCGAGAGCGCTCCCGGGGACAGCGCGGCGGCGTAGTCGCGGCGTGAGCCCGGCGTCAGCGCGCCGCGCAGGGTGAGGACGTTGCCGCCGTCGTCCTCGTAGTCCAGATCGAGCGCTCGCGGGGCCCGTTCGCCCGCGGCGGCGCGGCGCCGTCCCCGCCGGCCCACCTCAGGCGCTGTCGGCGGCCCGCAGCAGCGCTCCCCGCACGTCGCCCGTGACGGGCTTGGCGTGGCCCGGCCAGGCGGCCGCCGGCTCGAGCTCGGCGAGCTTGCGCATGCTCGTCCGCGCCTGCTCGGTGTCGAAGTTGTAGATGTCGAACGGGACGTGCGGCTCGGAGTCCCGGCCCCATATGTCGAGCGTGTAGAAGCAGTCGCTCACCAGCGCCAGCCGGTCGGACCCGCGCCACAGTCCGATCTGACCGGGCGCGTGCCCCGGCAGCTCGATCACCTTGAAGCCGGCCACCTCGTCGCCCTCGGCGACCGTGTCCTCGATCCGGACCGGCCCGCCATCCCAGGCGTAGCGGTGCATCAGCAGCTGCGCCTGGCGGTGGGGGAACGGCAGCCCGCGAAGGCTCTGAGGCCAGTAGCGGAAGCCTCCGCTCCCTTCCGCGTCCTCGACCTCGTCGGCGTGGGAGAGGACGGGCACGCCGAGCGCCGGAGCGGTGCCGCGGTGGTCGGTGTGGCCGTGTCCCAGGACTATGCGCTGCAGGCCGCCGAGCTTCGCGCCGGCGCGGGCGACTGCGCGCGTCATCGTCCGCGCGCCCGCGTCGAACATCGTCACGCCGCCCTCGTCCTCGAGCAGGTACACGTTGCAGCGGGCCGGCTGGCCCTGGACGACCCAGACGCCCTCTGCGACCAACTCGGGGTCGCCCGCCGCCAGGCCGCCGGTCAGCCGGGTCTTGACGTTGAACGCGGCCGTCATCCGCTGTTCGGCCGTCGAGCCGGCCGACGGCATCATCCCCAGCTGCCGGGCGAAGGTCATGCTGTCGGTGAAGGCGTCGTTGCTCTGGATCAGGCCGTCCTTGACGGTCAGCAGGTCGAACCCTTCGAGCTCGATCGGGCTGTCAGTCGGCGCGATCCCGGCGACGCTGCCCGGACCGGCGAAGGTGCCACGCAGGCGCCAGTGAACCCCGCAGCGGTCGCCTTCGGCGATCGTGCCGAGGACCTCCATCTTGAGGTCCGGCATCGCCTCGATCAGCTCGCCCAGGAACTCGCGCACGCCCTCGGGGGCGGTGGCGTCGAGCCGGCCGCGCAGGTGGTCCCGGCCGCCCTGGGCCCACAGTGAGACGGCGCCCTCGAGGTCGCGCTGATCGATCGCGCCGAAGTAGCGCCGCGCCACCCCCTCGGCCTTGCTGCCCGAGATCCGTTTGCGGCCGGCCGCGACCTGCTGCATGTTCGCGGCGACCTCCTGCACCTTCGTGCTCGCCTCGCTCGCCTGCTCCCGGTCGGCCATCCCCGTCTCCTTTACGCCGCTGAAGGGCCGTAGTCTAGTCTCCGGCGCGTGGCAGATGTGACCAGTCGCCGCGAGCTCGGGCGCGGAGAGCGGGTTATTCCTGGCGTCTACCGCTTGCGCCTGCCCCTGCCCTGGCCGGGCGTCCCTCATTGCAACGCCTGGGCCGTCCGTGCGGGCGAGGGCTTCGTGCTGTTCGACACCGGCATGCACCAGCCCGACTCGATGGCCAACCTCGAACGCGCCCTGGCGATGTGCGGCCTGCGGCTGGAGGAAACGCAGCTGATCGTCTGCACCCACGCCCACTCCGACCACTGCGGGCAGGCCGCGACGATCGCCGAGCGGGTCGGCTGCGAGATCTGGATGCACCCCAGCCACGAGCTGATGAGCCGGATGGTCGAGGATCCCGAGGCCGTGCTGGCCAGGCGCCTGGAGGTCGCCCGCCAGAGCGGGGTACCGGAAGATGCGCTGCGCCGCTACGCGGCCAAACGCGGAGGGGAGAACTCCGAATCGGGCTTCGCCGGCCCGATCGAGCCTGCACGGGACCTCGTCTCCGGGGTGATCGTGGGCACCGACCTGGGCGAGTGGGTCACCTACGAGACGCCCGGGCACTCGCCCTCGCACGTCTGCCTGTTCCAGCCCGAGCGGCGGCTCCTGATCTCGGGCGACCACCTGCTGGGCAGGATCTCGCTGTACTTCGAGTTCGGCTACTCGCCCGATCCGGTCGGCGAGTTCCTCGGCTCGCTGGACGTCGTCGAACGGCTCGGGGCGAGGCTCTGCCTGGCCGGCCACGGACGCACGTTCACCGACGTCCACACCCACATCCGGGGCAACCGCGACCTGGTCGAGCAGCAGCTGGACCGGGTCATGGCGACCGTCGCCGAGGGCCAGCCGACAGCCTTCGACGTCGTCAGGAGCGTCCATGGGGAAGGGCTCTCACAGCAGAACGGGCAATGGCTGCTGTCCCAGACGCTGGGATACCTCACCCATCTCGAGACGACCGGCAGGCTCAGGCGGATCGCCGGCGAGCCGGAGCGCTGGACGGCATAATCGACGGATGCGAATCGACGAGATCCTGTCCGGTCAGGACCCGCCCACCCCGGTCTTCTCCTTCGAGTTCTTCCCGCCCAGGACGCAGACGGGCGAGCAGAACCTCTACACGGCCCTCTCGGAGCTGCGGCCGCTAGAGCCGGCCTTCGTATCGGTGACATACGGCGCGGGCGGCTCGACCCGCGAGAAGACGATCGAGATCGTGAAGCGGATCAAGGACGAGTGGGGTCTGGAGGCGATGGCCCATTTCACCTGCGTCGGCGCGACCGTCCCCGAGCTGCGGGCGACGCTGGAGGAGATGCAGGCGGCCGGCATCGACAACGTGCTCGCACTGCGCGGCGATCCACCTGCCGGCGAGGAGACCTGGACGAAGACCGAGGGCGGACTGGAGTACTCCCGCGAACTGGTCGAGCTGATCGCGGCCGATTACCCGTTCGCGATCGGTGCCGCCTGCTTCCCCGAGACGCACATTCACGCGAGCAGCCCCGAGGACGACCTGCGCCACCTCGGCGAGAAGGTCGACGCCGGGGTCGACTTCCTGATCACACAGCTCTTCTTCGACAACGCCTTCTACTTCGACTTCGTCGCCCGCGCCCGCGCCCGCGGCATCACCGTGCCGATCATCCCGGGGATCATCCCGATCACCCGGGTCGGGCAGATCGAGCGGATGGCGGCGATGTGCGGCTCGGCGATCCCCGATCAGCTTCGGCGCGAGCTGCACGCCCGCGGCGAGGACCTCGAGGCGGTGCTCGACTTCGGCGTCGCCTACGCGACCCTGCAGTGCGCCGAGCTGCTCGCCGCCGGCGCGCCGGGGATCCACTTCTACACGCTCAACCGGTCTCCCGCCACGCGTGCGATTCTCAGCGCGTTGAAGCTCGCCCGACCCTGGGAGAAGGCCGTCTACCCGGGTTCGATCTCGAGGCCCTCGGCGACGCGGGGCGAGCCGTCGGCCGCCTCGTAGCGGACGTCGACCGAGTCGTTCTGGCGGTAGGTGCCGACGCCCCAGGCGCCCAGCAGCCAGCGCCAGCCGCTGATCTTGTCCTTGCGAAGGTCGCGCTCGAACACGAGCGAGCCTTCACGGACGCTGTAGTCGACTCCGCTCTGCTGGCGAACCCCGTTGAGGTACACCTCGTAGGGACCCCTCAGGTCCCTTGGCAGCCTCACCCTGGACGTGGTCATCGAGCTGATTATTGCGGGCGGGCCAGGGCGGGCGGCCCCCGGGGCGGGGGCTCAGCTTCCCGGCAGCGAGCCGGTGCGCCGGCGAACACCCGGCGCCGCGGCGAGCTGGCGCCGGTAGGCCTGCTCGACGATCGCGCAGGCCTGCTCGGGGGTCTCGGCCAGTCGCACCAGGGCCAGGTCGGAGTCGTCGATGTGTCCCGCCGCCAGCGGCTGTCCTCGGAGCCAGTCCAGCAGCCCCTGCCACTGGCCGTCGCCGAGCAGGATCGCCGGCACGTGGCGGGTCGTGCCGGTCTGGATCAGCGCCAGGACTTCGAACAGCTCGTCCAGCGTGCCGAAGCCGCCGGGGCAGACCACGAATGCGCTGGCATAGCGGACGAACATGACCTTGCGTGCGAAGAAGTGGCCGAAGCGCAGCCCGATGTCGACGTAGGGGTTCAGCTCCTGCTCGTGGGGGAGCTCGATGTTGCAGCCGATCGAGAGCGCGCCCACGTCGCGCGCCCCCCGGTTGGCGGCCTCCATCAGCCCCGGTCCCCCGCCCGTGATGACCCCGTAGCCGGCGCGCCCGACGCAGGCGCCGAGCTCCCTGGTCAGGGCGTAGTCGGGGTGCTCGGGGGGAGTCCTGGCGGAGCCGAACACGGCGACGGCGCGGCGCACCATGGCGAGCGCCTGGAAGCCGGCGGCGAACTCGGCGGCGATCTCGCGCACCCGCTCGGCGTCGGCCGCCACCACCTCGGGCGGCTCGTCTTCCAGCCACAGCAACAGCTCCTCGTCGAGGGTCGGCTCGCGCTGGGGGAGCTCGGGAGACGCCACGGCTGCAGCCTATGTGCCCGATCAGCCGTGCACGTTGCGGTCCTGTCGCATCCCGAGGAGTCCGGCGGGGAGCGCTCGGCGTATGCCGCCCGCGGCGGCGCGTACCCTCATTCGACGATGACGGACCCGAGCCTCGAGATCCCCTACACGGTCAGGCGCTCGTCCCGGGCGCGCCGGGTACGGGTCAATGTGCATGCCCATGCCGGCGTCGAGGTCGTGCTGCCGGCGCGCGCTCCCGAGCGCGCCGCCGCCGCGGCGGTCAGCGAGCTGCGCCCCTGGATCGAGCGACGGCTGGCCGAGGCGCGCGATGCGCTGGCCGCGGTCGCCCGCCGGGAGGGCACGCTCCCCTACCTCGGGCGCACGCTGGAGCTGGTCCCCGAGCGGGAGCGCACGCGGGTGCACCGCCGCGGGGATCGTCTGCTCGTCCCCGGCGCCGACCCCGGCCCGGCGATCGAGCGCTTCTACCGCCGCGCCGCACGGCAGGAGATCGGCCCGCGGCTGGATCGCGCCAGCGCCGAAGCCGAGCTCAGCTACCGCGGCCTGGACATTCGCGGACAGCGGACGCGCTGGGCCTCGTGCTCCTCGAATGGGCGGATGAGCTTCAACTGGCGGCTGCTGCTGGCTCCCGAGCGTGTGCTCGACTACGTCGTCTGGCACGAGGTCTGCCACCTCGCCGTGCTCGACCACTCCGCCCGCTTCTGGGCCTTGGTGGAGCGCCACTGGCCGGACTACCGGGAGGACCGCGCCTGGCTGGCTCGCCACGGGGCGACGCTGGTGCTCTGACACCGGTGACGGGTCGGCGACCGAGCCGCCCGGCGAGCTCGCACGGGGCGGCGATCACGGTCGGCCGACGGCGCTAGTCGCGCTGGTCGATCGGCACGTAGTCGAGATCGCGCTCACCCGTGTAGATCTGGCGGGGGCGGGCGATCTTCTGCTCGGGGTCCTCGACCATCTCCTTCCACTGCGCGATCCAGCCGCTGGTGCGTCCGATCGCGAACATCACGGGGAACATCGCGACGGGCAGCCCGAGCGCCTCGTAGATCAGCCCGGAGTAGAAGTCGACGTTGGGGTAGAGCTTGCGAGAGGTGAAGTACTCGTCGTCCAGGGCCCGCTTCTCGAGCTCGGTGGCGACGTCGAGCAGCGGGCTCTTGCCGCGCACCTCGAAGACGGCGTCGAGATGTTTGCGGATGATCCGCGCCCGGGGGTCGTAGTTCTTGTAGACGCGGTGGCCGAAGCCCATCAGGCGCTCGTCGCCGGCCTTCACGCCCTCGAGGAAGTCAGGGATGTTCTCGACCTTCTCGATGCGGGCCAGCATTCGCAGGGCGGCCTCGTTGGCGCCGCCGTGCAGCGGCCCGTACAGGGCGGCGACGCCCGCGGCGACGGCCGTGTAGGGGTCGACCTGCGTCGATCCGACCGAGCGCACCGCGCTGGTGGAGGCGTTCTGTTCATGGTCTGCGTGGAGGATGAACAGCACATCCAGGGCACGCTCCAGGCGAGGATCGGGCTCGTACTTGAGCTCGGTCATCTTGTACATCATCCCCAGGAAGTTGCCCGCGTAGTTGAGGTCGTTGTCGGGGTAGACGTAGGGCTGGCCCATGTTGTGACGGAAGGAGAAGGCGGCCAGTGTCGGCATCTTGGCCAGCAGCCGGATGATCTGGATCGCGCGGACGCGCTCGTCGTGGATCTTGTTGGCGTCGGGATAGGAGGTCGAGAGGGCGCCGACCGAGGCGACCAGCATGCCCATCGGGTTGGCGTCGTAGCGGAAGCCCTGCATGAAGTCCTTGACGTTCTCGTGCACGAAGGTATGGATCGTGATCTCGTCGATCCAGTCCTTTAGCTCGGTCTGGCTGGGGAGATGCCCGTTGATCAGCAGGTAGGCGACCTCGAGGTAGGTCGAGTGCTCGCAGAGCTGCTCGATCGGATAGCCACGGTGCTGCAGGATGCCGGCGTCGCCGTCGATGTAGGTGATCGCGCTGCGACAGGAGGCGGTGTTCATGAAGGCCGGGTCGTAGGACATCAGCCCGAATTCGTCGGGTTCGACCTTGATCTGGCGCAGCTCGGTGGCCCGTACCGTCCCGTCGTTGATCGGCAGCTCGTAGGTTCGCCCGGTGCGGCTGTCGGTCACCGTGAGCACGTCCTGATCCGGCGTTTGGCCGTCGGCCTGGCCCTCGCGGCCTCCCGCCTTGGTCTCGGTGCTCATCTGGTTCTCCTATCCGCGGGTTTCGGGGCTCTCCCCCGATTATGAGCTATTGAGGCCGCCCATCCGGCAGCGGGCCGACGGCGCTCAGACGCGCCGGCCATGCCGCAGCGCGGCGACGGCGCGGACGCGTGGCGGTGACGGCGGAGCAGGGTCGCCGTGCGGGCCCCGCCTCGGCTTGCGCGGCGGCTGCCGGCGTGGGTGGTGTGGATGGAGCGGACGGGCGCTGGGGCCGATGCCGCCGTCCTGCTCCGGCGCCGTCTCGGGCGTCTGCCGGACGGCCCAGCGCACGATCAGGAACAGGCCGACCATCGGGATCTTCAGGAAGACCATCAACCAGAGGAAGGTCCACATGTCCACTGCAGGCGATCGTATACCCAGTAGGAACCACGTACAACCCCTCACCCGGGGTGCAGTGGCTCCGGGGTCCTGCTCAGCCGCGCAGCGCCAGCGGCGCGCCGCTGAACCGCGTCATCGCGTGCAGCTCGGCGATGCGCCCCACGATCTCCTCGCCCTGCAGGCGTTCGAGCCGCTCGGTGCCGAACTCCTCGACGTTGAACGAGGCCAGGACGGTGGCATGGGCCATGGCCCGGCGCAGCAGCTCGTCGCCGAGCTGCTCGAGCGGATGGGCGGCGATGTAGCCGACCAGGCCCCCGGCGAACGTGTCGCCCGCGCCGGTCGGGTCGATCACCGTCTCCAGCGGGTAGGCGGGGAGCGCGAAGAAGCTCTCCCTGGTGATGAGGGCCGCGCCGTACTCGCCCTGCTTGGCGACGATCACGCTGGGCCCGCGTCCCGGTCCGTCCGGGCCGGGCGTCCAGGAGAGGATCTCGCGGGCCGCAGCGACCAGGTTCGGCTTGCCGGTCAGCTGCCGCAGCTCGGCGTCGTTGAGGATCACGCAGTCGACGGTCTCGATCGCCGCCACCAGCGAGTCGCGAGCGATCTCGATCCACAGGTTCATCGAGTCGAGCGCCACGAAGCGGGCGTCAGGCAGCTGGGAACGGACCTGCAGCTGCAGGTCGGGCTGGATGTTGGCCAGGAACAGCACCTCGCTGGCCAGCGCCGCCGGCGAGAGCTTCGGCTGGAAGCCGTCGAACACGCCCAGCTGGGTGTCGATCGTCTCGCGCGTGTTCAGGTCCCAGCCGTACTCGCCCTGCCAGAAGAAGGTCCGCCCGCCGGGCACCTGCTCGATCCCGCTGACGTCGACGCCGCGACGGCGCATCACCGCGATCTGCTCCTCGCCGAAGTCGTCGCCCACCGGCCCGACCACGCAGACGTCCTCGAAGAACGAGGCGGCCAGCGCGAAATGCACGGCCGCTCCGCCCAGCATCCGCTGGCGTTCCCCGAACGGGGTCCTGACGGTGTCGTAGGCGATCGATCCGACCACGGTGATTGACATGGGCGGGCACCTTAGAGCACCGGCGGGGCGGGGGCCCGAGCCGGGCGCGGAGCGGGTCGGCCCAGCCGGGGGCCTGGCGCGACTCTCCGATAGCCTCGGACAATGCGCGCGATCCAGATGACCGAGTTCGGCGGCCCCGAGGTGCTGAGGCTGGCCGAGCTTCCGCGTCCCGAGCCCGGACCGGGGGAAGCCCTGATCCGGGTCCGCCGCGCCGGCCTGAACTTCGCCGACACACACACCCGCACCAACTCATACGTCCAGAAGGCGACGCTGCCGCTCGTGCCCGGCGGCGAGGTCGCCGGGGTGCTGGATGACTCGGGCGAGCGTGTCGTCGCCCTTGTCGGCTCGGGCGGCTACGCCGAGTACGCGACCGCTCCCCGCGACCGCGTCTTCGCGATCCCCGACGAGGTCGACGACGGCACCGCGCTGGCGCTGGTGCTGCAGGGCACGACGGCCTGGCACCTGAACCGCACCGCCGCCCGGCTGGCCGAGGGGGAGAGCATCGTCGTGCACTCCGCCGCCGGCGGAGTGGGCTCGCTGGCCACCCAGCTGGCCAGGATGTTCGGAGCCGGCCGTGTGATCGCGACCGCATCGAGCGAGGAGAAGCGCGAGCTGGCCCGCCGGCTGGGCGCCGACGTCGCGATCGAAGCGAGCCCCGAGGGGCTTACCGAGCGCCTAATCGAGGCCAACGAAGGCCGTGAGGTCGACGTCGTCCTGGACTCCTCCGGCGGCGAGGTCTTCGACGCGTCCTACAAGGCGCTCGCGCCGTTCGGCCGGATCGTCGTCAACGGCATCGCGACGGGCGAAGCGAACACGGTGCGCACCGGCTCGCTGCTGCGCCACTCCCGTTCGGTCGTGGGCTTCTACCTGTTCCACTGCCTGGCCAGGCCGGGCATGTTCGCCGCAGCCCTCTCCGACCTGTTCGACCGCGCTGCCCGCGGCGAGCTGAGGGTGATCGTCGGCCAGACCTACCCGCTCGAGCAGGCTCCCCAGGCGCAGATCGACCTGCGCGCCAGGCGAACCACGGGCAAGCTGCTGCTCGACCCCACCGTCTGACCATGGCCAAGACCTTCGCCGAGCTCGGGTTGGCCGAGCCCACGCTCCGCGCCCTCCAGGACGTCGGCTACGAGTCCCCCAGCCCGATCCAGGAACAGGCGGTACCGGCCCTGCTGGAGGGGCGCGACGTGATCGGCCAGGCGCAGACCGGCACGGGCAAGACGGCCGCCTTCGGGCTGCCGATCATGGAATACGTCGATCCGTCCGAGCACACCGTCCAAGCCCTGGTCCTGACCCCCACTCGCGAGCTGTGCATCCAGGTCACGCAGGCGCTGCGCACCTACGGGGCCCACAGCGGGATCGACGTCGTGGCGGTGTTCGGCGGCGCCCCGATCCGCACCCAGCAGGCGCAGCTGCGGGCGGGCGGCCATGTCGTGGTGGGGACCGTGGGCCGCGTGCTCGACCTGATCTCCCGCCACTCGCTGATGTTGACCGACTGCCGCTTCGTGGTGCTGGACGAGGCCGACGAGATGCTCGACCTGGGCTTCCTCGAGGACGTCGAGAAGATCCTCGCGCTGACCCCCTCGAGCCGCCAGACGGCGCTGTTCTCGGCGACGATGCCGCCGCCGATTCGCACGCTGGCCGACCGCTACATGTATGAGCCCTCGATCATCCAGGTCGAGGCCGCGACGCTCACGATCGACACTGTCGCGCAGTTCCAGCTGCCGGTCGAGACCAAGCACAAGCCGGAGATGCTGGTCGAGGTGCTGCGGGCCGAGAAACCCGACCAGGCGATCGTGTTCGTCCGCACCAAGGTCCGCTGCGACCAGCTGTTCCGCACCCTGCGCGACCGCGGCCTGAACGTGAGGGCGCTGCACGGCGACATGTCGCAGGGTTCGCGCGACGGCGTGATGCTGGCCTTCAAGGGCGGCCGCGTGCCGATCCTCGTGGCGACCGACGTGGCCGCTCGCGGACTGGACATCTCGACGGTGACCCACGTCATCAACTACGACGTGCCGACCAGCCCCGACACCTACGTGCACAGGATCGGGCGCACCGGGCGGGTGGGGCGCACCGGGCGGGCGATCACGTTCGTCGAGGACCGCCAGAAGCGCGAGCTCGAGGCGATCGAACGCCACATCGGCACCCAGATCGCCCGCTGGGAGAAGGGCGTCGAGGCGAGCCCGACGCCGGTCCGGGAGCGGCCCCGCCGGCACTCCAAGCCGCGCATCTCCAGGCGCGACGATCACGAGCCCTACGTGAAGCTGATGCTGGGTGGTGGACGCGCCGGGGGCCTGAAGGTCGCCGACATCGTGGGGGCCGTCACCTCCTCGGCTGGGCTGGACGGCGAGGCGGTGCGCGACGTCATGGTCCTCGACCGCTTCTCCTTCCTGGCTGTCCCCTCCTCGGAGGCCGACCGGGTGATCGCGGCGATCGACGGCAAAGTGATGGGGACCGACCCGCCCCGGCCCGTGAGCCTCGAGCGGGTGCGAGTACAGTAGGCCGATGTCCACCGTCACGATGCAGACCACCGAAGGGCCGATCGTCTTCGAACTGTTCGACGAGGAGGCCCCCAAGACGGTCGAGAACTTCCGCAAGCTGGCCACCGACGGCTTCTACGACGGACTCACCTTCCATCGCGTGATCAAGGACTTCATGATCCAGGGCGGTTGTCCGCTGGGCACCGGCACCGGAGGGCCCGGCTACACCTTCGAGGACGAGTTCAACCACCACAAGGTGGTGCGGGGCGCGCTCGCGATGGCCAACGCCGGCCCGAACACCAACGGCTCGCAGTTCTTCATCGTCACGACGGACGCGGCGCCCTGGCTGGACGGCAAGCACACGGTGTTCGGCGAGGTGACCGATGGCCTCGACGTCGTCGATCGCCTGGAGGCCGCCCCGACCGACGGTCGTGACGCGCCGACGGAGCCGCTGGTGATCGAGTCGATCGAGCTGGCCGAGTAGGCCGCGCGGGCGCCGCCAACAGACGTCCGCGCCCG
>JBKQOO010000152.1:0-6623 GCA_052145475.1 Solirubrobacteraceae bacterium
TTCCTCGTCCACGACGACATCGTCGACGGCAGCGAGCGCCGGCGCGGGCGCCCGACGCTTCCGGCCGAGTATGGCGTCGGGCTCGCGCTGAACGCCGGCGACGCGCTGGCTGTGCTCTCCAACCAGATACTGCGGCGCCATGCGGCCTGCATGGACTCCGAGCTGGCCGATCGCGTTCTGCAGGAGTTCGACGCGATGGCGCTTCGGACGCTCGAGGGTCAGGCCACCGAGCTGGGCTGGCGCCGGGATCGCGTCGAAGAGCTGGAGCCCGAGGACTACCTCGACCTGATCATGCACAAGACCTGCTGGTACACGACCGTGCACCCGTTGCGAGTCGGGGCGCTGATCGGCTCGGCGGGCGCGGCCGATCTGCGCCCGATGGCACGGTTCGGCTTCTTCCTGGGGGCCGCGTTCCAGATCCAGGACGACCTGCTGAACCTGATCGGCACCGAGCGGGAGTACGGCAAGGAGATCGATGGGGACCTCTATGAGGGCAAGCGCACCTTGCCCCTCATCCATCTCCTGCGAAACGCCGCCGGAAGCGACCGGGAGATGATCGACCGCTACCTCGGTCTCGAGCGCTCGGAGCGCAGTCCGGCGATGGTCGCGGAGATCCGCAGGCTCCTGAACGACTACGGCAGCATCGCATTCGCGGCGGCCTACGCCCATGGCATCGCGGGGGCTGCGCTGGACGCGTTCGAGACGGCCTTCGCGTCCGCCGCCGACGGTCCGGACCGGGATTTCGTCCGGGCAGCGGTGCCCTACATGCTGGATCGCCGCGCCTGAGCGATCATCCGCATCCCGCACGCGCAGGCCTGCGAGGGAGGTGCAACGACATCGGCGCGAGTCCAGGGGGCCTGCTCGCGATATTCGGTCCGCTCGAGCGGCCCCGCAACGAGGCTCGTCGCGACCGCTTGACAGACCTATGCGCCATGATTATATTCTACTAGGTAACTAGTAGAATGGAGCAGCGGCGTGATCGAGTTTCATCTGGACTCCCGCTCGGGCGTCTCGCCGTATCAGCAGGTCGTTCAGCAGGTGCGCCACGCGCTGAGACTCGGGCTGCTGCGCGAGGGGGACCAGCTGCCGACGGTCAAGGAGGCCGTGGCAAGCCTCGCGATCAATCCCAACACCGTGCTCAAGGCCTACCGCGAGCTGGAGCACGAAGGATTGGTGGCGGCACGCCCAGGGGTCGGAACGTTCGTGACGAGGACGTTGAGCGACGAGTCCATCGCGGCCCACGCGCCGTTGCGCCGAGAGCTGGAGCGGTGGCTCATCAAGGCTCGCCGCGCCGGTCTGGATGACGAGAGCATCGAGGCCCTGTTCCGCGACACCTTTCGGTCCGCCACTTTGGAAGTCGTAGCGTGACCGCAGCCTTGGAGGCGAGCGCTCTGGGTAAGCGCTACAGGCGTCGCTGGGCGCTCAGTGACTGCACGCTGAAGATCCCGGCGGGCCGGGTCGCGGGCCTGGTCGGCCCGAACGGAGCCGGCAAGACCACCATGTTGCACCTGGCGGTCGGTCTCCTGAAGCCGACGTCCGGAACGATCGAGGTGCTGGGTGAGCGGGTCACCGCGACCCCTGCACAACTGAGCCGCACCGGCTTCCTGGCCCAGGACACGCCGGTCTATCCGCAACTGAGCGTCGGCGATCACCTTTCCCTCGGCGCACACCTGAACCCCGGCTGGGACCGTCGCCTGGCGCGGACCCGAATCGAGCAGCTTGCACTCGATCCGACCCAGCAGGCCGGGCAGCTCTCCGGTGGACAGCGTGCTCAGCTTGCCCTCACGCTCGCGATCGCCAAGCGACCCGAACTGCTGCTTCTCGATGAGCCGGTGGCGAGCCTTGACCCGCTCGCACGGCGAGAGTTTCTGGCGAGCCTGATGGAGATCGCCGCCGAGCACGAGGTCAGCGTGGTGCTCTCCTCACACGTTGTCGCCGACCTTGAGCGCGTCTGCGACTACCTCGTGCTGCTGGCCGCCGCGCATGTCCAGTTCGCCGACGACGTCGAGGACCTGCTCGCGATGCACCGCCGGCTCATCGGACCCCGCAAAGACCCGGCCAGGCTTCCGTCGAGCCTGGAGGTCATCCAGGCGAGCCACACCGACCGCCAGAGCACACTGCTCGTGCATACCGACGAGCCGATTCTCGACCCCGCGTGGACTGTCGAGGAAGTCAGCCTCGAAGATCTGGTGCTCGCCTACATGCGCCGGGCCGGCGACGGCCGTGGCGACTCGGGGGTCGAGCGATGATCTGGCTGACCTGGCGGCAATTCCGCGTCCAAGCCGCGATCGCGGTGATCTTCTTGGCTCTCGCCGCCGTGATCCTGGGCATAACCGGCTCGCATCTGCGCGATCTCTACAACAGCAGCGGGGTGGCGGCGTGCAACGCGCACGGCGCCTCGACGAGCTCGCGGTCGATCGCGACCGACTGCGCGACCGTTTATGCCACTTTCGCCTCGCACGACAGCCTCCTGCGGAACCTGCTCGGTCCGATCCTGCTCGCGATCCCGCTCATCACCGGGATCTTCTGGGGAGCGCCGCTCGTGGCTCGCGAGCTCGAGAACGGCACCTACAGGCTCGCCTGGACCCAGAGCGTCACTCGGACGCGCTGGCTCGCGACCAAGATCGCGCTCGTCGGGCTCTCCAGCATCGCCGTCGCGGCGTTGTTCGGCCTGATGGTGAGCTGGTGGTTCAGCCCGATCGACAAGCTGAACATGAACCGGCTCACACCGGGCGTCTTCGACGAGCGCGGCATCGTCGTGATCGGCTACGCCGCGTTCGCCTTCGCCTTCGCCGTCGCCGCCGGCACGTTGATACGCCGCACCCTGCCGGCGATGGCCACAACCCTCCTCGCCTTCGTCGGCGCGCGGCTGATCGTCACTTACTGGATACGACCGCACCTCATAGCCCCGGCCCACACCACCACCAGCCTGCAATCCGGTTCAAACCTCGGATTCGAAGCCGGCCCCTCCGGGGGCGCGACGTTCGTGGCCGGCAACCCGAGCATCCCGAACGCCTGGGTCCTCTCCAGTCGGATCGTCGACAACGCCCGCCATGCCGACACAACCCAATCGCTCCATAGATTTCTCCAGACAGCCTGCCCTGGCATCGGTGCACCTCCCGTTGCCGGCGGCACACGTCACGTTGCAGACGAAGAAACCTTCCAGGCCTGCATCAACCAGCTGACGGCCAGGTTTCACCTCGCCGTCGCCTACGAGCCCGCGGGCCGCTACTGGCCGCTCCAGGGATACGAGACGGCGATCTTCCTCGGCCTGGCGCTGATTCTCGCGGGATTCTGCTTCTGGTGGGTGGGCCACCGCCTGTCCTGATCCCCAACAGACCTGGAGCCGCCCTCTCGTTGCAGGAGGGGGCGTGGGCCCGGAGGCTCCGCGGTCGAAGGTCGCTCAGGCGATGCCGTCCCGGCCGCCGGACAGGGCTGCGGTGCTCGTGTCCTCGTGCGGGAGCAGAACCGTCGCTGCCTGGGCTGAGGTGACATCCGGGTAGAGCCCGCGGACCAGAAGCAACGCGCATACCCCGCCGACGAGCTGGGCTGTCACGAAGCCCGGCACGGACGCCGGCGCGATGCCGGCAAAGGTGTTGGAGAACATTCGGCCGACGGTGATGGCCGGGTTCGCGAAACTCGCGGAGCTGGTGAAGAAGTAGGCGGCGCCGATGTAGGCGCCGACAGCGGCAGGCGCCATGTTTGACCGACGCGTCCGAGCCAGAGCGAAGATCACGATCACCAGACCGACCGTGGCGATCACCTCGGAGAAGAGGTGGGCGGACGTGGCGCGGTGATGGGTGCTGAGACTGATCGCCGCCAGTTCGAACATTCCGTTCGCGACGACGGCGCCGGTGATGCACCCGGCGATCTGGGCCGGCACGTACGCGAGAGCGGCGCGCCAGCTCAGGCCGCGGAAGCTCGCGTCGACCAGCGAGACGACAGGGTTGAAGTGGCCGCCGGAGACGGGGCCGAACATGAGGATGATCGCGAACAGGCCGGCCGCCGTGGCGGCGGCGTTCTCGAAGAGCTGCAGGCCCACGTCCCCGGGCGAGAGCGTCTGGGCTGCGATGCCGGAGCCGATGACCAGCGCGGCGAGGAAGGCGGAGCCGAGGAACTCGGCGAGGAGCCGGCGCGACAGCGGCGGCTCGACGGCGCTCACGCGGCCACCAAGAGCTTGTCGGCGTACTCGCCCGGGAGCCCCGCTGCGCGAACTTCCCCGGCGACGCGATCCGCGTCGTACTCGACCCGTTCGATCGCGGCCCCGACACCGTCGCCGCCGGCGGTCAGGAGAGCGAAGGCCGCGCGCGGGTCGCCGTCCTTTGGCTTGCCGACCGACCCGCAGTTGACGAACAGCACGCCGTCGTACTCGTGCATCCATGGCTTGTGGGTGTGCCCGAAGACCAGCACCGGGTCGGTCTCGGCGGCGGCCAGGCGTTCGTACAACCGCGGCGGCTTGTCCTCGAACAGGTACTCGTTGACTTTGCGGGGCGAGCCGTGAACGAGATGCACGCCGTTCCCACCGATGTGGAAGCGCAGGTCGAACGGCAGTTCGCGCATGAAGGCCTTGGCGGCTGCGTCGGTGTGCGCGAGCGTCCAGGCGACGGAGAGCTTCCCGAGCTCGCGATCGTGCTGGGTGACGTAGGCGCAGCCGCAGTCCTCTTCCTCCCGGGCGATGGCGTAGTCGTAGTTGCCGTAGATCGTCGGGATGCCACGGGCGGCGATCAGCTCGCAGACCTCGTTGGGATGCGGGCCGTAGCCGACCAGGTCGCCACCGCAGTAGACGCTCCCCACACCGAGCGCGTCGATCTGCGCGAGCGTCGCCTCGAGCGCGGGCAGGTTCGCGTGGATGTCGGTGATGACGGCGACCGACTCGTTCACGCCGGGCAACGTATCGATTGACAGACGTCATTTCAATCGATATATGTAGATTGATGGTCGTCGATCTCGAGCTTGCCCCGAAGCAGAAGCGCGCCGCCGGCGAGCGCTGCTGCGAGCCGGTCGTCTATCCCGACGTCGAGCGCGAGCAGGCTGCGGGCATGGCCGAGGTCGCAAAGGCGCTCGGCGACCCGATCCGGTTGCAGCTGGTCGACGTGCTGCGCAGGCATGCCGGCAAGGTCTGCGTCTGCGAGCTCGTCCCCCTGTTCGACATCTCCCAGCCCACCCTCTCCCACCACCTCAAGAAGCTCCGCGACGCAGGCATCGTCGACTCCGAGCGCCGCGGCTTGTGGGCCTACTACTACGTGATCCCCGACGCGCTGGAGGAGCTGTCAGCATGGCTGCGCTCAGGGGCGGTCAACGACTGCTGCTCCGCCTCCGCCCGGGCGCGACCGTGACGGCGGCCGAGGTCCAGCTCAACGACCCGCAGACGCTGTACAGGCGCTGGGAGGCGTCGCAGTGGTCGCCGTTCACGATCGACCTGTCGCGCGACGTCGAGCAGTGGGGGCGGATGACCGGCGAGGAGCGCGGCCTGATCTTCTTCGTGCTCTCCTCCCTGATGGTCGCCGAGGAGCGGATCACGACCAAGTTCTCGGGCCTCGTCGGTGCCTACGGCTCAGAGGAGGAGGCGACGTTCCTGGCAACCCAGCAGGTCGACGAGGCGCGTCACATGCAGTTCTACGCTCGCTTCCAGGACGAGGTCGTCGCGGCGCCGGACGCGATCGCGGCGCACGTCGAACGGGCGCGGGAGAACGTCTCCGACGCCTTCCGGTACATCTTCGACGAGCAGCTCGTCGACGCGCACCGGCGGCTCGTAGCGGAACCGGAGAGCCTCGCTGCCAAGGTCCGGTTCGTGACGATCTACCACCTGATCCTCGAGGGCACACTGGGCCTCACCGCCTTCAGGTTCACGACCGACTACCTCAGCACCGAGGGCCTGCTGCCCGGCTTCGTCGAGGGCTACTCGAAGATCCACCACGACGAGACCCGGCACATCGGCTACGGCGTCTGGTTCCTGCGTGAGACCGTTCGCGAACAGCCGGAAAGCCCCGACGTCGTGCGCCAGACGCTGCGAGACCTGTTGCCCTCGGTCGCGGCGTCCCTGGCACCGCCGGACACGGGCAGCGACCGGGATTTCGCGGCGATCGGCGCAAGCAGCGAGGACATCCGGGCGTTCGCCCTCGATGGCCTCACACGCCGGCTCGACATCATCGGCGTGCCGCTGTCCTCCCTCTGATCCGCCGAGCTCGCGGGCAAGCTCGGCGATCGAGTGTTCCTCGACGAGCCTCTCCCCGAGGTCGTACGCCAGGCACCGCTAACGTCGTGCGGGGCGCTTCGACCGTGCGTACGCGGTGCGCACGTCGCGAAGCGTCGCTCGCACGCAGATGCGAGAGCTGCCGATGGAAACATCGAGCTGCGGATTGAGCGCTGCCATCGCACAGGTAAGCTCGCGGCGTGAAGTCCGGCGTCGCGATCACGATCGATGGTTTGCGAGTCGAGCGGGGGGGTCGCGAGGTACTCCATGGAGTCTCACTCGAGGTCGCCAGGGGCAAGGTCACAGGCTTGCTCGGCCCCAGTGGCTGTGGGAAGTCGACGCTGATGCGGGCGATCGTCGGCGTTCAGATCGTCGCCGGCGGCGAGGTGACCGTGCTGGGACAGGCGGCGGGCGCAGCGGAGCTGCGCCG
>JBKQOO010000153.1:0-3302 GCA_052145475.1 Solirubrobacteraceae bacterium
TTCTCGAGCGAACGCTGAGCATTCAGCTCGTCCGAGCTGCGGCGCTCGGCTTCATAGGTGTCGAGTAGCTGCGGGCCGGCGTGTCCTTCGAGCACGGCGGCCAGCTTCCAGCAGAGGTTGTGCACGTCGGCGATCGCGCTGGTCAGGCCGAGACCCCCTGTCGGCGGGTGCCGGTGTGCGGCGTCGCCCTCGAGGTGCACACGCCCCACGCTGAACGCCGATGCCATCATCGCGTCGACACCCCACCGCGTGATCTTGCGGATGTGCATCGGGTGCTCGCCGATCCCGAGCGCCTGCCGTACATCGGCCTCGACCTTCTCGTCTGACTGGGCGCGGGGATCGTCGACCGGATAGTTGAGGTGGATCACCCACTCCTCCGAATCCGGCCCCCAGCGCTCCGGCCCCATCGGCACCATCACGACGCTCACCCCGGCCTGCGGCGAGATCAGCCAACGGATCAGCACGTCCGGGTCGCGCGCCCAGGCTGAGAAGTCCGCGCTGACATGCATGGTCGCGGTCTGGGTGACGACGCCGAGCCCGACGTACTCGACTCCGATCTCCTGCGCCACGAGGCGTCCGCCGTCGGCCCCGATCACGTATTGCGAGCGGATCGCGTAATCGCGTTCGCCGTCATGGTCGCGGACGTGGGCCGTGACGCCTTCAGCGTCCTGCTCCAAGCGGATGACCTCGTGGTGGAAGCGGACGCTGCCCGGCGAGAGCTCTTCGGCGCGGTTGCGCAGGATCGGCTCCAGCCGGATCTGGGGGAGGTTCTGCTGGGCCCACGGACTTGCCGAGCGCCAGTTCTCATCCGCCCCACCCGCGCCCCAGCACTCCAGACGGGCGAGGGTCCGTCCGTAGTCGTCGGTCGGCCCTGTGAGGCCGGAGTAGTAAGCCGTCGCAGCCATGTTCTGCGCCGGCGTGCCGCACCGCGCAATCGCCTCGGCGACGCCGACGTCCTCGAGGATCTCCATCGCGCGCTGGTTGAGCACATGCGCCTTGGGAAGATCCGACGTCTCGGGCCGGGCACTCACCAGCAGATGCTCCACGCCGAGCCCCGCGAGCAGCATGGACGCCGTAAGTCCCGCCCCGCCGCCGCCGACTATCAAGACGGGTGTCTGCTCAGTACTCATGGACCCTGTCCCCTCTCCCAACCGTTTCTGACCTGGCAAGCGACGGTACCAAATCTTGAATCGAGCGTCAATTTTGATGCTAGATTCATTTCGTGCCCGTTGTGGAGCGCTCCGACCCCGCGCCCGAGGGGCGCGTCGAACGTCGCAGGACGCGCAATCGCGCTCGCCTGCTGAGGGCTGCGCGAGACCTGTTCGCGACACGCGGCATGCAGAGCACGGCGATCGCCGAGATCGCGGAGCACGCGGACATCGCGACCGGCTCCTTCTACAGCTACTTCCGAACCAAGGACGAGCTCCTAGACGCGCTGCTGGAAGAAGAGTTCGCGACCCAGCTGCGGCTGCTCGAGCTGCGCCAGGCCCAGGTGCACGACCCGGCGGAGAAGGTCAGCGTGGCTCACCGACATCTCGTGCGCGCTGCGCAGACTGACCCTGACTGGGCATGGCTTCTCGTGCGACTGGACGCCTCCCAACGCATCGCCTGGGCGGTCCTCGGGCAGGCCGCGCAGCGCGACCTTCAGGATGGCCTCGAGTCGGGGCGCTTCCAGGTCGCGAGCGAAAGGCTCGCGCTCAACGCGAGTGGGGGCTCGCTGTTCGCCGTGATGCACTCCCAGCTGATCGGAGAAGCCGGCGAGCACGCTGACTGCGAGCATGCCGAAGGCGTCCTCCGCAGCTTCGGCATCGACCGCGACCAGGCCGCCGAGATCGCCAGGCGCCCGCTTCCGGAGCCGATCCCACGGTGAGCATCGAAGCGTCGTTTCAGGCCTGATTGGTCTGAGGAGGGTTCGAATCCCTCCCCCTCCGTCAACCTGAGATCCCCTGTTGGCGCCGGCAGGGTCGCAAGCCCGATCTGGGACCCGGATTCCGCTCTTTGCGGGATCGCTTCCTGGGCCTTATCATCCAGACCGGCGGAATTTCCGCCGCGGAGGCCGACGAGGGCCATCTCAGGGGGGCTGCGGCCGACCAGTGGTCCGGTTTGGAGACGGAGACATATGGAGCTCGATGCTCCGATGAGGCCAAGGAGAATGAGGCATCGCATCGTGGTGGCTGGGCTGCTTGCGCTGCTCGTGCTGCTGTGCGCCCCGGCCGCCGGGGCTTTGGCGCAGCCCTCGCTCACGATCGAAAGTCCACGGCCGGGCCTCGTGACGAAAGAACAACGCCCCATCTTCCGGGGGACCACGACCGATCCGCTCGACGTCGTCACGGTCGAGATCTACACAGGCGAATCGCCGTTCACCAGCGCCGAAGCCTTCCCTGAATCGTCCGGCGCGTGGTCGGCGCAGCCCTCCACACCGCTGCCCGACGGGGCGTACGGGGCGATCGCCGAGCAGATGGAACTCGCAACCTCCGAATCCGGCTCCAGCGAAGCGGTCGGCTTCACGATCGACACGAAGCCGCCCAAAGTGTCGCTGAACGCGCTGAGCTCTCCGACCAACGACACGACCCCGTCGTTCAGCGGGACTGCCAGCGATACCGAACCGGTGACCGTCTACATCTTCAAAGGGGCCTCGGCGAGCGGGACGCCGGTCGCGACCGCCCAGGCCGAAGGGACGGGGGACGACTGGAACTCGGACGCGGCGAGCCCGCCGCTGGCTGACGGCACATATACGGCCGTCGCCGAACAGGAAAGCTCGCTCGGGAACGGGCCGGGGTTCAGCAAGGAACGCAACTTCACGGTCGACACGAGCTCGCCCGAAGTGACGCTGAACGCGCCGAGCTCTCCCACGGGAGACGACACCCCCTCGTTCAGCGGCAGGGCCAGCGACACGACGGAAGTGGTCGTCTACATCTTCAGCGGCGAGTCGATCGTCGCGACGGCGCGCGCCAGCGGGGATGGCGGCGACTGGAGCTCCGGTCCCGCCAGCCCGCAGCTGGCGGACGGGACCTACGAGGCGATCGCCGAGCAGACCAGCTCGCTGGGCAACGAACCGGGCTTCAGCAAAGAACGCAGCTTCACGGTCGACACGAAGCCGCCCGAAGTGACGCTGAACGCGGTGAGCTCCCCCACGAACGACAAGACCCCGTCCTTCAGCGGCAAAGCCAGCGACAACATCGAACCGGTGACCGTCTACGTCTTCAAAGGCGCCACGGCGAGCGGAACCCCGGTCGCGACCGCCCATGCCACCGGGACCGGGGGTCCCTGGACGTCCGGTGGCGCGAGTCCCTCGCTGGCCG
>JBKQOO010000154.1:0-5137 GCA_052145475.1 Solirubrobacteraceae bacterium
GCCCCACAAAGCGCCCCTCCTCCGCATGAACCTTCCCTTCAGCCTCCGCGACCTCCACTACTTCGTCGTCGCCGCCGAGGAGGGGCAGCTGACCAAGGCGGCCCTCGAGCTGCACGTGGCCCAGCCCGCGCTCTCGCAGAGCCTGGCCAGGCTCGAGGCTCGTCTCGGCACCCGCCTGCTCGAGCGCCACCCGCGCGGCGTCTCGCTGACGCCGGCCGGCGAGCTGTTCTTCGTGAGGGCCCGCGCAGTGCTGGCCGCCGGCGCGGAGGCGATGTGGTCCGTGCAGCCGTGGGCCCGGGGAGAGGGCCGGCTCTCGCTCGGCTTCACACCCAGCGCCCAGGCACTGGCGCGGCCGCTGCGCCGTGGGTTCATGGAGCGCCACCCCGGCGTCGAGATCGAGATCTGCCACCTCGACGTCACGGAGCGCCTCGCCAACCTGCGTGCCGGCAAGATCGACGTCGAGCTGCTCTACCCCCCGCCGCGGGATTCCGAGCTTGTCACCCAGACCCTGCTCGAGTCGCCCCGCCACGTCGTCCTCTCCGAGCGACATCGGCTGGCCGGCAAGAAGCAGCTCCTGTTCGCCGAGATCGCCGGTGAGACCTTCCCTGGTCGGCATCCCAGCGTCTCCGAGGACTGGTGCAGGGAAGCCTGGCTGACGGGCTACCGAGGCGCCGACCCGCCCGTCACGGCCGAGACCGCCTTGGGGCTCGACGAGCTGTGGGCGCTGATCTACTCGGGCAAGGCGATCTCGGTGCTTCCCCGCTTCATGCTCTCCGCCACGGTCGGCGACGGCGTTCGCGCGATCCCGCTCGTCGATGTCCCGGCGCTGGAGGTCGTGATCGCGCGGCGGCGAGAAGACCGGCGGCCCGTCGTGGCGGCCTTCTTCGAGCTGTGCGCCGAATCGGCCGAGCTGACCGGCCTGCCCGCGAGAGGTCGGCCGGTCGCCGCCTGAGCTCCCCGTCGTCGGCTATCCGTCCGCCGCGAACGCGAGTCACCGCAGCGCCCGGGCCCGGCGGCCCGCGCTCGCCTAGCCCTGTTCGCGCCGCGCGTACAGCTCGTCGACGCGCGACATGCCCTTCGGCGGCAGCATCGCGCCGACGATCCATACCACCGGGATGAAGATCCCGACCACGAACAGGATCCAGTGTTTGTTCTGGATCGTCCTGACGCCGAGGAACAGCAACAGAAACAGGTACAGAATTCCCAGTCCGACGTAAAGCAAGAGAGACCCCCGGTCGCCGCGCTCGTCTGACTACCGATTTCGAGGTTACTCGCTCGGAGGAGCGCGCGTTGCCGGCCTCCTCCCGCCTACGTCTCGGGCTGGACGTGGAGCCGTGGCCTGCGCGCCCGGCGCGCGATCAGGCCGAGGCTCGCGAGGCACAGGACCAGCGCGGCCAGGAACGGGATGCTCTCGCCAGTGGCGGCCGCGAGAGCCCCAGCGCCGGCCGGGCCGGCCATCGCCCCCAACGCCCACGCGGCGTTCATCATCCCGAAGGCCAATCCCTGTGCGAGCCCGACATGGTCGGCTCCCGCTGCGATCAAGGTGAAAGCGGGCGTGTAGAGCACCCCGTAGGCGATCGACGCAACGACGATCATCACCGCGTAGGGCAGCGGCGCGAGCGTCAGCACCAGGACCAGCGACGCGACGGCTCCAGCGCCAAGGCCGAAGCGGACAGGGGTCAGCGGGCCGTGCCGGTCGCTGATGCGGCCGACCAGCGGCGACTCGACCGCCTCGATCGCGGCGGCGATCAGCCACACGGCACCGATCGCGCTCGGGCCCCAGCCGGCGCCGGCGAGCCGCAGCGGGGCGAGCACGGAGACGATCCCGCTCAGCAGCGCAGCCAGCGCCAGCAGCCCGAGGCCGGCGCGGAACGACGGGTCGGCGACAGCTCGCCGCAGCGCAGCGATGGAGGGGCGTTCGGGGGCGCGCGAAGGGATCGTGAGGGTCACGGCGGCAAGCAGCACGACGAGTCCGGCCACAGCCGAGAACACGGCCCCCCGGCCGACCAGGGCGGCAGCAGCGCCGACGACGGGGCCGAACATCGCGCCGAAAACGGCCGCGCCCAGGGCGGTGCCGATCAGCACCCCCCGTCGCTCGCGGGGCGCAGCGGCGAGCAGCCAGGCGAAGGCGCCCGCCCAGGTGAAGCCGCTGCCTGCGCCCTGGACGAACCGCGCGGCTACGAGCTCGCCGAAGGTGCCGGCCCAGGCGAAGCCGAGACTCGCGATCCCCATCAGCGTCAGCCCTGCCAGTACGGCGCGGCGCGGGCCCATCCGTGACGCCGCGAAGCCGCCCGGCAGGCCGCCCAGCAGCGCGCCTGCGGCGTAGGCGGCAACGAGCAGCCCTGCCGTGGTGCCCGACAGGTGCAGGTCGTGCGCGAAGCGGCCCAGCAGCGGAGTCAGGGCAGCGAACAGCATCGTGTCGACGAACACGAGCAGGGACACGAGCATCACCAGGCGGCGCACACTCTCACGCTAGCGGCCCGTCCAGGGCGCGTCCGGAGCGGTCAGGGAGTGACGAGATCCTCGAGCTGGAAGACGGTCATCTCGACCTCCCGGGGAGCGTCGATCGCGTCGAGCGCGGGCTGGAGCAGCTCCTCGTCGAACCGATGCGCGTACTCCTCGGACTCCCAGATCTGGGCGACCTGCATGACGCCGTCGGTTTCACTGGCGCCGTGCATGATCAGCCCCAGTGGATGCCGGCGGTCTATGTCGAGCAGGGCGCGCAGCTCCTCGTACATGTCCCGGTCGAGGCCTCGCTTGACGATCCTGAGGATCATGGTTCCTTGTGTACGTCCGCGCTCCCCCCGCGCAAGCCCGCCCGGAGCCGCTCCGCTCTCCCGGATCATGGGTGCGCGTCCTCGCCGGGATCCAGGAACGGAAGCACGTCGTAGAGCCCGGTCACTTCGAAGACCTGCTGGATGCTCTCGGGACCAGGGCTCAGCATGAACCCGATGCCCCGCTGGCGACACGAGGTGAAGGTTGTCGTGATCGCCCAGAGGCCGCACGAGTCGATGAAGCTGAGTCCGGCCAAGTCGAGCATGATCCTGCGGCCCGCCTGGACCGAGCCGGCGATGGCCTGCTCGAACATCACCACCGTAGAGGCATCCAGCTCGCCGACCGGCGCGACGACATCGGTGTCCCACCCCGCTCGCTTCTCGACCCGGAAGCCACTCTCGCGTTGCGGTATCGAAGCGGCGCGCGGGAGCACGTCCGCGGATCGGGCCGCCGTGCGCGCCTCCCCAGGCCAGGTGGCTTCGGGAAGCGGCGTCCTGCCGGCGAACCGCTTGGGCCGTGTGCCCCAGAGCCTGGTGCCGACACCTTCGCTCATCGCACAACTCTGCGCCTCCCCGACCGCCCTGTCCAATACATCTTGAGCCGCAGCCATAGGCCAGCCTTATGGCCGCGGTCGAAGGCCTATTGGACAGCGTCCTTCACGAGCGCAATGATCGACAGGGTCGGGGCGTGGCTCCTCGACATCGGAGGGACGATCTTGAGCGGTGACGGTAGTTCCAGTCGCGGCTCGGGGCGGCGCAGAGCCTCCTTGCGTCGTCTGGGCGCGGGGGTGCTCCCCTCCGCATTCCCCGCGCCCGAACCGTCACCCGACTGTGGAGTCGCGAGCGCCGATCGGGCACAGGTGCGACTAGACTCCTGGCGTGGAGTTCGGGATCGGGTACTTCGCAACCCACGACAGCGTCGCCCCGGGCGAGCTGGCGCGGTTGGTCGAGCAGCGCGGCCACGAGTCGCTGTTCTTTCCCGAGCACACCCACATCCCGGCCAGCCGCGAGACGCCCTATCCGGCCGGCGGCGAGCTGCCGCGAAAATACTTCCACACCTATGACCTGTTCGTCGCGCTGACCGCCGCCGCTGCTGCCACATCGAGGCTCCGCGTGGGCAGCGGCATCTGCCTGGTGATCGAGCGCGACCCGATCACGACCGCCAAGGAGGTCGCGAGCGTGGACCACCTCTCGGGCGGGCGCATGGAGTTCGGCGTCGGCGCCGGCTGGAACCGCGAGGAGATGCGCAACCACGGCACCGATCCGCGCGTGCGGATGGCGGTCATGGCCGAGCGCGTCGAGGCGATCAAGGCGATCTGGACCCAGGACGAGGCGAGCTACCACGGCGAGCACGTCGACTTCGATCGCATCTGGTCGTGGCCCAAGCCGGCTCAGCGGCCCCACCCACCGGTGCTCGTCGGCGGCAACGGGCCGACCGTGCTGGAACGGGTTCTGCGCTTCGGGGATGCCTGGCTGCCGAACTACCTCGGTGAGACCGACGACCTGCTCGAGCGGGCGCGCGAGCTGTGGGCGCGGGCGGACCGACCGATCGACGTGATGGTGATGGGCGTGCCGGCCAAGCCGGCGGTGCTGGAGGAGCTCGAGAAGGCGGGCGTCCGGCGCGTCGTCCGCTGGATCCCCTCGGCGCCGCTCGCCCCGGTCGAGCGCGCGCTGGACCACTGGGAGAGCGCGGTCGCCGAGCTCCACGGCGAGTGACCGCGGAGCAGGCGCGGCGGCGCTTCGCCGAGGCTCGTGTGGCGCGCCTCGCGACGGTCGGCTCCGCTGCTCAGCCGCATCTGGTGCCGATCGTCTTCGCGCTCGCCGAGGAGACCATCTACAGCGTCGTCGACGCCAAGCCGAAGCGGACCGCCGAGCTGGAGCGGCTGCGGAACGTGCGCGCCAACCCGCGGGCCTGCGTCCTTGTCGACCACTACGAGGATGACTGGAGCGCGCTCTGGTGGGTGCGCGCCGACGGCCTCGCCAGGGTGATCGAGCGGGGCGAGCCCGAGGCTCGGCTCGCCGTGCAGCTGCTGGCCGGTCGCTACCCCGAGCAGCGTGCCGTCGGCTCGGTGCTGGCGCTCGACGTCCAACGCTGGTCGCACTGGGCCGGGAGCTGACCCCCCGCCGGGCCGGCGTCCCGGACCCGCGCGCCGGGATCGGGCGCGCGGGTCGGGGCAGCGAAACGACTCAGCGCGTCCTCAGACCGTCCCGCCGGAGGGGAGGAAGCTCAGGTTGCCGTCCTGGAGCGTTACTTCTTCCAGTTCGCCTTCCATCTTCCCGCCGCTGAATTCGGCTTCGCCGGCGGCGTTCAGGTGAGCGCCTTCGTATTTGCAGGTCGGCGACAGTTTGACCGTGGTGTTGAT
>JBKQOO010000155.1:0-7532 GCA_052145475.1 Solirubrobacteraceae bacterium
TCGGCACCTCGGCCTTGATCTCGGTCATCGCACCGGACGGCTCCATCCCCTGGGGACGCCCGCGCCGGCTGTTGAGGTCGCCGATCACGTCCCCCACGTGCGCCTCGGGCACGGACAGCGTGACGAGCATGATCGGCTCCAGCAGGGCCGGGTCGGCGAGCTCGAGCGCGTGCTTCATCGCCTGCATGCCCGCGAGCTTGAAGGCGATCTCGGAGGCGTCGACGGAGTGGTGGGCGCCGTCGCACAGCCGTACGCGCACGCCCTTGACGGGGTAGCCGGCGAGCCCGCCCGACTCCATCGCCTCGCGCACGCCTTTCTCGACGGCGGGGATGAACGAGCTGGGGATCACGCCGCCCTTGATGTTGTCGACGAACTCGTACCCTGCCGGGTCGGTGAGGTCGGGCAGGGGCTCGACCTCGATCTGGCAGTCCCCGAACTGGCCGCGTCCGCCGGACTGCTTCTTGTGACGCCCGTGCCCGATCGCGCTGCCGCGGATCGTCTCCCGGTACGGGACGCGGGGCGGCTTGAGCGTGACCTCGACCCCGAAGCGCTCGCGCAGGCGGTCGACGATCACTTCCACGTGAACCTGGGAAAGACCCGCGACGATCTGCTCGCCGGTCTGCTGGTCGCGGTGCAGGTCGATCGTCGGGTCTTCCTCCTGCAGGCGCCGCAGCGAGGACAGCACCTTGTCCTCGTCGCCGCGGCTCTTCGGCGCCACCGCAAAGGCCATCACGGGCGCAGGCAGCTTCGGGCGCGGCATCTCGATCGGCTCGTCCCGCTCGGCCAGCCAATCCCCGGCACGGGTCTCCTTGAGCTTGGCCACAGCGCCGATGTCGCCCGGCCCGAACTCCTGGACGTGCTCGACGTCCTTCCCCGTGAAGACGAGCAGCTGGCCGATCCGCTCCTTCACATGGGCGCGCGTGTTGAGCGCCTGGCTGTCGCCCCGCATCACGCCCTGGTAGACCCGCATCAGGTTGATCCGCCCGGCGAACGGGTCGGCACGGGTCTTGAAGACGTAGGCGAACAGCGGCTCGTCCTCGCTCGCGTTCAGCTCCACCTCGCCGACCTGAAGGGCTCCGTGCTTGACCGGCGAGGGCAGGTCCTCGACGATCGCGTCGAGCAGCCTGGTCGTGCCGAGGTTGGCGGTCGCGACGCCGCACACGACGGGGAAGATCTTGCCGTGGTTGGTGCCCTCCTTGAGCGCGTCGACGATCTCCCGGTGGGAGATCTCCCCGCCGTCGAGGTAGCGCTCCATCAGCGCGTCCGAGACTTCGCAGACCTCGTCCATGAGCTTCTCCCGGTATTCCTGGGCCTGCTCCAGCTGCGCGTCCGGAATCGGGATCTCATCGGCGGCACCGCGCTCCGGCGTGGGCTGGGCGCGGAAGGCCTTCATGTCGACCAAGTCGATCACGCCCTCGACCTCGTGCTCGGATCCGATCGGGATCTCGGTCGCGACGACGTGCGGCCCGAAGGCCCGCTTGAGCTGGTCCAGGGTTCGGAAGAAGTCGGCCCGCTCGCGGTCGAGCATGTTGACGAACAGCATCCGCGCGATGTCCAGCTCGGCTGCCCGGGCCCACAGCCGTCCCGTCGTGACCTCGACGCCCATCACCCCGTTGATCACGAAGATGGCCGACTCGCAGACCCGCAGCGCCCCGAGCGCGTCGGCGATGAAGCTCGGCTCGCCCGGCGTGTCGAGCAGGTTGATCTTGCGGTCCTGCCATTGCAGCGAGCTGAGGGCCGCGGAGATCGACATCTGCCGCGACTGCTCGTCGGGGTCGGAGTCCGAGACGGTGCTCCCGTCTGGCACGAACCCGAGCCGGTTGACCGCACCCGCCTCGAACAGGAGAGCCTCATGCAGCGAAGTCTTCCCCGACCCTCGATGACCTACGAGGGCAACGTTGCGAATACGGTCCGCTGCGGGGTGCATGGATATCTCCTTCCTCGGGTGAGGGCACCATACCGCCGGCGCTGAGTCAGGTCCACCCGTCTGGCCGCTCCGATCACGCTCCGAGCGCGCCCAGCTTCAGCCGGCCAACGTCGGCCGGCTCAGTCGTCGAAGGACTCCTCCTGCATGCGCGAGCGCAGGCGCAGGACGGCCTTGGTGTGCATCTGGGAGACGCGCGACTCTGTTACGCCGAGCACCTCGCCGATCTCGCGCAGGGTCAGGTTCTCGTAGTAGTACAGGGCGATCACGAGCTTCTCCCGCTCGGGCAGCTTGGCGATCGAGTCGGCGATCCGGTCCTTCAGGTCGCCGACGTCCAGCGCCTTGGCCGGATCGGGCGCCCCGGGATCCTCGATCGTGTCCATCAGCGAGACCTGGTCGCCGCTGGAGTCCGACACGCTCCACAGCTCGTCCAGCGCGACGATCGAGGAGTGGGAGATCGCCAGCAGCGAGTCGTTGAGTTCGTCGACCGTGATCCCCATCTCGTCGGCGATCTCCTGATCGGTCGGGGCCCGCTGCAGGAGGTGCTCGAGCTTGGCGTTCGCCCGCTCCACCTCCCTGGCGCGGGCGCGGACGCTCCGCGGCACCCAGTCGAGCGAGCGCAGCTCGTCGATGATGGCGCCCTTGATGCGCATGATCGCGTACGTCTCGAACTTGATGTCCCGGGACAGGTCGAAGCGCTCGATCGCCGAGATCAGGCCGACCAGGCCGTAGGAGATCAGGTCGGCCTCCTCGACATGCGGGGGCAGGCCGGCGGCGGTGCGGCCGGCCACGTACTTGACCAGGGGCGAGTACGCGACGACGAGGCGCTCGCGGACGCGCTGATCGCCGTCCTGCTTATAGCGCCGCCAGAGTTCGCGCAGCTCGATCGGTTTGACGTTCGTCTCCAGGGCTTTCCTCCCCGGTATCAGGCCCGAGGGTGACTGCGCGCGTAGGCGCTTCTGAGCCTGGCGGACTCTACCCGAGTGTAAATCTGGGTGCTGGACACACTGGCATGGCCCAGCATCTCCTGGATCGCGCGCAGGTCGGCGCCGCCGTCCAGCAGGTGCGTGGCGAAGCTGTGACGCAGCGAGTGCGGCGAGGCCTCCTGGGCGATGCCGGCTCGCCTGGTCCAGGTCCGCAGGCGGCGACGGACGTCGCTGGTGCTCAATGGCCGGCCGCTGCGGCTGAGAAACAGCGCCCGTGGCGCCGCCGCCGGGCCGGGCGGGGCCGGGGCGGTGCGAGCCAGCACGGGGCGGGCCCGCTCGAGGTAGCCGCGCAGCGCGGCCATCGCCGGCTCGCCGACCGGCACGAACCTGGTCTTGCGCCCCTTGCCCTCGACCCGTAGCTGCTCGGCGTCGTGGTCGAGGTCGTCGATCCCGATCGAGACGAGCTCCTCGGCGCGCAGCCCCGAGGAATAGGCCAGCTCGAACATCGCCCGGTCGCGGAGCTCCAGCGTGGCGGAGGGCCCGCCGCCGCTGCCGGCGGGAATGGCATCGAGCAGCCGACCAGCCTCCCTGGCGCTGAGGACGCGGGGCAGGCGTGATCCCCGGCGAGGCGTCGAGACCAGGTCGGCAGGGTTCTGGGCGATCAGCCCATGCTGGCGCTGGCTGGCGAACAGCGCTCGCAGCGCGGCCAGCTTGCGCGCCGAGGTGCTGGGGGCGGCGCCGCCGGCACTGAGGTGGGCCACGTAGCGACGCACGGCCCGTGGCGCGACCGCCGCGGGGGCGAGCCCCTGCGCAGCGGCCCAGCGCGCGAAGCCCTCGCCGTCGACCCGGTAGGCGCGGCGGGTGCGCGGGGCGGCATCCCTCATCGCCAGGTCCTGATCGAGCAGCGCCAACGCCGCTGACCAGTCCGCGGGCAGTGTCGCGGGCGCCTCGGCGGAGTCGGCTTGGCTTGACATCTGCACGGGAGATTCGCCGCGCATCTGCCCGGGCCTGCTCCGGGGCGTGACCTTCGCGTCGTCCCTGGCTGCCGTGGACACCTTTGCCATTGTCCCCGCCTAGGCTAGATTCAACGCAGATGGCATCCCAGCCCGACACGGCTCGCGCGCAAGCCGGTTCCGCCGCCCCGGCCTGGCACGAGATCGATTGGCGCCGCTACCAGCGCTGGGTGACCGTCGACGGCCGGCCCGTGAACACGATCGAGCTCGGCTCGGGTCCGCCGATCGTCTTCGTTCACGGCCTCTCCGGCTCGTGGGTCAACTGGCTGGAGCAGTTGGCCGCCTTCTCGGGCCGGCATCGCGTGGTCGCCATGGACCTTCCAGGCTTCGGGCATTCGCCGATGCCTGCCGGGGAGATCTCGATCCAGGGCTACGCGAGGACACTGGACACGCTGCTGGGCGAGCTGGGGATCGACGCGGCCGCGGTGGTCGGCAACTCGATGGGCGGCTTCATCTCGGCGGAGCTGGCGATCGCCTTCCCACAGCGGGTCGAGCGCCTCGTGCTGGTCTCTGCGGCCGGCATCTCGACCTATCAGAACCGCGTCACCGTCCGCACGCTGCCGGCGATCCGCCGGCTGGAGCGTGTCCTCGCCGGCAGCGCCGCATGGATGGCCTCGAAATCCGAGGCCGTGACGCGGCGCCCGAGGTTGCGCGAGGCGACGCTGAAGGTCGTCATGCGTCACCCCGAGCGCCTGGAGGGGGCGCTCGCCGCCGAGCAGCTACGCGGCAGCGGCAAGCCCGGCTTCCTGCCCGCGCTGGAGGCGATCGTCGACTTCGACGTGCGCGAGCGCCTGCCCGAGATCGCCTGCCCGACCCTGATCGTGTGGGGAGATGGCGACCTGCTGATCAACGTGAAGGACGCAGACCTGTTTCAGCAGCTGATCCCCGACTCGCGCAAGGTCGTCTTCGAGGACACGGGACACATGGCGATGCTCGAGCAGCCTGCTCGCTTCAACGAGCTGCTCAGCGGCTTCCTGGACGAGCGCCCCTGACGGGCGCGCCGCGCCGGCGCGACTCAGCGTGTGATGGCGCCTTCGGCGGCGCTGCCGACCAGCTTCGCGTACTTCTGGATCGCGACGTCGATGTGCTCGTCGGCCCGCTGCGCCGGTCTGTAGGCGGCCAGCCGCTGTGCGATCTGCTCGTCCCCGAGCGCCACGTCGATGCTGCGTGCGTCGACGTCGATCGTGACCTCGTCGCCGTCTGCCAGCGCCGCGATCGGGCCGCCCCTGACGGCCTCCGGCGCGATGTGGGCCGCCATGAAGCCGTGGGTCGCGCCGGAGAAGCGTCCGTCGGTGATCAGCGCGATCGATTCACCCAGACCCTCGCCGACCAGCGCCGCGGTGACGGACAGCATCTCCCGCATCCCCGGGCCCCCGGCGGGTCCCTCGCCGCGAATCACGACCACGTCGCCCTCGCAGATCTGTTTGGCCATGACCGCCGCCATCGCGGCCTCCTCGCCCTCGAACACCCGGGCCGGGCCGCTGTGGCGCCGCCGCTCGTGTCCGGCCAGCTTGACCACGCAGCCGTCGGGCGCCACGTTGCCCCGCAGGATCGCGAAGCCGCCGGTCGGTTTGATCGGCTCGGAGAGGCTCCGGACCACCTGCTGCCCAGCCGTCTCCTGCGCCTGCGCCGCGTGCTCGCCGATCGTCTTGCCGGTCACCGTCGCAGCGTCCTCGTGCAGCACCCCTGCTTCGCTCATCCGTTTGAGCACCAGCGGCACACCGCCCGCCTCGTAGAGGTCTGTGGCGGCAAAGCGCCCGCCCGGCTGCAGGTCGCAGAGCAGCGGGGTGCCCTCTGAGATCCGGTCGAACTCGTCGATCTGCAGGGGCACGCCCATTTCCCGCGCGACGGCCAGCAGGTGCAGCACGCCGTTGGTCGAGCCGCCGCTCATCGCGACCGCTGCGATCGCGTTTTCCAGCCCCTGGCGGCTGATGATCTCGCTCGGCCGCTGGCCGCGTCGCAGCACGTCCATCACGAGCTCCCCCGCCTGCACCGCGACCTCGAGCTTGCGGCCGTCCTCGGCGGGCACCATCGACGAGCCCGCCGGTGAGATCCCGAGCACCTCGAAGGCCATCGCCATCGTGTTAGCCGTGAACTGGCCGGCGCAGGCCCCGGCGCCGGGGGAGGCGACCTGCTCGAGCTCGTGCAGCTCCTGCTCGGTGATCCTGCCGGCGGCGTAGGCGCCGACCGCCTCGAAGACCTGCTGGATCGTGACCTCCTCCCCCTTGTAGCGACCCGGCCTGATCGAGCCGCCGTAGAGCATCAGGGCCGGCACGTCGAGACGCGCCAGCGCCATCACGGTCCCGGGGATCGTCTTGTCGCAGCCGGAGATCGCCACGACAGCGTCGAAGAAGTGGGCCGAGGCGACCAGCTCGATCGAGTCGGCCACCAGCTCGCGCGAGACCAGCGAGGCGCGCATCCCGCTGGTGCCCATCGTGATTCCGTCGGAGATCGCGATCGTGTTGAGCTCCATCGGCGTCCCGCCCGCCGCGCGGATCCCCTCCTTGACCTTCGCCGCCAGCACGCGGTTGTTGAAGTTGCAGGGCATCGTCTCGATCCACGAGTGGGCGACGCCGACGATCGGCTTGGCCAGGTCCTCGGCCGAGTAGCCGATCCCGTGCAGGTAGGCGCGCGCAGCCGCTCGCTCGGGCCCCTCGGTGAGGGCGCGGCTGCGGTGCCTGACATCGAATGTGCCGGTTGCGCTCACGCGGCGGGCAGGTTATCGACCGGCCGCCGATGCGGGGGGACCGAGACGGCTGCGCCGGAGTGCTGGCGCTCCCAGCGGCCGATCCGCTCCAGGTCGCGCCGTACCTTGTCCGGGTCGACCTGACGCCCGGGCAGGTGCATGTTCGCCTCGCCGATCAGCCGCCGCTCGTCGCCCGTCAGCGCCATCCACTTGGCCAGCACATCGTCGGAGTCGGGCAGCCGTACGCTGCCGTAGGGCCGGGACTGGTCGGGGAAGGCCACGCAGTACTCGCTCAGAAGCTCGCCCGTCTCGGGAACGTAGGCCACGATCGGCTTGTGCGGGTAGATCAGGTATGCGTAGGGAGCCGGCCCGGGCTCACCGTCGGATGTGCTGGACACGGGTCCGCGGGGCCGAGCCGGCCCGAGCACGCGCATCAGGCCGAGGTCGCGGTACATCGCCCACTCCTGCTCGGAGACGCAGGAGCGCAGCAGCTCGCGGGCACGCTGCTCGGCGCGCCGCTCGCGGCCCGGGTCATAGCGCGCGGAGGACCGGCCCCGGTCGCGTCCGCTCCAGGCCTCCCTTGCCCGGGCCAGCGTCCGCATCGCCGTCGGGCGGGCCAGCTCCCACAGCAGCACGACGAGCACGACCCCGGCGGTACCGAGGGCGAGACCCACGACGTCAGCGGCTGGCCGGGGCGGCGCCCCCGGCGGCGCGGGGGAAGAAGATCACGCGCTCGGCGTCTCGTGGAACGTCGTCGAAGGTCTTGACCAGCTCGGCCTGCCGGCGCCCGCCCGGCGCCTCGGTCGGGACGGCCGCCCACATGCCCGCATCGAGCTCGCGGCGAAACGCCTCGATCAGCTCACGCTCCTGCTCGGGGACCTCCACATCCCCCTCGGCGAGCACGATCTCGCCATGACCGGGCTTCATGCGCAACAGCTTCATCGCCGATCGATTATGGCACGTGCGGGCTACCTCGATGGGCG
>JBKQOO010000156.1:0-11183 GCA_052145475.1 Solirubrobacteraceae bacterium
CCCGCCCCCGCCCCGCTCTCCCAGGCTCCCGGACGCCTGGGATCCTCGAGGGCCTCCGGCATCTCGAGGATCGAGCGCTGGTGCACAGCCGCGACGGCGCGATGCAGTTCCTCGGGTGAGGAGAACGCTCGCGGATCGAGGGCCTCCCACACGTCCGTCCACACAGTCCGCTCGTCCCTGCGCGCGCGCAGCGGAAGGACGAGTGCGTCGGTCTGGTGGGCCAGCTGCGCGGTGCCGCTGGCGAGCATCACCGGCTTGCCCAGGAAATCGGTGCGGATGCTGCCGGGCAGGTCGAAGTAGATCAGTACGGGCTCGCCGCGCTCCAGCAGGCGCCTGAGCACCTCGAAGGACCCGGCCGAGCAGACCAGCCGCTCGCCCCGGTCGGCGATCCCCCGCCGCCAACGCGCCAACCGCCGGCCCCAGTAGTCGGGGGTCGGCTCGGCGAAGAACCAGGGCCCAGAGACCGCGATCGTGCTGATCCGGCGGGCCGCGATCGGGGAGATCTGCAGGAAGAACGGCCCCAGGTGGCAGGCGCTGAGGATCAGGCGCCGTCCCGATGAGACCGTCTCGTCGAGGTGCCGTCTGGAGGGCTCGTCCATCTCGGAGGTCTTCCAGCGCTCCCAGAACAGGGCCTTGATCACCTCGTCCTCGCTCAGGCGCCGCCGCGCCAGCTCCTGCACCTCGCCGGCGCGCGGCGTGCCGGCCAGGATCGCGGTCATCATCGCGATCGCCTGCTCGCGCTCGCGCTCCTGCTCCCACAGGCGCTCGCCCTTGGCGATGGCTCGTTTGAGGACCAGCCTTCGCGGCAGCAGCCTGCGCAGCGCAGTGGAGGTCTTCAGCCGTATGCGCAGCTCCGCCGAAGGCATGCGAGGTCGGCCGATCGGCCCCGTGGCGCTCTCAACCGCTGCTGCGAGGTCTTGCCCCCCCCGGGTGCTCACGGGTCAATGTAATCACGCCCGCACGCCGTCACGGCTCGAGCCGCCGCGAGCGGCTCGGCGCGACCGCCTGGGCGCCTCGGTGCGGTGCTCCGCCGCCGGGTCCAGATCGGCGATCGGCGCGCCGATGTACGGGTATCGTGACCCTGGCCCGAACGAACCGTACGAGCCGATGCCGACACTAGCCCGCCATGTGACGCGCCAGCGCGCGGCCTCCGACATCCTCATGCAGGTCATGGTCCGCGTGGCCAACCTCGCCCTCGGCGTGGTGGTCACCGCGCTGCTGGTCAGGACGCTCGGCACGAAGGGCTACGGGGAATGGGGGACCGCCTTCGTGGTGCTCGGGCTGGTCGGCTTCTTCGCGAGCTTCGGGGTCGAGGAAATCGCGATCCGGGAAGCCGCCCGCGAACCCGAGAAGGAGTTCGAGTGGATCGGCTCGGTGATGGCGGTGCGGCTGGTTGCGCTGATCCCCGTGATGGCGACGGCGGTGATCGCGATCGTGCTCCTCCACACGACCGAAGCGATGCTGATCGCCGGCCTGATCATGATCGTCGCGATGCCCTTCGGCGGGATCAGCGCGATCGGGCTGATCTTCCAGCTGCGGGTCGACAACCGCGTGCCGATGCTGGTGCTGAGCATCCGCAGCGTCCTGTGGGGCGCAGCCGTCGCGATCATCTACTTCACCCACGGCGGCATGATCGATCTGGCGATCGCGCTGGTCCTGACGAACAGCGTCGGCTCGGTCGTGCAGGCGATCGCGGCGCGCAAAGTCGCCGGCGCCTGGCCGCGGCCGACCCGCAAGCACGTCAGGCCGCTCGTGCGGCGGGCGGTCCCGGTCGGGATCTCCGGCCTGCTGGTGATCGCCTACGCCCGCATCGACCAGACGATCGTGTTCACGATCAAGGGCGCCAGGGAGGCCGGGCTGTACGGCTCGATCTACATCCTGCTCGACTCCGCCCACTTCGTGCCCGGATCGGTCCTGACCACGATGGCCCCCGTGATCGCGGCGTCCTGGCCACACGACCCGGGGCGGATGCGGCGGGCGGCGCGCCAGACGGTTGAGCTGCTCTGCATCGGCTCGTTCGGCGCGCTCGCCTTCGCGACCGTCGCGGCGGTACCGATCGTGCGGCTGATCTTCGGCGAGGAATTCGTGCCGGCGGCGTCGATCCTGCCCGTTCTGGGCGGCGCGTTCGTGCTGATCTGCTTCGGGTACCTGAACGACAACCTGGTGCTCGTGATGGGCAAACAGAAGCGCCGGGTCGTGATCGGGCTGGTCGCGCTGGCGGTCAACCTGGTCGGCAACCTGGCGCTCGTGCCGGAGTTCGGCTACACGGCGGCCGCGTGGATGACGCTGATCACCGAGGCCGTGGTCGTGGCGATGGAGACGAAGCTCGTGATGGACGCCCTGCAGATACGCCGGCCCAGGCTCGGACGGGTGGGGCGCACGGCGGTCTGCGCGCTCGTGCTGGCGGCCGAGCTGGCGATCGCAAAAGCGCTCGGCGCGCAGCTGTGGACGCTGGTGCTGCTGGCGTGCATCAGCTACCCGGCGCTGCTGCTCGGGCTCGGGGGCATGTCGCTCGACGACATCCTGCTCGTGATGCGCCGACGGGCGCCTGCCGCCTGAGCCGCAGGCCCGGGCGCAGCGCGCCTCGGGCGCCGGATAGCGTGTGGCCCGATGCGGATCCTGATCGTCTCGAACCTGTTCCCGCCGGTGACCTGGGGCGGTTACGAGGTGGAGTGCGGCAGCGTGGCCGAGCACCTCGGACGCCGGCACGAGGTGCTCGTGCTGACCAGCAGGCCGGCCGGCGGGCTGCCCGAGGAGCCGGGCGTGAGGCGAGAGCTGACCTTCCTCAGCGGCGACGCCGCCGGCGCTCGGCGGGCGCCGCTGGCAGCGCTCGGGGGCGCCGCGGCGGCGAGGCGCGCGCTGCAGTGGCGGCCCGAGCTCGTCTACGCATGGAACTGCGCCTCGATCCCGCAGTCCACGCTGCGGCTGCTGGCCGACGCGGGCACCCCGGTTGCGTTCCGGGTCTGCGAGCACTGGTTCGGAGGCCTGTTCACCCACGACCAGTTCATGCGCGAGCTGCTGCCGGCCGAGCGGAGCCCGGCCCGGCGCGTCTGGGCCGACGCATCGAGGGCGCTGAACCGGCTGCCCCAGCTGCGGCTGTCGCCCTGCGCGCCGCTGCGTGCGGCGATCTCGTGGAACTCGCGGGCGCTCGAGCGGATGGTCGACACGCCGCCCTTCATCGAACCGGTCCTCGAGCGCATCCGGCACCCGGTTCCGCGTTACGGCGAGGTCTACGAACGGGTGCAGCGGGCGCCCGCTCCCGACCCCGAGATCGTGTTCCTCGGGCGCGTCACCCCGTACAAGGGCCTCGGGGTGGCGATCGAGGCGCTCGCGCTGCTTCGCGCCGGGCGCCACGCCAACACGAGGCTCGTGGTGGTCGGTCCCGAGGAGCCGGGATACGCAGCCCAGATGCGCGAGCTGGCGGCGCGCCGCGGGCTCGACGGGGCGATCAGCTGGCGCGGGCAGCTGAGCCCCGAGCAGTCCGCCGCCGCGCTGTCTCGCGCCCGGGCTCTGATCGTTCCGTCGGTGTGGGAGGAGCCCTTCGGGCTGGTGACCATCGAGGGAGCGATGGCGCGCGTGCCCGTCGTCGCCGCCGATGTGGGCGGGATCGCCGAGGGGATGCACGATGAGGAGCACGCGCTGCTGTTCGGCCGCGGCGACAGCGCCGGCGCCGCGAGAGCGCTCGCGCGCGTGCTGGAGGATCCGCAGGGCAGCGCCGCGCGGGTCGAACGAGCCCGTGAGCGGGCCGAGGGGTTCCGGCTCGGCCCATACCTGGAGGACCAGGAACGGTTCGTGCTCGACGCCCACGCCGCCCTGCTCGCGCGGACCGGCCGCTGAGCCGCCGACCCGGGTGGCAATCTGGTGGCGAGTAGGAGTCCAAGGGTAGGTACCATCCTGAGCGACGATTCCCGGCCAGGCGGGGTGTTCGCGCAACGGTGCTCTCAAGAAGAGCAGGCGGCGCGACGATAGGAGTGGTGTCGTGAGAACTGTGGCCTGCAGCGAAATGGCGCATCCCGACCGGGGCTCCTCGCGATGAGATCCGAGGATCAGTTCGAGGCGCCTGCAGAGGGCAACGCGATCTCCACCGCGCTCGAGGTGCTGCGGCGCCGCTGGCCGATCGCGCTCGCGATAGTCCTGGTCTGCACGGCGATCTCGGCGATCCAGCAGAAGCGGGCGACGCAGAGCTACAAGGCCACGGCCAGCGTCGCCTTCCAGAACTCGACGCTCGCCGAAGCGGGGCTCGACGTGGGCTCCGGCGGCAGCGGCGAACCGCAGCGGGACGCTGACACCGAAGTCACGATCGCCCACTCTCCCGAAGTCGCCCAGGGGGTCCGCACTGAGCTGGGCAACACGCTGGGCGTGGAAGAACTGCTTTCGACCGTCGGCGTCGAAGCGGCGCCCAACGCCGACGTGCTCGACTTCACCGCGTCGACCGGGAACCCCGAGGAGTCGGCCCGGATCGCCAACGCGTTCGCCAACCAGTACATAACCTTTCGCGCCAACTCGCGGCTGTCCAGCATCGATGCCGCCAGGACCCAGCTCGAGCAGCAGCTGAAATCGGCTCCGGCCGGTTCCACCGAAGCCACCTCGCTGGAAGCCTCGATTCAGAAGCTGGCCCAGGATCGCGCCGTGATCGGCGCCGGGGCCAACATCATCGGACGCGCCACGCCGCCCTCTTCGCCGTCGGGCATGCGCCTGTCGACCGCCGTGATCATCGGGCTGCTGGTCGGCCTGGCCCTGGCCTTCTCGCTCTTGTTCCTGCTGGAGTCGCTGGACCGGCGCATCAAAGTCGTGGAGGAGTTCGAACGGGAGTACCGGCTGCCGGCGCTCACGGTCGTGCCGCAGTCCTCGATGGGGCCCGAGCGGGCCGACGAACGCAGCGAACTGCTCGAGCCCTACCGGATCCTGCGCAGCGCCCTTGAATTCGCGGCGGTCACGCGAGCGATGGACACGCTGCTCGTCACCAGCGCGGTGCCGGGCGAGGGGAAGACCTCCGTATCGATCGACCTCGCCCAGGCGATCGCGCTGACCAAACGGCGCGTCGTGCTGCTCGAGCTGGACCTGCGCATGCCCACCTTCGGCCGCCACTTCGGCCTCGACCCGCGACGGGGCCTGACGACCGCGCTGCTTCGTGGCGAGGCACCGACCGACCTGCTGGTGGAGCCACTGCCCGACGTTCCCAACCTGTCCGTGCTGCCCTCCGGGCCCCTGCCCCACAACCCGTCCGAGCTGCTGGCCAGCCCGGTGATCGGGGAGATCATCTCCGAACTGAGCGCGGGCGGTGAGACGATGGTGATCATCGACGCGCCGCCGCTGAACCCGGTCGCAGACGCCCAGATCCTGCTGAACAGCGCAGCCGTGCAGGCGACGCTGATCGTCGCCCGCCTGAACAAAACCACGCGCGACGAGGTGCGCCGGGCACGCGGCATCCTGGACCGCCACATGATCGAACCGGTCGGTCTCGTGATCACCGGCATGCGCGACGGCGGGCGCTACTCCTACTCCAGCTACGGCGAGGCCGCCGGCACGGTCGATGTCAGCGCGGAGAGCGTGTCGAGGCGCTCGCGCGGGTCGGCGAAAAACCCACTCCCCCTCTAGGGAGGCGAGGGAGAGATCTTCTCCTCGCGCCTGAACCTGCGCTCGCTGGACACCCGCGAGCTCGCGACGGCCGCCGTCGCGGCGTCGCTGACGGCGCTGATCATCATCGCCGCGAGCCACAAGCTCGGCGCCACGACCGCGCTCTTCGCCCCGCTGGCCGCGATCGTGGTCCTGCTCGCGCTGCTGCGCCCGGTGCTGGCGGTCAGCCTGGCGGCCGGGCTGGCGATTCTCTGCGAGGGCGAAGCCTTCGGGCTGTTCACCTTCACCGCCCACCTCTACCAGCCGTTCTACAAGCGCCTGACGCCGCTGGACGCCCTCGTGGTGTTGGCCGCCGCTTCCGTGGCTCTGGACATGCTGCGCGACGGACGGCAGCTGCGCTATCCGCGCGAGCTGCGGTTCCCGCACATCATCCTCGTGCTGGGGATGGTTTGCGGCATCGCGATGGGCAAAGCCGCCGGCGTCGGCCTGAAGTCGCTGATCCTCGCCGAGAACCTGATCGCCTATCTGCTGATCCTGCCGATCACGGTCGCCAACCTGAAGGTGGATCCCCGGCGCCTGCGCCTCCTGCTGGGCGGCCTGTTCGCGCTGGCCCTGCTCAAGGCGCTGCTCGGCCTCGCCGAGGTGGCGAGCGGTAAAGGGTTCACGGTCGAGGGCAGCGCGAACCTGACCTACTACGAACCGACGGCCAACTGGGTCGTGATGATCGCGCTGCTGGGGATCGCCGCGGCGCTGCTGGCCCGCCTACGGCCGCCGCTGTGGATGGTGGCGGGCACCCCGCTGCTGGTCGCCTCGCTCGTCCTCTCCTACCGCCGCTCGTTCTGGATCGCGACCGTCCTCGGGCTGGCGCTGGTGGTGCTGCTTGCGCTCTCCCCGGTCGGCAGGCGGCTGCTCGTGCCGACCGCGCTGCTGCTCGCCGCGGGGATCTGGCTGCTGGGCTCGGTCAACTTCCAGTCGCAGTCGCCGATCGTCAAGCGGGCCGTGTCGCTGGCGCCGAGCAACCTCACGACCAACGTCGAAGATCGCTACCGGCTGGACGAGCGGGCCAACGTGCTGGCCGAACTGGAGCGACATCCGATCACCGGCCTCGGCATCCAGGTCCCCTGGCATGCCACCACGCGGCCGCTGCCGGTCGAACACGAAGACGCCCGCGAGTACGTGCACTTCGCGATGCTGTGGTGGTGGATGAAGCTGGGGATCCTCGGCCTGCTGTCCTACCTCCTGATCCTGATCGCGACGGCGCGGCTGGCGTGGCGCGTCTGGCGGCGCAGTCAGCTCGCGATCGCGCGCGCCTTCGGGCTGGCCTCGCTGTGCGGCGTGGCGGGGCTGCTGGTGGCCGAGACGACGGCGACGTTCACCGGCTCGGAACTCCGCTTCACGGTCGTGCTGGGAACGCAGATCGGGCTGCTGGCGCTGCTCGCGGCCGAAACCGGTCCGCGCCGGCGCACGCCCGAGGAGGAGCCCGACCCGGCAGCAGCCTGACGCGACCGCGCGGGCCGGGCGTCGTGACCGGCCCGTCGCGGCTCAGCAGGCCAGCAGCCGGGTGAGGGCCTCGATCGAGTACCGCTGCTGCGCCAGGCGGCGGCCGGCGCGGCCGATCTCGGAGGCGTCGGAGCGCAGCAGCCCGACCAGGGCTGAGGCGAAGTCGCGCTCGTCGCCGGCCAGCAGGCAGTCGACGCCGTCCGTCACGGCCAGCCCGGCCGCCGCGCGCGGGGTGGCCAGCACGGGCAGCCCGTAGGCGAGCGCCTCGACGAACTTCAGCGGCGTGCCGCCGCCCTGCAGCAGCGGCACGAGCGCGCAGCGCGAGCGACCGTAGGCCGCGTCGAGGTCGTCCACGAACCCGGCGGCCTCGATGCGCCCGTCGGCCTCGGCCGGGAGCTCGAGGCCGGCACCGGCCAGCATCAGCCGCGCCTCGGGCAGCTCCTCCCAGACGCGGGGCATCACCCGCTCGAGCAGGAACCGCGCGCCGTTGCGGTTGGGCTCGTAGCTGAAGTTCGCGACGAAGACAGCGCGCGGCTCGGCCGGCAGAGGGGAGATCGGCTCGATCGCGGCGACGTCGACCACGTTGGGCACGTAGCGCAGCCGCGCCCCGGGGCACAGCTCGGCGGCGGCGGCGATGTCGGCCTCGCTGACGAGCCAGGACTCGGCGGCCCTCGCCAGCAATCCCCGCTCGAAGCGGCGCAGGGCGGCGATCGACCCTGCGCCGTCGCTCAGCTCGCCGCGGAAGCCCGACTCGAGGTTGTGGGCGTTGTAGATCACGGCACGCCTGCCCGCCAGGCCGCTGAGCGCGGCCGCCGCGATCGGTCCATCGGCGATCACCCGGCCGCGGCCGGGCGCCGCGGCCAGACGGGCGGCCTCGCGGGCCAGGTCGGGCGAGATGCCGCGGGCGAAGCCGGACGGGATGCCGCGCAGGCGCGCACCGCCGTATGCGGCCAGGCGCCGCGGCCCGCGCGAGCCGACGACCTCGCGCAGCTCGATCCCGGGGATCGAGCGAAAGGCCTGGTCGGGCTCCTCGCCCTCGAAACGGGCGTAGAGCAGAGTCAGTCCTCCCGACGCCGCCAGCGCCCTGGACACGCCGTAGGTGCGCATCGTCTGCCCCGAGCGGAGCACCGGCGTGTGGGTTGTCACGAGCAGATCGCTCACAGCGCCTCGATCGCGCTCGCGATCTCCTGCAGGCGCGTCTCCCAAGAGCGGGAGCGGACCGCCCTGGAGCGCTCCAGGCGCCGCTCCGGGCTGTCCCGCTCGAGGGCGCGCTCGATCGAGCGGGCGAAGCCCTCGGCATCGGCGGCGGTGTCGACGCCCGGCACGCCGGCCAGGGCGGGCAGGGGCGTGGCGATCACCGGCAGCCCGGCGGCCTGGTACTCGAAGACCTTCATCGGGAAGATGCTCTCGGTCAGCTCGCTGCGCACGTACGGGATCAGCCCGACGTCGGCTCCGCGCAGCACGGCCGGAAGCTGCTCGTAGGAGCGCGTGCCCAGCAGGTGCACGTTGGGCTCGCTGCCCAGCGCCGAGACGTCGGTGTGGGGATCGCCCAGCCCGACGGGCCCGACCAGCGCCATCGACCAGTCGCGACGGGCCCGGGCCAGCTCGGTCAGGAGCCCGATGTCCAGCTTGATCGCCGAGATCGCGCCGGTGAAGACGAGCCGGGGCGTGGGCAGGGCCGCGAGCGCCACGTCTGCGTCCCCCGGCTCGAGCGCGGTCGCGAACAGCTCCGTGTCCGCTACGTTGGGCGCCTCCAGGACGTTCCCCGACAGTGTGCGCATCCGCCTGGCCAGCGCGGGCGCGCTGGCCAGCACGAGGTCGGCGCGCCCTGCGAAGCGCTGCTCGGCCGCGCGGAAGCTGGCCGTATCGATGCGCGAGTGGGCGGCGATGTCGTCGACGCAGTGGTAGACGACCAGCGACGGAGCGAGGGTGTCGATCAGGATCTCGGCCTGCGGGACGTAGGACCACAGGATCGGCCTGTGCAGCCCGATCCGGCGGGCAGCTCGGCCGACCAGGGCGGGGAGCAGTCGGCGGTTGACGGCCCGCGCCACGCGGTTGGCGTGCAGCGGCACGACCAGCGGCGAGAGCACGTACAGTCCGTCGGCCCGGCGCGGACCCTGCAGCCCGGTGCGCAGCCGCCGCGCGATCCGGCGCAGGTCACGGGCCGCCAGCTGCGGCTGGCGCAGGCCGAGCGACTCGACGAACAGGACCCTGTTCCCCTGTGCGAGACGGGCCATCAGGTGGTGCTGGTTGGTCCACAGGTCGGTGTCCCAGTCGGCGAATCCCACACACACGATGTCGCGCCCCTGGAGGGCCGGCGGGAGACTCACGGGCGCCATGATCCCAGGCCTCGGGGCGTGTAGTCTCGGGATGGTGCAGTCAGCAGGTCAAACGGCCGACGCCTCCCTGCTGGAGGGGCTGCGCGGGCGTTTCGGGCGTGTCGCGGTCGTGCACGACTGGCTGACGATCCCGGGCGGGTCCGAGCAGGTCGTGGTCGAGCTCCTGGAGATGTTCCCATCGGCCGAGCTGTTCACGTCGATCTACGACCCCGCGCCGTGGCCCCGGCAGATCACCTCCCGGCCCGTCCACACCTCCTACCTGAACCGCCTGCCCGCCGCGACCCGCCACTACCCGAAGCTGGTGCCTCTGATGAACGGCGCCTTCCGGTCGTTCGACCTGTCCGGGTTCGACCTGGTCCTCTCGAGCAGCCACGCCTGCGCGAAGAACGTCCGCACGGGTCCGGGCACGCTCCACGTCTGCTATTGCCACACGCCGATGCGCTACGCCTGGGAGGAGGGGTTCCTGGCTGGCGAGCAGGTCGGGCGCCTGACCCGCACGATGCTGCCGCCCCTGCTCGCCAGGCTGCGCCGGCAGGACCTCGCAGGGGCGGCCGGGCCCGACGTGTTCGTCGCGAACTCGCGGCACGTCGCCGAACGGATCGGGCGCTACTACGGGCGCAGCGCGGAGATCGTCCACCCGCCCGTCGACGTCGAGCACTACCTGGGTCTGGAGCGCCACGCCGAGGACCACTACCTGGCGTTCGGACGGGTGGTCCCCTACAAGCGGATCGACCTGGCCGTGTCCGCCTGCGCGCAGCTGGGAAGGCGGCTGGTCGTGGCGGGGGACGGACGGGCCCTCGAGGCTGTGCGCTCGCAGGCCGGCGACGGCAGCATCGAGTTCCGCGGCAAGGTCTCCGACGGCGAGCGCGACCGGCTGCTGGCGGGGGCCCGGGCCCTGCTGTTTCCCGGCGAGGAGGACTTCGGGATCGTGCCGGTCGAGGCACAGGCGGCGGGCACGCCGGTGATCGCCTACGGGGTCGGAGGTGCGCGCGAGTCGGTCCGGGAGGGATTGACCGGGGTGCTGTTCGAGGAGCAGACGGTCTCCTCGCTGGCTGCCGCGATCGAGCGCTTCGAGGTCCTGCGGCTCGACGAGGCCACGGTGCGGGAGAATGCGATGCGGTTCGGGCGCGAGCGCTTCCGCGAGCAGATGGCGGCGGTGATCCAGAAGGCTGCGCAGGCACGCCGCGGCGATGGTGCGGGCGGCGCGGTGTCGCGGCCGGACGGCCCGCCCGGTTAGGCTCGAGCGCGTGCGCACACTGGTGACGGGGGCGAGCGGCTTCATCGGCGCAGTCGTGTGCCGACGGCTGCTCGAGCAGGGACACGAGGTGACCGCGCTGGTGCGGCGTCCCGGCTCCGAGCCGGCCGGGACGCGCCCGGTCATCGCGGACCTCGGGCCGGATGGCGGCCTCGGCCCGGCGCTGGCGAGCGCGCGGCCCGAATGCGTCGTGCACCTGGCCGCCGAGATCGCCTCTCAGCGCAGCGAGCGCAAGCTCCGCGCTGTCAACGTTGACGGCACGGCGCGGCTGCTCGAGGCCTGCCTGGCGCTGGCCGGCGACGACGCGGAGCGGGGCCCGCGGGTGGTGTTCGCCTCGACCGTCGTCACCGGCCAGGCCGACGGCGCGCTGCTCACCGAGCATCAGCCCCTGCCGGTGCTCAGCGCCTACGGGCGCTCCAAGCAGGAGGGCGAGCGGATGGTGCTCGGGTCTGGGCTGCCGGCGGTCGTGATCCGGCCCTCGCACGTCTACGGCCCGGGCGGTTGGTACGCCG
>JBKQOO010000157.1:0-20887 GCA_052145475.1 Solirubrobacteraceae bacterium
GGACCGTCAAGGAGCTCGGCCTGGTCGTCAAGGCCGACGTCGCCGGCTCGCTGGAGGCGATCGAGGACGAGATCGCCAAGCTGCCCCAGCAGGAGGTCAAGGTCAACATCATCCACCGCGGCGTCGGCGGCATCAACGAGTCGGACGTGATGCTCGCCTCCGCATCGGAGGGAGTGATCCTGGCCTTCAACGTGCGCCCGGTCGGCGACGCCCGCCAGATCGCCGACCGCGAGGGTGTGGAGATCCGCTCCTACGCGGTCATCTACCGCGCGATCGAGGAGCTGCGCGCCGCGATGCAGGGCATGCTCGAGCCCGCCGAGGTGGAGACGCCGCTCGGCCAGGCCGAGGTTCGCCAGCTGTTCAAAGCGTCCCGCATCGGCACGATCGCGGGCTGTTTCGTCACCGAGGGCAAAGTCACCCGGGGCGCGCGCACGAGGGTCGTCCGCGACGGCACCGTCATCTACGACACGACGATCGAGAGCCTGCGCCGCTTCAACGACGACGCCCGCGAGGTCAGCGCCGGCTTCGAGTGCGGGATCGTGCTGGCCAACTTCCAGGACCTCAAGGAGGGCGACCTGCTGGAGACTTACGAGACCCGACAGGTGGAGCGCGAGCTGGCCTCCTGAGGGGGGCCCGGAATCAGATTCGGAAGGGACGCCGGGGTCGGCGCGGAATTGGAGAGATGAAATGACCACGGGACGCATGCGTCGAGTCGACGAGGCGGTTCGCCAGGTCATCGGAGACGCCGTGGCAGGAGACTTGAAGGACCCTCGAGTGGGATTTGTGACCGTGACCGATGTGAGAACAAGCGCCGACCTCCGCCATGGGCGGGTCTACGTCAGCGTGCTGGGCGCCGACGGCGGCCCCTCGGCCGAGCAGGAACGCGAGGACACGCTCGCCGGACTGCGCAGCGCGCACGGCTACCTGCAGGGGCGCGTGGCCGGCGAGCTGCGCCTGAAGCGCACCCCGACGCTCGAATTCGTCTACGACGACACGACCGACCGGGCGATGCGCGTCGAGGCCCTGATCGACGAGATCGGCCCGGCATGAGCGCGACCGACACCAAGGCCACCCGCGATCTGGTGCTCGAGCGGCTCCGGGAGGACAGCTCGTTCGTGCTGGCCACCCACGAGAACCCCGACGGCGACGCGCTCGGCTCGCTGGTCGCCATGCAGGGCCTGCTGACCGCGCTGGGCAAGCACACCGAGATGTTCATCTCGCCCCACGACCTGCCCCTGCCCCGCGAGTACCGCACCCTCCCGCTGGACGGCCTGATCCAGGAGCCGCCGCCCGACATCGCGACGCGCACCGTCGTGTTCCTGGACTGCGGCAACATCGACCGCAACTCGGCCAGCGTGCTGCGCGACGGCGCCCACCTGCTCAACATCGACCACCACCACGACAACACCGGCTTCGGCACGGTCAACCACGTGCAGCCGCAGGCCTCCTGCACCGCCGAGATCGTGTGGGACCTGATGGGCGGTCTCGAAGTCACCCCCAGCCCCGCCATCGCCGAAGCCCTGTACATCGGGCTGATCACGGACACGGGACGCTTCATGTACGAGAACACGACGGCCCGCGCCCACCGCATGGCCGCCGAGCTGATCGAAGCCGGCGTGGAGGTTCCGTTGATCTACCACCGCCTCTACGAGGACATGCCGACCGGGAAGCTCTCGCTGCTCGCCCTCGCCCTCGCGCGCCTGCGGCGCTTCGACGACGGCGAGCTGACGATCGCGACGCTGAGCGCCGAGGACTTCCAGAGCGCCGAAGCCGAGGACAGCTACTCGGAGGGCATCATCGACCAGCTTCGTGGCCTGCAGGGGACGAAGGTCGCCGTCCTGGTCCGCGAGCTCTCGAGCGGGGCGCGCGAGGGCCAGCACAAAGTCTCGCTGCGGGCGACCGACGACGACGTCGACGTGTCCGTGATCGCCCGCGCCCAGGGCGGGGGCGGCCACCGGCGCGCCGCCGGCTTCACGACGGCGCTGGGCGAGGATGAGCTGCTGACGTTCCTGCGCGAGGCGATCGCCGCGCAGCTGCATCAGCAGCCCGACGGACGTCCGGCGCCGACGGCGGCCTGAGCCGGCCCACGCCCCAGGGCGTGACCGCACACCGGCGATGGACGGCGTCCTTCTGATCGACAAGCCCGCCGGAATGAGCTCGCACGCGGTCGTGGCCGCCGTGCGCCGATCGCTCGGCGGGATCCGCACGGGGCACGCCGGAACGCTCGATCCCTTCGCCACGGGGCTGCTCCTGGTGCTCCTGGGCAAGGCGACGAAAGCACAGTCGACGCTGATGGCGCTGCCCAAGCGATACGAGACGGTCGCGCAGCTGGGTGCCCGATCGACGACCGGGGATCCCGAGGGCGAGATCACGCTCACGGGCGTCATCCCGCCCGACCCGCCCAGCCTGCCGACCGGCGAGGTCCGCCAGCGCCCGCCGATGCACTCGGCGATCAAGGTCGGCGGCGAGCGGGCATACCGCCGGGCGCGGCGCGGCGAGAGCTTCGAGATGCCCGAGCGAATCGTCACGGTCAGCCGCTTCGAACAGCTCTGGCGGACCGAGGATGCGCAGCCCGGGGAGGGCGTGCGCGCGGGCTTCGCGATCGAGTGTGGGTCGGGCACCTATGTGCGCTCGCTGATCGCCGACCTCGGCGACGCCTACTGCCTGACCCTGCGCCGCACCGCGATCGGGCCGTTCGAGGTGGCCGACGCGGTCGCGCCGCCGCCGCGGGCAGAGGCCTGGCAGGACGCGCCCGTGATCGAGCTCGAGCGGGCCCTATCGCTGGCGCGCCACTAGGCTGTGGCGCCGTGAAGGTCACTCGCCTGCCCGACGCCCGGCGCGCAGCAGAGCGCAGCGTGGCGGTCGGCACCTTCGACGGCGTGCACCTGGGCCACCGCGAGGTGATCGCCGGCGCGGACAGCGTTCTGACCTTCGAGCCGCACCCCGTCTCGGTGGTCGCTCCGCAGCACACGCCGAAGCTCTTGACGACGCTCGAGCGCAAGGCCGAGCTGGTCGCCTCGCTGGGCGTGCAGGAGATGATCGTGATCCCGTTCGACGCCGACTTCGCCAGGCGCAGCGCCGACGAGTTCATCGACGAGGTGCTGGTCGGCGCGCTCGGCGCCACCCAGGTCGCGATCGGCGAGAACTTCCGCTTCGGGCATCGGGCGCAGGGCGATCCGCGCCTGCTGGCGGCCGATCGGCGCTTCAGGACGGTCGTGCACCCGCTGCTGGAGGTCGATGGGGAGATCGTCTCATCGAGCCACATCAGGGGCCTGCTGCAGGCAGGCGAGGTCACCGAGGCGAACCGGCTGCTGGGCTCGCGGTTCAGGCTGGCCGGCAAGGTCGCCCATGGCGACGCGCGCGGGCGCAAGCTCGGCTTCCCGACCGCCAACCTCGTTCCCGACGAGGACCTGGCCCTGCCTGGCCACGGCGTCTACGCCTGCCTGGCCGACGGGCGCCCGGCGGCGGTCAGCATCGGCGTGCGGCCGACCTTCCAGACGGGCAGAGGAGAGCTGATCGAGGCCTACATCCTCGACTTCGACGGCGACCTCTACGACAGCACGCTGACGCTCGAGTTCCTCGGGCGCCTGCGCGGGGAGCGGCGCTTCGAGAGCGCCGCGGCGCTGGTCGAGCAGATGCACGAGGACGTCGAGGCCACTCGGGAGATCGCCGCCGCGTCCGGCTGATCGCCGCGAGACGTCTGCTACCGTCCCACGGCGATGCCAGCCATCACCAGCGAGCGCAAGCACGAGATCGCCGCCAAGTTCGGCGCCAACGAGAAGGACACGGGCAACACCCGGGTCCAGGTGGCGCTGCTGACCGAGCGCATCAACCACCTGACCGAGCACCTGCGCGAGCACAGCCAGGACCATCACTCCCGCCGCGGGCTGCTGATGCTGGTCGGCCGGCGCCGCCGCTTCCTGGATTACCTGCAGCGCGAGGACCTCGAGGGGTACAGGGCGCTCATCCAGGAACTAGGCCTCCGCAAGTAAGGCGGCCGTGGACGCTTCGCGATGCTGCGTCCTCGCTCGCTCGCGTGCGAAGCGCGCCACGCTCGCTGCGTCCTTGCCTCGCTCGATCCACGGCCGCCTTACGGGCTGAGAGCCATGACCGTCATCGCTCCCGGCACAGCGGCGCCGAGCTTCAGGGTTCAGCGGGCCGACGGCGAGGCCTTCACCGAGGCGGACCTGCAGGGGCAGGGCACGGTCCTGGTCTTCTACCCGTTCGCCTTCAGCCCGGTCTGCACCGACCAGCTGCAGCTCTATGAGCCGCTGCGGGACGAGCTGGACGGCCGCGGCGTGCAGCTGTACGGCGTCTCCTGCGACTCGACCTGGGCGCAGACGGCCTTCAGGCAGAAGCTGGGCGTCGGCATCGAGCAGCTCTCGGACTTCGAGCCGAAGGGCGCGGCCTGCGCCGCCTTCGGGGTGCTGCACGAGGGCGGATTCCCGCAGCGGGCGCTGGTGATCGTCGGACCCGACGGCGTGGTGCGCTGGAGCTATCAGGCGCCCTCGCCGGGCGAACTGCCCGGCCCCGATCTGCTGGCCCAGGGCGTCGTGGCGGCGTTCGGCGACGGTCCCGCGGCCTGAACCGCTTCGCGCTCGGCGGGGCCCCCCGCCGGTCGCTGCGAGTCCCGGACCGAGCAGTCGGGTTCGCTAAGCTCCCTGCGTTCGGATATCGAGATAAATGAAACGGACCGCCGACCGACGGGCGGAACAGGAAGGCAGTGAATATGAGTAGCGATGCCGTGACGCGGGTTTCCGTGGAGATCGCGGGTAGCGAGATCTCGTTCGAGACCGGCAGGATGGCCAAGCAGGCCTCAGGCGCAGTGGTCGTCAGCCAGGGCGACACGATGGTTCTTGCGACCGCGGTGGCCGGAAGCGTGCGCGACGTCGACTTCCTCCCGCTGACGGTGGACGTCGAGGAGCGCATGTACGCCGCCGGGAAAATCCCCGGCTCATTCTTCAAGCGGGAGGGCCGCCCGGGCGAGAAGGGCACCCTGACCGCGCGCATGATCGACCGTCCGATCCGCCCGCTGTTCCCGAAGGAATGGCGCTACGACACCCAGCTCGTGGCGATCCCGCTCTCGATCGACCACGTCCACCCTTATGACATCCTCGCCATGAACGGCGCCTCGGCTGCGCTGATGATCTCCGACATCCCCCTGCCGACCCCCGTCGGCGCGGTCCGGATCGGCAAGATCGACGGCAACTTCGTCGTCAACCCGCCCGAGGCCGACCTGAGCCCCGCCTCCGGCGGCGGCGCCGCTGAGGCGGAGAGCGTCTCCGACCTGGACCTGATCGTCGCCGGCACCGAGGAGGCGATCCTGATGGTCGAGGCGGGCGCCAACGAGATCCCCGAGGCGGAGATCCTCGACGCGCTCGACATCGCGCACGCCGAGATCAAGAAGCTGTGCGCGCTGCAGCGCGACCTGGCCGCCAAAGTCGGCAAGGAGAAGAAAGAGTTCGTGCCGATCGAGGTCGACCCGCAGCTGCTCGAGCAGATCCGCGCCTCGCATGGCTCCCAGCTCGACGCGGCCACCCAGGTCGAGGACAAGCTCGAGCGCCAGGAGGCCACCAAGGCGGTCGAGGCGGCGGTGCTGGAGCACTACGCGCCGGCAGCCTCCGAGGCCGCGAGCGAGGCACAGGTACTCGAGGCCAAAGCGCGGCGCGCGGCTGTGCAGCTCGGGTTCGACAAGCTCGAGAAGCAGATCATCCGCGAGCGCATCGCCGTGAGCAAGAAGCGTCCCGACGGGCGCTCCGAGAACGAGATCCGCGACATCACGATCGAAGTCGGCGTGCTCCCGCGGGCTCACGGCTCGGCGCTGTTCACCCGCGGCCAGACGCAGGCGTTGAGCGTCGCGGCGCTCGGCACGCTCAAGGAGGAGATGCGCCTGGACACGCTCGGCCTGGAGACGAAAAAGTACTACTGGCACCACTACAACTTCCCGCCCTTCTCGGTCGGGGAGGCCGGCCGGATGGGCGGCGTCAAGCGCCGTGACATCGGCCACGGGGCGCTGGCCGAGCGCGCGCTCGCGCCGATGGTCCCGTCGATCGAGGAGTTCCCCTACTCGATCCGCGTCGTCTCGGACATCCTCGAGTCCAACGGCTCGTCCTCGATGGCCTCGGTCTGTGGCTCCTCGCTCGCCCTGATGGATGCGGGCGTGCCGATCAAGCGGCCCGTCGCAGGGATCGCGATGGGGCTGATCAAAGAGGGCCAGGACTACGTCGTCCTGACCGACATCGCCGGCGTCGAGGACCACCTCGGCGACATGGACTTCAAGGTCGCCGGCACCGACCGGGGCATCACCGCCCTGCAGATGGACATCAAGATCTCGGGCGTGACCTTCGAGATCCTGCGCGACGCGCTGACGCAGGCCAAAGAGGCCCGCACGTTCATCCTCGGCAAGATGGCCGACACCATCGGCGCACCGCGTGAGCAGCTCTCGCAGTTCGCGCCGCGCATCCAGACGATCCAGATCGACCCGTCCCAGATCGGCCTGCTGATCGGCAAGGGTGGCGAAACGATCCGCGGCCTGGCCGACGAGTTCGAATCGCAGATCGACGTCAACGACGATGGCCAGGTGCTGATCTACTCGGCCAACGGCGAGCTGGGAGACGCGCTGGTCGAGCGGATCCGGATGATGATGAAGGAGGTCGAGGTCGGCGACGAGTACGACGGCAAAGTCGTCAAGACGACGACCTTCGGTGCCTTCATCGAGCTGGCCAAGGGCACGGACGGCCTGCTGCACATCTCCAACGTCTCTCCCGGCGAGCGGGTCGAGACGGTCGAGGACGTGCTCAACAAGGGCGACGAGGTGAAAGTGCGGGTGGTCGAGGTCGACCGCGAGCGCGGCCGTATCGGCCTGCGCCTCGCCGACGACCCGGACATCGCCGGCAAGACGGTCGACGAGCTGGCCGGCGTCGGCACCGGTGGCGGCGGTGGCGGTGGGCGCGAGCGCCGGCCGTCCTCCAACGGACGCGACCGCTCCGACCGGGGCAGGCGTCGCGAGGGCGGCGAGCGCGGGTCCGGCCGCCCGCGTCATGGCCGCGACCGCGACTGAGGAGGGGCCCCGGCGTTCCGGGGCGGGCGGGCCTTCGCACGAGATCACCACGCTGGACTCCGGCGTGCGGGTCGTCACCGAGCGCATCCCAGCGGTGCGCTCGGTGGCGCTCGGCTTCCTGATCGCGACCGGCTCGACCGTCGAGCGCGAGGACGAGGCGGGGATCTCCCACCTGCTCGAGCACATGCTGTTCCGGGGCACGGCCAGCTACGGCTCCCAGGAGATCGACGAGATCTTCGACCAGATGGGCGCGGAGATCAACGCCGGCACCGACAAGGAGGCGACCAGCCTCTACACCAGGGTGCTGGACGGCCATCTCGAGCGGGCCTTCGACGTGATGGCCGACATGATCTGGCGTCCCCGCTTCGGCGAGCTCGATGCCGAGCGGGAGGTCGTCCTGGAGGAGATCGCGATGTACGAAGACGATCCCCAGGACCGCGTGTTCGACCTGCTGGGGCGTGCGATCTTCGGCGAGCACCCGCTGGGCCGGGCCGTGATCGGCACCGCGGCGGCGGTCGGCGCCGTGACCCGCGAGCAGCTGGCCACCTTCCACGCCGAACGCTACGCGTCCGAGTCGATCGTGATCGCGGCCGCCGGGTCGGTCGAGCACGAGCAGCTCGTCGCGCTGGCCGGCGCCGCGCAGCCCGCATCGGGGGCCAGACGTGCCGCGCCCGACGCCCAGGCCGCTGCCAGCGCGATGCCCGACTTCCACCCGCGCGTCGGCTTCCTCGAGAAAGACACCGAGCAGTACCACGTATGCGTCGGCGGCGCCGGGATCGCACGGGACGACGAACGGCGCTTCGCCCTGCGGGTGCTCGAAGGGATACTCGGCGGCACCTCCTCCTCGCGCCTGTTCCAGGAGGTGCGTGAGCGGCGTGGGCTCGCCTACTCGGTGTTCTCCTACTCCAACCTCTACGCCCACACCGGCGAGGTCGGCCTGTACGTGGGAACACGGCCCGAGAACCTGCAGGAGGCGCTGAAGGTGGTCGCCGACGAGCTGCACCGCTGCGTCGAGGACCCCGCCAGCGAGCAGGAGCTGCTCCGCTCCCGTGAGAACCTCAAGGGCAGGATGGTGCTCGGGCTCGAGTCGACCGGCGCGCGGATGGGGCGCCTGGGCGGCGCGGTGCTGAACGACATGCCGGTGCTGTCGGTCGACGAGGTGATCGAGCGGATCGACGCGGTCGGGCTCGACGACGTGCGCGCGCTGGCCGCCGAGCTGTTCGAGCCGCGGCGCCTGACGATCGCGGGCGTCGGACCCGAGGAGGCGAGCTTCCAGGAGGCGATCGCCCCCCTACGGCCGGAGCGGAGGCAGGAGCCGGCGAGATGATCCGCGTCGCGGTCGCCGGGGCAGCAGGGCGCATGGGGGAGACGGTCTGCCGGGCCGTCGAGGAGGCCCCCGACATGGAGCTGACGGGTCGAGCCGACCCGCTCCTGCAGACCAGCCTCGCCGACGTGCTGGATCGGGCCGACGTGGTCGTCGACTTCACCCGCCCCGACACGGCCCTGCAGAACGCCCTGGAGTGCCTCGCCGCCGGAGTGCACGTAGTGATCGGCACGACCGGCTTCGACCGGGAGGCGCTGGCCGAGGCGGCGAAGGACTCGCAGGCGAACGTGCTGATCGCCCCGAACTTCGCGATCGGCGCGATCCTGATGATGCGCTTCGCCGCGCAGGCCGCCCGGCACATGCAGAAGGCGGAGATCGTCGAGCTGCACCACGACGGCAAGCTCGACGCCCCCAGCGGCACAGCGGCCCTAACCGCCCAGCTGATCGCGGCCGCGACAGGCGGCCAGGAGCCGCCGATCCACTCCGTGCGGCTGCCCGGCTTGGTCGCCAGCCAGGAGGTGATCCTGGGCGACCTCGGCCAGACGCTGACGATCCGCCACGACACGATCAACCGCGAGTGCTTCATGCCCGGCGTGCTGCTGGCCGTGCGGCGCGTCGGAGAGCTGAGCCAGTCGCCCACCGTGGGGTTGGAGACGCTGCTGTTCGAGGATTGAGCGGGCGGGAGTCTGCGAAATCGCCCCCTGGGCGAGCCGCAAAGCGTGAGATACTGACCCGCATGACCGACCTCGGCGCAGTCCTCACGGCGATCGTGACGCCGTTCGATCAGCACGACCGCGTCAACGAGGAGTCCTTCGTGGCGCTGATGCGCCACCTGGCCGAGAACGGGTCGGACGGGTTCGTCGTGGCGGGCACGACCGGCGAGGCCTCGACGCTCAGCGAGGAGGAGCAGCTCGGGCTGATCGGGCTGGCCGTCGCGGAGCGTCCGGAGGGCAAGTCGATCATCGCGGGCACGGGCACCAACGACACCAGCCAGGCCGTGCACCTGACCGAACGCGCGACCGAGTTGGGCGTAGACGCGGTGCTGTCGGTCACGCCGTACTACAACCGACCCAGCCCGCTGGGGCTGCGACGCCACTACGAAGCGGTCGCGGCCGCGACGGACAAGCCGACGCTGCTCTACAACATCCCCGCCCGGACCGGGACGAACATCCCGCCCGAGCTGCTGGCCGAGCTGGCCCAGATCGAGGGGATCGAGGGTGTCAAGCAGGCGAACCCCGAGGAGCTGCAGCCGATCGAGGGGCTCGACCTGTACGCGGGCGACGACGCGAGCTTCCTGCGCACATTGGAGATGGGCGGCGCCGGCGTGATCAGCGTCGCGAGCCACATCGTCGGCAACGAGCTGCGCCAGATGGTCGACGAGCCCCAGCGCCGCGCGGAGATCGACGCGTCGCTCCAGGATGTCTACAAGACCCTGTTCCTGACGTCGAACCCGACGTGCACGAAGGCCGCGCTGAACCTGCTCGGCCACGACGTGGGGGGTCTGCGGCTGCCGCTGGTGGAAGCCACGCCTGAGGAGGCCGTGACGGTGAGGGCGATGCTCGAACGCCACGGACTGCTTGCGAGCACGCCGGCGTGAGCGACAGGGTTCGGGTCCTGCCGCTGGGCGGGCTGGGAGAGATCGGCAAGAACATGACGGTCGTCGAGCACGACGGCCGGATCATCGTGGTCGACGTCGGCCTGCGCTTCCCGACTCCCGAGATGGTCGGGATCGACCTCGTGCTGCCCGACTTCACCTACCTGCGCGAACGCGCCCGGGACATCGAGGCGATCGTCGTGACGCACGGACACGAGGACCACCTGGGCGCCCTGCCGTGGGTGCTGCGCGAGCTGGGGGACGAGCTCGACGCGCCCGTCTACGGGGGCGCCCTGACCGTCGCGATGGCACGCTCCAAGCTCGACGAGCACAAGCTGCCCGACGTGGAGCTCGTCGACATCGATCCCGGGGAAACGGTCGAGCTGGGGCCGTTCTCGATGGAGCTCGTCCACATGACGCACTCGATCCCCGACTCCTCCGCGGTCGCGCTCGGCACCGACCTCGGCACGATCCTGATCACGGGCGACTACAAGTTCGACCAGACGCCGGTGGACGGGCCGCCGGCCGACGTCTCGCGCCTGGCCGAACTGGGCCGCGAAGGGGTGCTGCTGCTGTGCGGCGACTCCACGAACGTGGACAGGCCGGGCTTCTCGCCGTCGGAGTCGGTGGTGGGACCACATCTCGAGGAGGTCTTCGCCCGCTGCGAGGGGCGCATCGTGGTCACGAGCTTCGCCTCGAACATCCACCGTGTGCAGCAGGTCGTGGACGCCGCCGAGGCGCTCGGGCGCAAGGTCGCGCTGGTCGGCCGCTCGATGCGCAAGAACGTCGGCATCGGGCGCAACCTCGGGCACATCGAGGTGCCGGAAGGCATGCTCGTCGGGCCGCGCGAGATCAGCGACCTGCCCGACGACCGGGTGGTGATCATCTCGACCGGCTCCCAGGGCGAGCCGCTGTCGGCGCTGCGGCGGATGGCCTACCGGGACCATCGCCAGATCGAGCTCAAGCAGGGGGACACGGTCGTGTTCTCGGCGACTCCGATCCCCGGCAACGAGCGGGCCGTCAACGAGACGATCGACCGGCTCTACCACATCGGCTGCGACGTGATCACGCCCCGCGACGCGCCGGTGCACGCCTCGGGTCACGGCTACGCGGAGGAGGTGAAGCTGATGCTCAACCTCGTCAAGCCCCGCTATGTGATGCCGTTCCACGGCGACTTCAAGCGCCTGCGCCTGCACGCCCAGCTGGCCGAGGCGGTGGGGGTCGAGCCCGAGGACATCTTCCAGGGCGAGAACGGCCTGCCGCTCGACGTCGACGAGCGCGGCGCCCGCTTCGGTGCGCCGGAGGAGTCGGGCATGGTGTTCGTGGACGGCGTCGAAATCGGCGACATGGCGGACGTGGCGCTGCGTGACCGGCGCATGCTCTCAGCGGACGGGATCTTCATCGTCGTCGTCACGATCGCCGAGCAGGACGGCCGCTCGGTCGCCGATCCCGAGGTGATCTTCCGCGGCGTGCCGTTCCTCGACGAGGCAGACGAGCTGGAGGGGGAGATCAGAGCGACGGTCGAGGCGTCGCTGGCGCGGGAGGCGCGGGAGAAGGTGTTCGAGGTCGACGTCCTGACGCAGGCGCTGCACGACGACCTGGCGAAGCTAGTCTACGACCGCCTCAAGCGACGGCCGATGGTGCTGCCCGTCGTCGTCGAGGTCTGACGGGCCGGGCAGACGCACCACGAAGCGCGCCCCAGTTCCCTGGGCCGGCTGCTCCAGGCGTACGGTGCCGCCATGGGTGCCTGCGACGGCCTGCACGATCGCCAGCCCCAGGCCGAACGAGCCGCCACGGTCGCCCTCCCCGCGCACGAAGCGCTCGAACAGGGTCGGCGCCAGCTCGGGCGGCACCCCCGGGCCGTTGTCCTCCACGACCAGCTCGACCTCCTCGCCGACCGTGCGTGTCGAGGCGCGGATGCTCGTCCCCGGCGGGGTGTGCTTGATCGCGTTCTCGATCAGGTTCAGGGCCAGCCGGAGCAGCTCGTCGCGGGAGGCCTCGACCACCGCGGGCTGCACGTCGAGGCTGATCTCGTGCTGCGCGCTCATCGGGCCCAGCTCGGCCGCCGCCTCGACCACGATCTCGGCCAGGTCGAAACGCTCGCGCGGTATCGCGCGGGCGGCGTCGCTGCGCGCCAGCAGCAGCAGGTCGGCGACCAGCCGTCGCATCCGCCGCGAGGAGCGCAGCGCCGAGCGGGCCGTCTCGCCCTGGTCGCCATGCAGCGACTCGGCCAGCAGCTCGAGGTTGGCCAGCACGCTGGTCAGGGGGGTGCGCAGCTCGTGCGAGGCATCGGCGACGAACTGGCGCTGGCGGGCCAGCGCCGCCTCGGTCTCGCCCTGCGCCGCGTCGAGCTGTCGGAGCATCCCGTCGAGCGTGCGCGCCAGTTCGGCGACCTCGTCGTCCGCCTCCGGCTGGGGCACTTTTCTGGACGGGTCGCGGGTGCGGGCGATCGCGGCGGCGGTCGAGGTCAGCGCGGCGATCGGGGTCATCGCGCGGCGCGCGATCGCCATGCCGGCACCCAACGCGAGGATGCTGCCCACGAGCACGCCGCCGAACAGGAGGATCTCGACCCGGTGGACCGTCGCCTCGGTCGGCCCGACCGGCCGGCCGTACTGGAAGATCAGCTTGCCGATCGGCTGGCCGTCTTCACCCACCACGACCAGCGGCTTGCTGATCACCCGGTAGCCGTTGGTGATGTGGGCTTCGGTGGAGTACGGGCCGAGCGAGGGCGCGTCGGCGGGGAACTGTTCCTCTGCGCGGCCCGCCTCGGAGAGGATGCGGATCACCGAATGCTCGCCCGCCGGGGCGATGTAGCGCAGCGCCGGCGTGATCGTGAAGGTGTTGCGCAGCGGGTTGACCACGGCGTGCATCTCGCCGACCAGCTGGTTGGCCGTGTCGGCGACCTCGCGGTTGAAGTCCTGGCGAATCCGGTGCACCGTCAGCGAGCCGATCGCGACGGCGAAGGCGCACAGGATCACGAATGTCAGCAGCGCCGAGACGCCGGCGAGGCGCACGCGGATCGGCAGCCTGTCGAAGGCTCCCGACAGGCGCTCGAAGCCCTCCCGGGGCCTATGCGCGAAGGACGTAGCCCGCTCCCCTGATCGTGTGCAGCAGGCGCGGCTCCCCCTCGGCCTCGAGCTTCCTGCGCAGGTTCGAGACGAACACCTCGATCGTGTTCGTCGTCGAGAAGGGGTCATAGCCCCAGACCTCGTCCAGCAGCCGCTGTCTGGAGATCACGATCCGCTCGTTGCGCATCATGTACTCGAGCAGCTCGAACTCGCGCTGGGTCAGCTCGACGCCTCGTTCGCCCCGCAGCACCTCGTGCGTGTCGGCGTTCAGCGTCAGATCGCCCACGCGCAGGGGCGCCGAGCCGCGGGGCGGGCGGCGCCGCAGCAGCGCGCGCATCCTCGCCAGCAGCTCCTGGCGCTCGAACGGCTTGACCAGGTAGTCGTCGGCGCCGGAGTCGAGGCCCTCCACGCGCGACTCCAGCGCGTCGCGGGCGGTCAGGATCAGGATCGGCACGTCGTCCTCGGAGCGCAGCGAGCGCGCGACGTCGATGCCGTCGATCTTCGGCAGGCCGAGATCGAGGATCACCAGGTCGGGAGCGAAGGCGCGGCCCTGCTCCAGCGCCGCCTCGCCGTCGGCCGCGGTGCGAACCTCGTAGCCCTCCATGCGCAACGAGCGCTGGAGCGCCTGGGCGATGTCCTCGTCGTCCTCGACCACGAGGACGCGTGCGGTGCGGGAGAAGTCGTTCATGTCTTTATGTAACTCGCAGGGAGTAAAGCGATGGTAAGACTCCGAGGCAGGTTCCGGGCGCCCGGTGTCGAAGTTGCGCGCGATGCCAAACACGAGAAAGCGCGCCTCCGGTCGCCGAAAGACGGCCGGCTCGTCCACCCGTGGCCGGCCCGCCAGCCGCTCCCGCCGGGGTCGCGGGAGAGCGCGGATGCCGCTGGCCGGGCTGCTCGACGGCGGCATGCCGCGTCTCCCGTCGCTCGAGCAGCGCCAGCGCGACGTGCTCGGACTCGCGTTGGTCGCGCTGGGCGTGTTCATGGGCTTCGTGCTGTGGGGGTCGGGCTCGCCCGCGCCGGGCGGCCGGGCGGGGCACGGGCTCGCCGTGGCGTTCGGCTGGACGCTAGGGCGCGCCCGCGTGCTGGCCCCGGTCACGCTCGTGCTGGCCGGCGGTGTGCTGCTGCTGCGCCCGGTCCTGCCGGCGCTGCGACCGCTGCGGACCGGCGCGCTGTGCCTGTTCGCCGGCATCACGCTGGCCCTCGCGGCCGGTATGCTGGGACTGAGCTCCGGCCCGTCTCGGGACGGCCGCGCCTGGAGCTCGCAGCACCTGCAGAGCCACGGCGGGATCGTGGGGGAGGCGTTCTACCGCGTCGCACACCCCCTGGTGCAGGACCTCGGCGTCGCGATCCTCGTCGTCTTCCTGCTGCTGGTCGGCCTGATCCTGCTGACCGGCGCGTCGCTGGCCACGGCGCTGCGGGCGACGGGCAGCGGGCTGCTGGACACGACCAGGATGGTTCGCCGCCTCGGCTCGCAGCCGCGGCGAGTGGAGCCTCCACCCACACGCGAGGCGCGGCCCGAGCCGATCCATCCACCCGAGCCGCGCTCGGAGGAGCTGATCGTGCGCGCCACGCACGTCGAGGCGCCGTCCCGGGACTGGATGCCGGATGAGGCCGAGGAGCGCGAGCAGCCGGAGCCCGGGCCGCTGGTCGGCGAGGAGCCTCCCGCCAGCGGGCCGCCCTCCGAGCATGCGGCCGAGGACGATGACGAGGAGCACGTCGCGGGCGTCGCCCATGCGGATCCCGCCGATCCCGCCGACCTCACGCCCCGGGGGCGGCTGCGGGGCTCGGTCACGGACGACCCCGACTTCGTCTGGACGATCCCCGATGCGGGCAAGCTGCTGACCCGCTCGACAGGCGAGCAGACCAGACCCGACACGGCCGGCCAGGAGCGCACCGCGACCAGCCTGGTCGAGGCGCTCGGGCACTTCGGCGTGCAGGCCAAGGTGATCGGCACGGTCGCCGGCCCGCACATCACGCGCTACGAGCTGCGACTCGCACCGGGAATCAAGGTCGGCAAGGTCGCGCAGCTCAAGGACGATCTCGCCTATGCGCTGGCCGCCACCGACATCCGCATCCTCGCGCCGATCCCCGGCAAGCAGGCGGTCGGCGTGGAGGTCCCCAACGCCCACCGGCGCATCGTCAGGCTCGGCGACGTCTTCCAGGAGCCGCCCAAGGACTGGTCCCCGCTGACGGTCTGGCTGGGCAAGGACGTGGCCGGCAAGGCGATCGGGGCGGACCTGGCGAAGATGCCGCACATCCTGGTCGCCGGCACGACCGGTGCGGGCAAGTCGGGGGCGATCAACGCGATGCTCTGCAGTGTCCTGCTGCGTGCCACGCCGCACGAGGTGCGCCTCGTCCTGGTCGACCCGAAGCAGGTCGAGCTCAACCACTACGAGTCGATTCCCCACCTGCTGACGCCCGTCATCACCAGCCCGCGGATGGCGGCCAACGCGCTGGCCAACCTGGTCAAGGAGATGGAGCAGCGCTACGGGATCATGTCGCTGGCCAGGACCCGCAGCCTGGTCGAGCTGAACAAGGCCCGGGCCAAGCGCGGCGAAGCGCCGCTGCCCTACATCCTGTGCGTGATCGACGAGCTCGCCGACCTGATGATGGTCGCGCCGGCCGACGTCGAGGACTCGATCATCCGCCTCGCCCAGAAGGCCCGCGCGGTCGGCATCCACCTCGTGCTCGCCACGCAGAGCCCGCGCGTCGACGTGATCACCGGGATGATCAAGGCGAACGTGCCCTCGCGGATCGCCTTCGCGGTCTCCTCGCAGACCGACTCGCGCGTGATCCTCGACCAGAACGGCGCGGAGTCGCTGCTGGGGCAGGGGGACATGCTGTTCAGCCCGGTCGGCAGCTCGCGGCTGCAGCGCATCCAGGGCGCCTACATCGACGAGGCCCAGATCGCCAAGCTGACCGATCTCTGGCGCGGGCAGGGCGAGCCCGAGCTGCGCGAGGAGCTGCTCGAGGAGGTCGAGCCCGAGGCATCGGAGTCCGGCCCCGACGAGTTCGATCCGGATGAGGACCCGCTGCTGGGCGACGCGATCAGGCTGGTGGCGGAAATGCAGACCGCCTCCACCTCGATGCTGCAGCGGCGGCTGCGGCTCGGCTACACCCGCGCCGGGCGGATGATCGACATGCTCGAGCGGCGCGGCGTCATCTCCGGCTACGAGGGCTCGAAGCCCAGGCAGGTGCTGATCACAGAGGCCGACCTGCCGCGCGTGCTGGCCGCCGCCGAGTCGCCGCCGTCGCCCTCCGCCGCACCCGTCGGCGACTGACCGTGGCGGTGCGAGCGCCAGCCGGCTCGACCGCTCGCCAAACCGACCCGGCCGCCGTCACCGCCACCGCCCGGGCGATACCGTCTGGTCGTGGCTGAACGGGTGAAAGACACTGGAGACGTGGCGGCGGTGGGGCCGGCGGCCTGCCCGAGCCGCCGTCCAGGCCACGGTGCCAGCAGGCGCGCGGGCGCGATCGCCGGAGTGCTGGCCATTGCCTGAGATCGGCGCAACCCTGCGCGAGGCGCGGATGCGGGAGCGCATCGACATCTCGGAGATCGAGGCGCAGACGAAGATCCGCGCCAAGTACCTGCGCGCGCTCGAGAACGAAGAGTGGGGCCTGCTGCCCGGGCCGACCTTCGTCAAGAGCTTCCTGCGCACCTACGCCCAGGCGCTGGGCCTCGACGGCAAAGCGCTGGTCGAGGAGTACCGGCTGCAGAACGAGAGCCCCAGCGAGGGCATGCTCGAGCCGATCGTCGCGCCGTCGCAGCGCAACCGCAGGCGGGGGCGCGGCGGATCGGCCGGTGGCCCGTCGCGGGGCTACATGATCGCGGTCGGCTCGATCCTCGCCGTGATCGTCGTGCTGATCGTCGCGCTGGTCAGCGGCGGCTCCTCGAACAGCCCGGCCGGGCCCGGGTCGACAGCGCCTCACACGACCTCCTCCCGGAGCGCCAAGGACCACGCCGGCAACGGTCGGCCGGCGCGGGCCGCAAGCGACATCGTGGCGCTCTCGCTGACGCCGACGTCGGCGGTCTACGTCTGCCTGCTCGGCGACGGCGGGCGCAAGCTGATCCCCGGCATCGAACTGCAGCCGGGAAAGAGCACTGCGACCTATCACGCCCGACACTTCGAGATCACGCTGGGCAACAACGCGGTGACGATGTACATCGACGGGCGCCCCAGGACCGTGCCCGCTTCCAGCCAGGCGATCGGCTACTCGATCACGAAGGCGCAAGGGCGCAAAACGCTGACGGCGGCGCAGCAGCCGACCTGCAAGTGACGGCGAGGTGAGCGTGCGAGCCGGGATCGTCGTGACCGGCACCGAGGTGCTGACGGGCCGCGTGAGCGACCGCAACGGGCCCTGGCTCGCCGAACGGCTGCGCGATCTCGGCGTCGACCTGGCGTACACGGCGATCGTCGGCGACCGCCCGCAGGACATGTCGGCGGCGCTCGAGTTCATGGCGACCCAGGACATGGACGTGATCGTGACGAGCGGCGGGCTGGGTCCCACGGCCGACGACCTCACGGCCGAGGTGGTCGGCGGCTTCCAGGGGCGGGCGATGGTGCTGGACGAAGCGCTGGCGGAGCGGATCGGGAGGATCGTCGCGCCGCTGATGAAACGCTGGCCCAACATCGACCCGGACGCCGTCGCTGTGGCGAACCTCAAGCAGGCGACGATCCCCGAGGGCGCCGAGGTGCTCGAGCCGGTCGGCACCGCGCCCGGTCTGGTCGTGCCGCCCGCAGCGGGACAGGGACCGACCGTGGTCGTGCTGCCGGGTCCGCCGCGCGAGCTGCAGCCGATGTGGGCCGAGGCTGAGCGCAGCCCGACGCTGCGCGCCGCGCTGGCGGGCGCGACGGCCTACCGCCAGGAGACGCTGCGGCTGTTCGGGATTCCCGAGTCGGAGATCGCCGAGACGCTGCGGGTCGCCGCGGCCGAAGGGGTGGACCTGTCGCTGATCGAGGTGACGACCTGCCTGAAACGCGGAGAGATCGAGATCGTCACCCGCTACGAGCCCGGGCACGCCGACGTCTACGCGTCCTTCCGCGAGGTCGTCCGCCGGCGCCACGGCGACACCCTGTTCTCGGAGGACGGGCGCACGATCGACGAGCAGGTCGCCGACCTGCTCCGCGGTGACGGGTCGGCTCCGGCGATGACGATCGCCACCGCCGAGTCCTGTACGGGCGGGCTGATGGCGGCGCGACTGACCGAGCGGCCCGGGTCCTCCGACTACGTGAAGGGCGCGATCGTCGCCTACTCGGACGAGATCAAGATCGAGCAGGCCGGGGTCGCCCCCGAGCTGATCGAACTCCACGGCGCGGTCTCGCAGGAGGTCGCCGAGGCGCTCGCCAAGGGCGCTCGAGCGCGGCTGCACTCCGACGTGGGAGTGGGCATCACCGGGATCGCGGGCCCGGGAGGGGGGAGCCCAGAGAAGCCGGTCGGGCTGGTCTGGCTGAGCGTCCTGACGGGCGCCGGCGAGCCGCTGACCCGCTCCGTCAACCTACCGGGCGGGCGTGCCGATGTGCGCGACCGCGCCACGACGGTCGCCATGCATCTGGTGCGCCGCGCGGTGGCGGGGCAGTGACGACGGCGCGCTAGCATCGCGGCGCCATGTCACGCAGTGCCTCAGCCCGGCTGTTCGCGGCGCTGGACCCTCCCTCCGAGCTGGCCGGAGGACTGGCCGAGTGGGCGCGGGCGGCCTCCCGGGCCGCGTCGGGCGCGCGCGGAGCCGACCTGAGGGTGCTGGCCGCCTCCTCGCTGCACCTGACGCTGGTGTTCCTCGGCGAGCGCCCGATCGAGGAGATCGAGCAGCTGGAGGCCGCGCTGCGCCTGGCGGCCGAGTCGGGAAGGCCCTGCCAGCTGGAGGTCGGCGCGCCGGTGTGGCTGCCGCCGCGGCGCCCCAGCGCGCTGGCGGTCGAGGTTCACGATCGCGGCGGCGACCTGGAGCGCCTGCAGCTGGCCGTGGCCACGGCCCTCTCGGGCATCGCGGGGGATCGGCGCCCGTCGGGCCGGCGCTTCCGGGCCCACATCACGGTGGCACGGACCCGAGGCGCCGCCCGGCCGGATACGCGCATGCCCCTGCCGGCCACGCCCCAGCTGGGCTTCAGGGCGGACGAGGTGGTCCTGTATCGCTCCCGGCTGGACCCTGCGGGGGCCCGCTATGAGCGGCTTGCCGGGGCGCCGCTGAGCGACTGCGGCGGCTGAGCGCGGCGGTCAGGTTCGGCTTCCTGCCCCGCTTCTTCGCTGCCGCCGGGCTGGCACTGGGAGCCGGAGCCGCCCGCTTCCTGGTCGCTCTGACAGGCCCATTCGACCGTGGGGCATTCGCCGCCGCCTTCCTGCGCACAGCCCACCTGGGCTTCGGAGGCTTCGGCCGGCACCACGCACATCGGCGCGCCCGCGGCGGAGCGGGTCGGCGTGGAGCCGTCTTCGCAGGAGGGTTCCGAGCCGTCTTCGCAGGCGAACGCCCCGCCGGCGGAACGGCTGGGCAGGCTGCCGTCTTCGCAGCTGGCGGGCGCGAGCGTGACAGCCGGCGTGGCGGGCTCGTGCGCCTTGTGCGAGGCCTGACGGCGCGGGGTCTTACGGGTCTGGCGCCTGGTGCAGGCGTGCCGGGGCGCGGCGTGGCGCGCGTGTCTGGCCGCCGTGGCCGTCTTCGCGGGACAGGAGCTGCGCTTGGCGTGGGCGGACCGGGCCGGCGCCCCGGCCGGCACCAGCAGCATGAGCAGCACGAGCGCGGCCAGCGCGGCAAGGAGCGCGGCGGGGCGGTGCAGGCGGAGCGGTCGGCTGGCGATCGGCAAGTGGATCTCCGTTGTCGGTCGTGGCGGGACCCGCAGTGCATCGTCGCAGCGGCACCGGCGCCCGCGGGCGAGCCTTGCTATCTGGACGAAAGGCGGGGAGCACGGAGCGCTCCTGCGGGGGCCGCCCGCGCTTCATATCGCCGCGCCGCCCGCCTGACGGAGACCCGGATGCGAACAGCTGTTCCGTCCGATGGGGCCTCTACTTTCCCGTGCTCATCCCGAACCGGAGGAGTCTCACCATGTCCGTGACCGAGCAGGAGAAGGCCGCGAAGGCGCGCGACGCCGCCCTTCAGGGCGCGCTGACGCAGATCGAGCGCGAGTTCGGCAAGGGCTCGGTCATGAGGATGGGCGACGAGGGTGCCCAGGTGCGCTGCGACGTGATCCCGACAGGGGCGCTCTCGCTCGACCTGGCGCTGGGCATCGGCGGTGTGCCCAGGGGACGGATCGTCGAGCTCTACGGCCCGGAGTCCTCGGGCAAGACGACGCTGATCTACCACGTGCTCGCCGAGGCCCAGAAGCTGGGCGGGGTGTGCGCGTTCATCGACGCAGAGCACGCGATGGACCCGCTGTACGCGAAGACGATCGGCGTCGACATCGACGAGCTGCTGGTCTCCCAGCCGGACTACGGCGAGCAGGCCCTCGAGATCGCCGACATGCTGGTGCGCTCGGGCGCGGTCGACGTCGTCGCGATCGACTCGGTCGCGGCGCTCACCCCGCGCGTGGAGCTCGAGGGCCAGATGGGCGACCAGACGGTCGGCGCGCAGGCGCGGATGATGTCGCAGGCGATGCGCAAGCTCGCGGGGAACCTGAACCGCACGCAGACGCTGTGCATCCTGACCAACCAGATCCGCGAAAAGGTCGGGGTGATGTTCGGTTCGCCCGAGACCCAGCCCGGAGGGAGGGCGTTGAAGTTCTACGCCTCCCAGCGCCTGGACATCAGGCGCATCGAGACGCTCAAGGACGGCACGGAGGCGGTCGGCAATCGCGTGCGCGTGAAGGTGGTCAAGAACAAGGTCGCCGCGCCGTTCAGGCAGGCCGAGTTCGACATCG
>JBKQOO010000158.1:0-27827 GCA_052145475.1 Solirubrobacteraceae bacterium
TGTCAGCCGTTCCGGGCGTTCCAGATCCGGATCTCGCCATCCTCGTCAGCTGTCACCACGTCGCGTCCGTCGGGGCTGAATTCGGCGCGGTAGATCGGCCCCCCCTGACTGGAAAGCGTCAGGAGCGGCTTGTCCTCTCCCAGCCTCCAGATCCGCGCGATGCCGTCTTTGCCGGCGGTCAGCAGCTCGGTCCCAGTCGGGCTGAATGCGACGCTGAGGACTGGAACGGCGGATACCTTGAGCACGGTCCCTCGAGCCTGAGCGCCGAGAGACCATATCGTGGCGGTGCCGTTTTCGTTCGCGCTCGCGATCTGGGTGCCGGTGGGACTGAAAGCAGCGTCCTCCGCCTTGCCGGCACCGGTGCTCAGAACCTGCAGAGGCTGTCCCCCGGTGCTCCAGACCGTCACGGTGCCCGTCGATCCCGCGGTCACGATCTCGTCGCCGGCACGGTTGAAGGCAGCGCTGTCGAGATAGCCGCCTCCACTTTCGAGCACCTTCAGCGTCGCTCCGTCTTCTGGGTTCCAGATCCGCCCGGTGCCATCCCGGCTGGCGGTCACGGCGAGCTTCCCGTCCGGACTGAACTGAGCGGTGTAGACGGGTGCCTTGTGTCCGAGGAGCTGACGCACCACGGTGCCCTTGGCGGCATCCCAGATGGTGGCGCTGCCGTTCTGGTTTGCCGTGATGATCCGCGCGCCGTGCGGGTCGAAGGCAGCGTCGTCGACCTCGCCCTGGTCGCTCGGGAAGACCGCCACGCGCTCTCGCGGCGAAGCGTCCCAGAGGCGGACGGTCCCGTCCTCGCCCGCGGTCACGATCTCGCCTCCGTCGGGGCTGAACGCCGCTGCGCGGACGGGCCCTTCGTCGCCGCTCAGCACGAGCAGCTGCTTGCCGGTTTCTGCGTTCCAGACCCTCGCGGTTCGATCCTGGTCGGCCGTGACGACCTCTTTGCCATCAGGGCTGAAAGAGGCGCCCAGCACGGCCCCTTCGAGACCGCTCAGCACCTCGAGCGCGCTGCCGCCGGCTGCGCTCCAGATTCGGACCGTGCCGTCGGAGCCGGCGGTTACGATCCTGGTGCCCTGGGGATTGAACGCGGCGGTTTCTACGCTCCCGGAGTGCCCGCGCAGAACCCTCAGCCGCTGGCCGGTTTCCGCGTCCCACAGATTCGCGGTCCCGTCTTCGTTCGCGGTCAGCACCTTGGTGCCGTCGGGGCTGAAGACCGCGCTGTCGAAGGCTCCGATCTGGCCGGGGATCGCGAGCGTGGCGATCCGCGCGCCGGTCCTCGCGTCCCAGACGATCGCGCTGCCGTCCTTGTTGGCGGTCACGACCTTGGTGCCGTCGGGACTGAACGCAGCGCCGTCGACTTCCTCGGAGGAGCGGGGCAGTTCCCTCAGAGCGGAGCCGGTTGCGGCGTCCCAGATGATGGTGGTGCCGTCCTTGTCCGCGGTCACGATCTTCGTCCCGTCCTGACTGAAGGCGGCGCTGTTGACCGGGCCGCTGTGTCCTCGCAGAGGGGTCCGTCGGCCGCTGGACGGTTCGACGATCGCTGCGCCCGTTTCGGTCGCGATCAGGATCGTGCGTCCGTCTGGGCTGAACGACGCGACGTTGACCGGAGCGCCGGCGCGCAGGTAATCGAGTTCCTGCAGCTCGGGCAGGCCATCGCGGAGGACGGTTTCGGCCTGTTCGCTGTAGCGGAGATGCAGCGCCTGCAGTGCCAACAGCATGCTCAGCTCGGGATCCCGCGAGAGCACGCCCTCAGATCCGGCGACGATCTGATTCGCCTGCGCCGCTCTGAGGTTCGTGACCGCGCTGTGGCGTGAGATCAGAGCCAGGACCGCCAGAACGACGGCCACCAAGAGGAGCGCGATCGAGACGGCGGCCAGGCGTTGGAACGCGCGCCTGCGGTGTGATTCGGCGCGGGTCCGTTCCTCCGCTTCGCGCTTCTCGCGCTCCAGACGCTCGCGTTCGCGTGCGTCCTCGGCGTGCCGGCGCTGCTCGAGCGCGCGGCGCCGCCAGTCGGCGATCGGCTGCCCCAGGACGTCGTGGAAGATCTCGTAGCGATCGTCAGGCTTGCTCTTCCCGGCAGGCGGCGGCACGTGGCGGACGATGCGCTTGTCTTCCTGTGCGAGGAAAGCCAGCAGCGCCTCGACCCGATCGTAGGGTCGCTCGACAGACGCCGCGAGATCCGCGGCGCCCCAGACGATCTTGCTCCCCGACGGCGTCACCAGATAGCCGAATATGGCGAGTGCGATGTCGTAGTCCTCCGGCGACAGGGCGTCCAGCTCCCCGTCGAGATGTCTGCGGATCATCTCTCGCGCCCCGCCGAGCTCCTCCAAGGTGCTCAACCGGAGCACGCGCGAGCCGCGTTCGCGTTCGCGTTCCCACAGGGCCGACATCACCAGCTGCAGATAAGGCACCTCGATTTCGTCGGCTGCACCTCGGGAGCCGTCGCCTCGCGCGCCGTCGGCCCCCACCGCGGCGGGCTGTTCGGCGCCGTCTGCCTCTTCGACGCTCACCCCGGTCAGGACCGCCTCGATGAGCTCCGGCTCGATCGCGATTGGCTGATCGTCCGGGTGCAGCTCGTTGAAGTGCTCGATCGGCTTGACGATCGTGCTCCGGGCCGCGTCGCGGTCGAGCGCCCGGAGCTGCCGGAAGTTGCTGTAGACGTTGGGGATCTTTCCGGCGAACAGGTCGCCCAGGCTCGCGTAGCCGTCCTCCCGGATCGCGATCAGGAAGTTCGCCGGCATCTCGGGCGCGTTGACACACGCCGCGAGTTCATCGACGAGCGGATGCTCCGCCCCGCCCTGGGCTTGGTAGAGGAGATGCTCCTCGAACTGGTCGAGGATGATCAGCAGCTCCGCGTCGGCCGCCGCGGAGGCGGCGGCGATGGCGCTGCGAAGCTGGCGGGGCAGGACCGAGCCGTTACTCCCGGCGAGCTTCGGCTGCACGGCCGCTTCGATCGCGCCGACCAGGCCCTCGATGGGGTCGTCCTTCCAGGCGCTGAAGACCACGGGCACGTAGCCGGTCGAGCCGCGCGCGGCCAGCCGCTCGCCGAGCTCTCGAAGCTGGTGGGCCACCCCGGCGCGCAGCAAGGAGCTCTTCCCGACGCCGCTCTTCGCGTACAGGATCGTCAGGCGTGCCGCCCTGAGGTTGCCGATGATCGTCTGCGTCTCCTCGTCCCGGCCGAAGAACCACTCGGCGTCGGCCTCTGTGTAGAAGCGCAGGCCGACGTACGGCCCAGCCGCGGAAGCCGCCGTCGAGCTGGGCGTGGCGGCGGTGTCCATGGATTATGCGTGCCGCGTGCGGCTGGCGATCCGTGCTTCGAGCTCGCCCACGTAGACATCGGGCGCGAGCCGGAAGAGCTCGACCTGCAGCGCCTTCCATGCGTCCTTCTCCACCTGGTCGGGCGCGCGCTCGACCGCCCAGGAGCTGTTCCTCAACGGGTCGCCCCCCCAGACGCGCTTCAGGAAGACGCGCCGGCTCCAGTCGCGGATCGCGTAGCCGAGGAACAGGCAATGGCTCTTCTTGAGCTTGTTGAGGATCTGGAACGGGATCAGCCTGACGATCTGGTCGTTGACCAGGTAGTCGATGTACTGGTCCTCGGTGAGGACGTAGTTGCCATCCCAGCGGACCCCGCCCTCCCCGCCTTCGGCCGAACCGTGGATCTTCACGATCAGAGTGCGGGCGAGCTCGTCGAACCGGCTGATCTTGAAGCCGCGGTAGCCGCTGGGGTCACCGACCGGCTCGGGTTCGCCGCCCTCGGCGCGAACGTGGAGGAACCTGCCTCTGTTGGTCTCTCCTCCGTCCGTCCCGGCTGCCAGGAAGACGGCGAGATCGTAGTCCTCCCCCGCTTCCTCGAAGGCCTGCTCGAGAGCCGAGTCGTAGTTCGCGGTCACGATCATCTGGTAGCGCTCTTCGCCCCCCATCTCCCTCAGCCGTCTCGGGAAGCTAGCGAGGAACCGGTGTACGGCGTTCGGATCGGGTTGTGGCGTGAGTGCTTCCAGGATCGCCTTTTCGAGAAATGCGGGGCCGACCGTCACTTCCACCTGCTGGGCGACCTCGGCGAGATCCTCTGACGCCAGCGCGATCCGGAACGTCTGGGCGAGATGTGCGGCGAGTTGCTCGGCATCGGGGATCGATCCGCGGACGCCGGCGCCCAGCACCGGCACCACCGAGCCCTCACGGATCATGTAGTCCAGAACCGCCTCATAATGGGCGTCCTCGGGCGCGGCGACAGTTGGCACGGGCGGTTCCGGGCCGGGCGGGGCAACGCTTGGCGCGGGCGATCCGGAGCCCGCCGGGACGACTGTGGGATCGGGTGGTCGGGGGCCGGCCGAGGCGCCGCTCGACTCGAGCGGCTCGGTGGCGGGAGCGGGCTGCTCCTGTACCTCCGCGCTCGGTTGCGCCGTGGCGAGGTTCGAGACGAGCGTGTCCACGTCGCTGTCGAAAGAAAGCGGACGGAGCGCGGATGCGTTGATGGATGCGAGCCGTCGTATCGTCTTGGGCAGCTTCACCCGGGGCGGCATGGCGGCGCCGCCGACCAGCACGGGGATCACCTCACCGGGCCATTTGTTGAGAGCCAGCTCCAGCTCGAGTTGCACATAATCCGGCGCGTCTCCGGGGCGCAGCGGATCGCGCTCTTCGAGGCTGGCCAGCCATCGGCGTCCGATCAGGGCGAGGAACACGCTGCCCTTCGCGCCCTCGGCCTTGATCTGCGCCATGAAGTCCGTCCCAGCCGGGATCGACTTCAGGTCGAGGTACACGTTCTCGGCGCCCAGGATCGACGAGAGCCGCTCGTACAGACGCACCGCCGCTTCTTCTGCGTCCTCACGGCGGTAGTTGATGAACACCTTGACAGGCGCCGCCTGCTCGCCGGGCGATGGCGCATCGCTCGTCTGCACGTCAGCCATGCCGCGAGTCCCGCCTCGGGGCGCGCCCAACCGCTGCCCCGCCGGCCGTGCAGCTGATAGGAGACCGGCACAATCGGATGCGGCCGTCTGACATCGACCCCCCTGGGCCTACCAACGTTTCACCGTCGGAGGCTACCGGATGTCCGCGAAATCAGAGCGGGAGTACGATTCCACGATGGCGAACACCGAGGGGAAGGCGACCGCCATAACCGTCCTGACGCCGTTGCGAGGGGGCGGGCCGCAGCTTCTGTCCCTCGTGTTCTGGGCGGGGCGCAACATCGAAGCCACGCTGCGAAAGCTCGAAATGCTTTCGTTCATCCACTACGCCCGCTGGGTCGTCATCAAGCGCTTTCCAGATCGCGACGCGGGCGAGCGTCTCGGCCACAGCTACCTGCTCTTCGAGAGCAACTTCAACGGGACCTGGGCTCAGTACATCGACGCCTTCTCGGAGGTCGTCCCGTTCCGCATGAAGGCGATCTGGGGAACGTCATACGGCTTCCCCGGGCCGCTGCCGGTCGAGCCTTTCAAGGACTACATACGTCACAACGAGTTCGTCGCCAACCATTACTGGTCGGCCTACCCGGGCGCCACGACGAGCGAAATCGTCTCGGCCGAGCGGGTCGAGTCGGCGCTCCAGGCTCTGCGCGAGCGCGCCGGCAGCCTCGATCCCGACGCGTTCAAGGCCGCCTACGACAGCTTTCTCGCGGGCGTCCAAGGAGACCTCTGAGCGAGCGGCACAACATCTGCGGGCAGGCATACGCGTTGACGGTCCTGACGCCGATCGTCGACGGGCGCGAAAGCAGCCTCGCCCGGTGCCTGGACTCTCTGGGCGACGGCCCCAGCAGCCCGCTGTCGCGCGTGCCGGGCACTCACCTGGCGCGGTGGGTGATAATCGGCGACGTCGTATACGAGGGAGCGGGACAGCGCCGCGTCGACCATCTCAGCCACGGCCGGCTCTTGTTCTCGAGCAACTTCGACGGCGAGATCCTCCCCTACCTCGAGCGCCTGCGAGCCGGCCTCGGTGACGTGGCCGACACCATCTGGGGCCACTGCGTCGGCTATCCGGGGCACACGGACGGCGACGCGTTCGGCGCATACCTGCGTGCCCACCAGGTCGACTGCTCGCTCTTCTTCGCTGCCTATGGCAACCGCACGGTCGAGGACGTGACGCAAAGCCTCGCGACGCGTCGCGCCGTCATCGACTTCGCGATGGGGGCGCAGGGGATGGCCGGCGGCGAACTGCGCGACGCCTTCCTGGAGGCGTTCGGAGCGTGACCGCGACTCTCGACCTGGCGCGGATCCAGGGCTTCGTCGTACGCGGATACCGGCTCCCGTTCGCGGGCTATCTGTTCCTGCACATCGATGACGCGACCGCCGCGGGGAACTGGATCGCCCACATCACCGAGGAGACCCTCACCGCCGCGCCGTGGTCGTCCAAGCCCGAGTCGGGCGTCAACGTCGCCTTCAGCTTCGCCGGCCTGCGCGCGCTCGCACTGCCCGACGCGACCCTCGCCGCCTTCCCGGAGGAGTTCCGCCAGGGCATGGGCGCCCGGGCAGAGCTGCTCGGTGACACGGGTGAGAGCGCACCCGACAGCTGGGAGGGGCCACTGGGAACGCCCGCCGTCCACATCCTCGTGGTGCTCAGCGCGATGTCGGAGGAGGCGCTGCAGGCGCACGACCGGCGGCTGCGCCATGCGATCGACCGCATCGGAGGCGTGTCCGTCGTCGACGAGCAGCTCGGCGCGGCCCTGCCCGGCGCCGTGGAGCACTTCGGTTACGCGGACGGGTTCGCCCAGCCCGCGATCGAGGGCAGCGGGCTCGACCCCCTGCCCGGCCAGGGAGCCATCACACGCGACGGCGGCTGGCGCGCGCTGCGCGCCGGCGAGTTCATCCTCGGCTACGTCGACGAGGAGGGGGTCCTCCCGCCGGCGCCGCCGCCGGCGGTCCTCAGCACGAACGGCTCCTATCTCGTCTACCGCAAGCTCCACCAGGACGTCGCCGGCTTCCGCGCGCGCCTCGCCGAGTCCGGCAAGGCCTACCCCGGCGGGGAGGAGATGCTGGCGGCCAAGATCGTCGGGCGCTGGCGTGACGGCACCCCAATCGACCTCTCGCCCGAGCGGCCGGACCCGTCGATCGCAACCGACGAACGCCTCAACAACGCGTTTCACTACGGCGCCGATGCCGACGGCCGGGCGTGCCCTGTGGGCGCGCACGTGCGGCGCGCGAACCCCCGCAACAGCCTGCCCTTCGATGGCAAGCTCGTGAACCGCCATCGCCTGATCCGGCGGGGCATCCCCTACGGCGAGCCCCTTCCCCCCGGCGCGCCCGACGACGGTCGCGACCGCGGCATCATCTTCATGTGCCTGCAGGCCAGCATCTCGCGTCAGTTCGAGTTCGTGCAGTCGCAGTGGTTCAACAGGGGCAACCCATTCGGCCTCGGAGAAGACCAGGACGTGCTGCTCGGTCCCCAGGACTGCGTGGGGACGGCGAAGATGACCGTTCCGGGCGAGACCCCGTTCCTGCACGGGCCGCTGGGGCGTGTGGTGACGGTGAAGGGCGGCGAGTACTTCTTCGTCCCCGGCACCAACGGTCTGCACTTCATGGCCGCCGCCGCGGGAGGGCGGGCGCCGTGAGCCCGAGGTAGATCTCGGTCCGCCTCCTCAAAGGCGCAGCGGCAGGCTCGTGGGCGCGCGCAGGTACGGATCGGCCTGCCACTGCGGCTCGCCGTCGAGCGCCAGGTCCTCGAACTGCGCGAGCAGCAGCTCGAGCGCGACGGGTCCGACAGTCCTGGCGAGGGGAGCGCCGATGCAGTGGTGGATCCCCCAGCCGAAGCTCAGGCTCGCGCTCGCATCGCGTTCGATGTCGAAGCGGTCGGGATCCGGGAAGGCGTCGGGGTCGCGATCGGCCGACCCGAGCACCACCGAGATGCGCTCGCCGGGGGCGAACGCGTGGCCGCCAAGCTCCGTCTCGATCGCCGCGCATCGATCGACTATGTGCACCGGCGGGTCGAACCTCAACATCTCCTCGAATGCGGCGCCGAGCAGCGCCGGGTCGGCGCGCAGCTTCTGGAGCTGGTCGGGGTGCAGCAGCAGGTTGCGGACGCTCAGGGCGATGATGAAGGTGGTGGACAGGTATCCGGCCACCAGGAAGTCGCTGGCGCAGACCTGCACCTGCTGGGTGCTCAGGCCCGCGTCAAGGAGCGCGCGGCACATCTCCGCGAACAGGCCTCCTTCCGATTGCGGGCCCCGAGCCCGCCCGAGCAGCATGCCCTCGAAGAAGGAGTTGAGCGCCATCGAGCAGGTCGCCCCGATCCCGCGGACCGGCACGGGCTGCGTGATGTCATGGGCGGCCGCGATCGCTTCCGCCCAGGCGATCAGGCCCTTCCAGGTCGGCTGGCCGGCGCCGCCGTCCGGGATGCCCATGATCGCGAACAGGACCGCTGCGGGGAGCGGCACGGCGTAGCCGGACACGAGCTCGAGGCTGCCCTCCTCGCGCGCGGCTCGGAGCAGCGGCATGGCGAACTCGCGTGCGAGCTCCTCGGCACCCCCGATTGCGCTCGCGAAGCCCGGCTCGAGCAGTCCTCGCAGGCGTTCGTGGAAGGGCGGGTCAGCGACGAAGAGGCTCTCCGGGAAGCTCGCCATCATCGCGAAGGGACCCCCCGGCGGGGGCGTTCCGCCCGGTGGGTTCTTGACCCACACGTCCTGCTCCTCCAGCGCGCGCACGCAGTCCGCGTAGCGGAACACCCACCAGCTGCCGTACGGCTCGACCTTGCGTATCGGCGCGTGCTCGCGCAGGCGCGCGTACACCGGGTAGGGGTCGGCGAGGAAGGCGGGGTCGTGGGGATCGACGGCCGCGGGGTCGAGGCCGTGGTCGACCGGCGCCGCGCCGGCGCCGTCCGCCGTGGCGCCCCCGTGCCCGCCGCCGCTCGGCGTCTCCGCGCTGCTCGTGTCGATCGCCCGGACGTACATCACAGGCTCCTCGCCCGTTCGAGCTGGCGCCCGGCCCCCAGGCGTTCGAAGGTCCGCTCGGCCTCGTCCAGCATGCTCTGGCGGTCGTCTCCTGCGAGCTCGTGGCGCACGAGCTCGAGCCGCGCCCGCGCCAGCTCGTAGTCCATGCCGGTCCGCCCCGCCCTGCTCTCGGCCCTGTGCCACAGCCGTGCGGCCCTACGGCGTCTTCCCCGCTCCCATTCCACGCGCCCGAGCAGCGTTTCCCGGCGCGGGCGCACGCCGTGGAACGTCCACGAGATTCGCCGCAGGGAGCGGCAGCCCCGTCGGGCCCTGCGCAGCATCGTGCGGCGCTCCTCCGGCGTGCGTGCCTGCTCGAGCAGCTCGACGTACACCTCCACCGCTCCGGCGGCGAAGTCGGCAAGCCAGAACCCGGTCAGCGGGCGGGCGGTTGCGACCTCCAGCAGATGATCGGCCGCGGACACCGCCTCCTCGCATCTTCCTTCGGCCAGCCTCGTCGCCGCGAGGCAGTAGTGCTTCTCGATCTCGGTGTGTTGATCGTGCGGGGCGTCGTCGATGCTCAGCACCGCCTCCAGCGCACGGCTCGCGGCCGCGGTGTCGCCGCGTCCGAGCTGCGACTGGACCTCGTCGAGCAGCGACCACCCCTGCAGCTGGACGTTCGAGTTGCGGGACGCCAGTTCTCTGGTGCGCATCCAGCAGGGCTCCGCGCCTGCGAAGTCGCCCCGGCAGATGTGGATGGCCGCGCGCGTTTGCCAGATCTCGGCCTCGTAGTTGTAGTCGCCGACCTCCCCGAAGAGCTCGAGCGCCCGATCGGTCGCGGCCACCGCGCGGGCCCAGTCGCCGCGCTGGGCCTCGATCACCGCCTGCACGTTCCAGATCCAAGCGAGCGCCTGGAACTGGCCTTCGTCCTCCGCCAGCTGCCGTGCGCGCGCGACGTAGCGATTGGTCAGCGATCGTAGGTTGACCAAGCTCGTGACGCCCGCCACGGCCACGAGCGCCGATGCGAGCTCCGGAGAGGCGCCGGCTTCCTCTCCGAGGTTGAGAGCCGCGAGGAACAGGTACACCAGCTCGCGTGTCGATTCGCCGCCGCCGTAGTCGATCAGCGCCAGCATCCTGTAGGCGTCCACCGCCTCCAACAAGAGGCGTCGCTCACTGGAGCGCCGGTCGCGATAGCGAGCCGGGAGCGAGAGGTGGGCGAGCTGTCGGTTCACCTCGCGCCAGAGTGCCCCCGATAGCGCCAGACCACCCGTCGGCACCGGGCGGTCCAGATGGGCGAGCGCGCGCCGCAGGCCTTCGCGGCTGTGCTCGAAGTCGCCCAGGTAGTAGTAGGCAACCGCCTCTCCCTTCTCCCACAGCGCGAGACGATGGACATCGTCGGCTGCGGCGGCGCCGGACTGCGCGGTGAGCTGCCCGTAGAGGTGCGCCGCCTCGCGGAAGGCGCCGCCCCGCAACGCTCGCTCGCTCGCCTTCTCGAGGTACGGCACGGCCTTGGGGTCCTCGGCGCATTTCCAGTGATGGGCGAGCAGGGCGGCGTTGCGCGCGAGCTCCGAGTCGGAGCTCGTGCGCTCGTACCACTCGGCGACCTTGCGGTGCAGCAGGCGGCGCTGGGTCGGCGTGAGCAGGCCCAAGGCCACGTCGCGCGTTATCTGGTGGCGGAAGGTGTAGGCGGGCTCGGGCTCGCTGTCGTCCGGGGCGAGCAGGTCGCGCTCGAGCAGCGCCTCCAGATCGCCTTCGATGATGCGTGCCTCCGTTGCGGTCGGGTGCGCCTCGACGACCGCCCGGACCGAGAACGTACGCCCGGCGACCGCTGCCACCTTGAGCGTCAGCTGCTGGCCGGCGGTGAGACGATCGACCAGGCTCAGCACGGCGCCCTGGACCGTGGCCGGGAGATCGAGCGCTTCGAGGTCCCCCACCAGCGCACGACCGTCCTGCACGCGGACGATGCCCCCCTCCTGCATCGCCTTGACGAGCGCCTCGCAGAAGTACGGATGACCCGAGACGCGCTCCTCGACGAAACGTGCCAGCTCGGGCGGGCTCTCCTCGACACCCAGGCGTCTGCGCACGAGCTCGGCGGTGTTGAGCGCGGACAGGCTCTCGAGCCGCAGCGGCTCCGCGGAGGAGATGGCGTGCAGCATCCGCCGCGCGTCGGAGCCCGGCGGCAGGGGGCGCGTCGTGACGAGCGTCAGCGTGTGCGGGACCTCCTGTGCGACGGCGCGCAGCAGCGACCACGAGTTCGTGTCCAGCCACTGGGCGTCCTCCACCACCACGAGCGTGGTCTCGGTGGGCGTTCGGGAGCAGAGCAGCCGTGTCAGCAGCCGAACGGTGCTGTCCGCTCGCTGATCCCCGCTCAGCGTGGCGGTGAACTCGTTGTCCGGGATCTCGACCGGGAGGACGCCCGCGAGCAGCGGGAGCTCGCGCAGAACCTCGGTGTCTCCGGCGGCGACCGCCAGGACCTGTCGGGCGAGCTCGTCTTCGCCCGCGCCGTCGTCGACGCCGAGGATCCCCGCGAAAGCCTGGCGCCAGGCGTGGTAGCCCGCCCCGCGCTCCACGGCGTCGGCGACCGCAACGATCACACCCGTGCCCGAGCTTTCGGCGAGACCCGCGGCGTAGGCCGCCAGAGCCGACTTGCCGATGCCGGCCTCGCCCTCGATCACCAGCACGCCGCCCTCCCGGCTGTCGCGCAGCAGCGCGAGCCGCCGCGCCATCACGCTACGCTCGCCCTCGCGATCGACCAGATCGGCGGCACGCAGGCGCTTCTGCGCACGGATCTCGCGCAGCTCCCACGTCGGTACGGGGTCGGCGCGCCCCTTCAGCGTCAACGCAGCTCTTGGCTCGAAGCTGTAGCGCTCATCCAGGTCGCAGGACGTCTCCTCGTCGCAGAGGATGCCCCCACCCGACACCTGGGCGAGACGCGCGGCCAGGTTCATTGCGTTGCCTGAGATGGTGTACTCGCGGCGCAGGTCGCTGCCGAACAGCGCGCAGAACACGGGTCCGCTCGCCACGCCGACGCTCGCCTCCAGCCCTGCGCCCCGTAGCTGCTCTGCCATCGACGCCGCGGCCCGCAGGGCGCGCTCGCGATCGTCGCTGTGCGCTCGCGGCGAGACCCCGAAGACACCCGAGAGCGAGAGTCCCTTGTTGTCCACGCCGGGCTTGCTCGCGCCCTCGAAGCGGGCCATCGTCTGCTGCAGGATGCGGATCGCCGTCTGTGCACCCTGGAGGTCCTCGGCGATGCCGCCGCCCTCGTCGGAGACGCTCACCATCACCGTGCTCACACGCCGCAGCTCGGCGAGCCAATCCGACCCCGTCGCCCCGTTCCAGCTGCGGACCGGCGCCGGCACATAAGGCGCGAGGGCTGCGTCGGGAAGCCGTGCACGGCGCTCGGGCTGCGCAGTCCGCTGGACGTCGGGTGGCGCCGTCGTGAGCGCGACGAGGCCGGCCTCGCCCAGCTCGACGCCTTCCGCGGCGCCGGCGAGGTGCGTCCAGGCCGACGCCGCCACGGCCACCCCCCCGGCCGGCGCGCGGCTCTCGGCAAACGCGACTTCGCCCATTGGAGCCCCCAGCGGCAGCAGCTCCCAGCGTCCGTTCATGCCACCCACGATCGCGAGCCTGAGTGCGCCCGCCGAGATACCGATGCGCGTGCGCAGGCGCCTCCCGTTCGGGTCGACCTGGCGGCTCGCCAGGTTCTGGAAGGCCATCGCCGCCCGGGCGGCGCCCGCGCAGGCCGCTGCGATGTCCCGCTCGTCGTCGGCCACCCACGAGCACAGGAACGAGTCGCCGGTTCCCCGCAGCACGTCGCCACCGTGGCCATAGACGATGCGCGTCAGCTCGATGAAGTACCTGTTGACCGCCCGTCCGAGCTCGTCGAGCCACAGCGGGCCCATGTCCGAGAGCTGCTCGACGCGCGAGGTCCAGCCCTCCACGTCGGTCAGCATCAGGGCCCCGTTCACGGCCAGCGTCTCGGCGTCGATCAGGGGCTCGGAGCGCGCGAGGCGGTCGGCCAGCAAGGAGCTGACGTAACTGGAGAGGTCGAGCGACGGCTTCGGCTGTCGGCCGCTGTCATCGGCAGCCAAGGCTCCCCCCCTCCGCGCCGATGTGGAACTTGACACGCGGCTCCCCCGTTGATCGCCCTGGCGCATGTGAGCGTACCACCGGCGTTGCCGGCGCGTCATGCGCGGCAGGCGTCGATCGGCTCACAGTCGCGGCGTGCGGCGCCATCTCAGAGCGCTCCCGTGGATTGGGTCAGAGCGTTGCGCGCGGTGGCCAGTGGCGCGGCGGGCAATCCCAGGGATTCGAGGAAGTCGAGCTGGAATGCGGTGCTCTCGAGAAACGCGGGCCTGGGGCGCATCGCTGCGGCGGCGGCGTAGGCCTGCGCGACCGGGCGGTCGCCGACGGCCAGCAGCGATTCGTAGAGCGTGCACTCTGCGAGCGTCGCGACGGCCCAGTAGTCGCTCGGGACGGAGCGGGCGGCGAGCTCGGCCGCAAGCCGGACTGCCGGCACGAGCTCTCGGGCCCGGGCCGCCTCGCTCTGGTCCCCGAAGGCGAGAGCCAGGACGGTTGCGAGCGCGACCACGTTGACGCCCTCGTAGTAGGCGTTGAGGTTCTGCTCGAAGTCGTGCCTGTACATGTCCAGGGCGAGACGCAGATCGGCCTCCTTCTCGCCGGCGTTCTCCCGCAATTGCAGACGGCGCTTGGCGAGCGCCCCGAGCAGCGCTCGGACCTCCGGCTGCGTGGGGCGCTTGACCAGCACGCGCTTCAGTGCCTTCTCTGCCGCGTCGTAGTCGGCCATGCCGGCTTCTCGCGGCCGGTACAGGGCCTGCGCGTAGCAGAGGTGGGCCTCGGGATGCCGGACCTCGGGGTCGCGCTCCACCACCGGCCCCAGCAGCTCCCGGGCGTCGTGGTGGCGACCGATCTGCATCAGGCCGATTCCCGCCTCGCGCGTCAGCGTCTCCAAGGCGTCCTGGGGGACCCCTTGGGCGTCGGCGAGAACCTCGAGCATGAGATCGCCTTCGGCGGCGTCGCGGGCAGCCGCGAGCTGCTCGCGCAGCTGCTGGGAGCGCTCGTCCGGCGCTCTGCGGGGCGAGAGGAGACCCTGCCGGGCGACTTCCATCACCGCGTCCACCGGCGAGTCGCTCCTGTCTCCGGGCTCGCCGACCGCGCGCAGGTACGGAGCGAGCGCGTGCCAGGCCTCAACCGTCGCGTCGTCGCTGATGCCATTCTGGTCGCTGCGGTAGTGGACCTGCCGGACCATGCTCACATCGAACGGTGGCGAGGTGCCTTGCGGGCGGATCAGGAGCGTTTGGCGGGAGCGGAGCAGGTGGCGCAGGCCAAGCTCCCAGCCGACGTTGAAGTTGGCCGTCTGCAGGTCGCCTATCAGGAGGTCGGCGCCGGCCAGCCATTCGATCATCGGCGCCAGGATCACTCCCGAGTCGATCTCGTTGTCGGCACGGAGGAAGCGGAGCTGGGCATCCTCGAGTGCCGGCACGAGGATCTTCGTGTAGACGAGGTCGCAGTCGACGTCGATCTTGCGCTGGGGGTCTCGCTTGCGCCCGTATGGCATCGCTACGAACACCCGAGGCCGCTGCGCGATATCGACGCTCGGGTCGATCCGCAGCACCGGGACCTCCCGCACCCGGGCGGTCGCGAGCAGGTCCTCGACCAGATCCCCCTCCCCCTCGCGCGCCACGGCGAGCGCCACGACCCGCTCGCCGGATGCGGCCAGCTCGGCGCCGCGGTCCAGAAAGGCGCGGTTGGCCTGTCTGTACGCCTCGGGTCCGTCCGGCAGGCCGAGGCTCTGCATGTCGGAATCCGAGCGCCCGTTGGCCTCCTGAATCACGCGGTCGAACCGCTCGCGCCATCCTGGTGCGACCGAGGCCTCTCGAAAGACGGCCTCCGTGGTCGGCAGGATCACGTCGAGGCGTGGGTGGCAGGAAATCCCGAGAGCCGCCTCTGCGACCAGCAGATCGGCACCGTCTGAGAGCGCGCCGACGACCGCCGTCGGAGCGAGGCTGTTCAGCAGCCTGCGGATCCGCAGGCCCGCCGCGTCGAGGTCGCCCTCGAGGGATTGCGCGCGGCGACCGGCGTAGACGACGACCATGCGGCGATCAGAAGCCCCGGAAGTGCTCGGCGGCGACCTGGTCGGCGACGCGCCGCCCGACTCGAGTGAGTTGCGTCATGTGGGCCGTCGAGTCCAGCCGCTGTACGTCCTTGGGCTCGAGGTCGCCGAGCTCTTCCCGCTCGAGCCACTCGGACGTCAGCTCGGCGTTGTAGCGGACGTAGGCGAACAGCTTCGGGTCGGCGGGCCCCTTGGCGCCGATCAACGTCCCGAGCTCTCGGTCCAGCTGAGCGCCGTGGCGGCATTCGCCGAACACGCGGCACAGCATGTCCTGCTCGTTGAGAGCGGCGAACATCAGAGCCGAGGGAATCGAGCCCGCGTTGTAGAGCATGTTCATCTGCCCCGGCCGCAGCTCGGCGTTGGCGTGAGGGCTCGTGCCGGTGCCGATCGACACGAGCATCATCTTGTCGACCCCGGTGGGCCAGCAGAGCCGATAAGGCTCCGTCGTCGCCATAAGGAACAGCAGGAAGGCTGGGTTGTTGTAGGTCGTCACGCCGCCGTCGACCATCACGAACGGCTTCTCTCCGCCGGCCGTGATCAGTTCCGGCGGGAAGTAGGTGGGCGCCGCGGTGCTCGCCCGCACGAGCTGCCAAAGAGGCAGCTCCAGGTTGCAGTCCTTGCCTTCATCGATGCGTTTGCGATCGTTGTAGAGGGCTCGCGGATTGTTCGAGATCGGCCAGGGCGAGTCCGTGCTCGCGTTGCGCATCACCATCATCAGCAGCGTCCGAAGCTTGTCGCTGCCGAGCGTCGTCTCCTCCCCGAGCACGTCCTTGAGCATGTCGATCAGCTTCTTGGCGCCGAACCTGGAGTTCGCCAGTTCGCGCAGCCTCGCTTTCGAGAACATCGCCGCGCCGCTGCCCAGGTAGAACGACCGGATCTCCTCGACCCGCATGCCGAGCGAGACGCACGTCGCGAGGATCGCGCCCGTGCTCGTGCCTGCCACATAGTCGAACGTATCCGCAAGGACGAAGTCCTCATCGCGGTCCCTGCGTAGCTCCTCCTCGAGTCTCGCCAGCACCTCGATCGAGATCAGCCCGCGGATCCCGCCTCCATCCAGGGCGAGTAGTTTGCGCGTATCCCGACGCCCGGGCCCGCCTTTCGCCGACACGGCCCACCCCCGTCGAGAGATCGCTGGCCGGGCGAAACACTAGCGAGTGTGGGCTATCCGCGCCAGCCAGGCGGCATACAGCACGGCTCACCCTCACCGAGCGCAGCCACTCCTTCAGAAGGGCGCGGCCGACAGAGTCAGGCCGTCTTCCCCGGCTCTCGAATCTCGGTGAACAACGTGCCCTGTCCTGCTCCCGAGCCGGTCGCACCGCCGCCGCGGCCGCGTAGCAGGAAGGCGATGCCGACCGCGACTGCAGCCCCGGCGACCGGCCCCGCCACGTAGACGAGGTAATCGGAGAACTTCCCCGCGACCAGGTCCGGACCGAAAGTGCGGGCCGGGTTCATCGAGGCGCCGGAGATCGGGCTGCCCCATAGCCCGGCGAGAGCGATGTAGCCGCCGACAGCGAACGCGCCGAACAAACCGATGTTCTGGGCGCCCGACGCGGTGCCCAGAATCACGCTGACCAGCCCGACGGTAAGGATGAACTCCATCCAGAACGCCGCGCCGGCGGAGTACGAGGCGGCCGGATAGTTCGATCCATAGCTGGCCGAGACGTTGATGACCGCGTGCAGGAACAGCGCTGCGAGTATCGCACCGGCCAGCTGCACCGCGATGTAGCCGGGCACGCGCCGCCACGGGAAGTCGCGGCGCAGGGCGAACGCGACGCTCACCGCCGGATTCAGGTGGGCGCCCGAGATCCGGCCCATGAAAAGGATGACGGCCAACACCGTCAGCGCCGGCGCGACGACTGCATCGGTATGAGTGATCACGCCCGGAAAGGCATGGCCCATCATGCCGCCTCCGGCCGCCGCGAGGACCAGAAAGAACGTGCCGAGCAGCTCAGCGATCAGACGTCGCCATTCCTGGCGGGGATCATCGAAATCTTCGATCCGGTCGACGAACTGCTGCTCGTAACGTGCGATCAGGCCCAGCGGGCCTACGCCCGGGGTCGCGGAAGTCGGAGCTTGTGCCATCAGGTCCTCCTCGCCTCTCGACAATGCCGGCGCAGAGCCTCCTAGAGGTCCTCGCCGCCAGCATCACCCCGATCGGATGAGTTCGCCGGCAGGGCGGGCAGGGCCGCCGCTCACCCCACGATTCCCTGCTCGATCTCCGGGTCGAGCGTGGGGACGCCGACCGGGTGCAGGGTGGATGCCGGCTGACCCTGGATGTCGGGCTTGGTGATCGCGACATAGGCGACCAGCACGACGAAGACCGTCAGCGCGATCGCGCTGACGGTGCCGTCGCCGAGGCCGAGACCCGATATCGCGGGCGGCTTGCTGAACCAGTCGGCGAAGGACGCGCCCAGGGGCCGGGTCACGATGTAGGCGAACCAGAAGGCGAGGATCGGGTTCATGCCGAAGCGCCACCAGCCGACGGCCGGCACCGCGATGATCGAGCCGAACAGCACCACCGACCCGAAGAAGCCGAGGTTCAGGGAGGTGGCGGTCAGGTCGCCGGCCGCCGTGCCCAGCGCGAACGTCGCCAGAACGGCGGCCCAGTAGAAGCCCTCGCGCCGACGCGTCGTGATGGTGTGAATCGAGAGCGTTCCCTCGGTCCGGTACCAGACCAGGAAGATCGCAGCGACGACGGCTCCGAACAGCGGCGTCGTGACCGCGTAGGGGATGCTCGCCCCGTCGTGGATGCCGTCGGCGGCCATCGTGCCGAAGATCGCGACCATCATCACGGCGAACCAGTAGACGGCGGCCCGGTATTCACGCGTGCGCATCTGCAGCCTGAGGGCGAACCACAGTCCGAACAGGCCGGTCGCTCCGGCGAGCGGCACGTTGACGCTGCCCATGAAGTCAGACATCGCCTCGCCCATCCCCGTGGTGAGCAGCTTCAGGACCCAGAAGACGAGGGCGATCTCGGGCACCTTCGGTGCAAGCGGCCGTAAGCGCTCGGCACGCCGCCCGCGGATCCTCCTCATCGCTCTCTTCCTTTCTTCTCGACGGCCTGCCGGAGTGTCCATTCGCCAGTGACTGAGGACGTTCTGAGGTGCGCTGAAAACTAGGATCCGCGCCTAAGGCGGCAATAAAACCGACGTCGGGCTGAGCCGGGCGCTGCCGAGCTCAGCGCCGCAGGTGCTCGGAGCTCAGCTCGAAGGCCGCGATCTTGCCGTCGCGGACCTCGAAGATCGCGTGCCCTCGGATCTCCGAGCTGCCGATGACCTCGAGCACCGGCACCATGATCAGCGTCCCGCCTTCGAGCGCTGTGACCTCCTCGCCGTCGAGGCGGGCGAGGCGCAGGTGAGCCTGCTCGGCGGCGTGAACGACCGCCTCGAGCCCGTGCCGGCCGTGCAGATCGCGTCCGTCGAGCCGGTTGCGGAACTCGACGTCCTCGGACACGAGCGTCGCCAGGCCATCGAGATCGCGTGCGTTCAGCGCCTCGATGAACAGGCGCGTCAGCATCACGGCGCGGTCCAGGTCGCTCGCCGCGATCGAGAAGGTCTTTCCCGGTGGGGCAGCCACTCCCGTTGCCCTTAGACCGTCGGCGTGAGCCTGCAACCCCGGCCGCCACCCGACCTCGATGGAAATCCCACCGATGGGTGATCTGTTGCTGGCTGCGCATCACCTACCCTCTTGAAGCGTTAGAGCGGTGATACCCCCCACCGTTCCGCTGAATCCGAGGACGTGAGATGGAACCTGAAACCTGGCCCCTAGACCCCCTCTCGAGTGCTGCGCTGGTCGTGCGTCTGGTAGACGAGATCGACATCCGCACCGAGGAACAGGATGTTTCGCTGCTGTGCGACCTGATGTGCGCAGCCTGGGGGAGCGTGAGGGCCCAGAACCAGTGAGGCCGACCGCCGCGGGCCGCTCGGATGCGCCCGCGGCCGTGCCGCACCGCTAGGGAGAGAGGCGCTCAACCAACCAGGCGCCGCCGGGGTCCAGCCGGAAGCGCAGACGGTCGTGCAGGCGATCCGGGCGACCCTGCCAGAACTCGACCGACTCGGGCTCGACCCGGAAGCCGCTCCACCACGACGGACGGGGCACCTCGCTCCCGGGCGGGTGGCGACGGCGCAGCTCCGCGGCCGCGTCCTCGAGCTCCTGGCGTCCGGCGATCACGCTCGACTGGCGGCTGGCCAGGGCGCCGATCTGCGAGCCGTGGGGGCGCGTGGCGAAGTAGGCGTCGGCCCGCTCGGGCTCGACCTGCGCGACAGTGCCGCTCACGATCACCTGGCGTCGCAGCGGATACCACGGGAACAGCAGCGAGGCCCGCGGATTCGCCGCCAGCTCCCTGCCCTTCCTCGAGGTGAGGTTGGTGAAGAACTCGAAGCCGCGCTCGTCCACGCCCTTGAGCAGCACGGTCCGCAGCGAGGGCGTGGCGCTCGCATCGGCGCTCGCCAGGACCATCGCGTCGGGCTCTGCCAGCTCAGCCGCGGCCAGCTCGCCGCGCCAGCGCTCGAACTGGGCCAGCCAGGTCGAGGCCAGTCCTGCCTCGACCAGCTCGTCCTCGCGCCCTGCGCCCATGGGCACAGCTTTCTGCATCGGTCCTGCCAACCCTCCCCGCCCACGACGGCTCCCGTCTGCGAACTTTCCCCCGTGCACTCGCTCCCCGCAGCCCAGGAAGCGACCGCGACCGGCCCCCGGCAGACTGCCTCGCTGGGGGTCATCCTCCGCGAGTGGGGGCGGATCGGCTGCATCGGCTTCGGCGGCCCGCCTGTCCACGTCAGCCTGTTCCGCCGGCTCTGCGTGACACGGCGGCGCTGGCTGACCGAAGCCGATTTCGAGCGGGCTCTGGCGGCCACCAACATCCTGCCCGGGCCCGCCTCGACACAGCTTGCGATCTACTGCGCCTGGCGGCTGCGGGGAACGCTCGGCGCGATCCTGGGCGGCGTCGCCTTCATCCTGCCCGGGCTGGTCATGATCCTGGCGCTGTCGGCCCTGTTCCTGGCGGGCTCGCCACCGGACTGGGTGCGCGGCGCCGGGATGGGCGCGGGCAGCGCCGTGGCGGCCGTCGCAGTCCGGGCCGGCCTGGAAGTGGCCGTGCCGATGTGGCACCGCGCCGGCGCCGCGCGCCGGCCCCGGATCGCGCTCTACGGCCTGCTCGGCGGCCTCGGCGCCGCGACCACGGGCCAATGGCTCGTGCTGGTCCTGCTCGGCTGTGGCCTGCTCGAGCTGGGCCTGCACGGCTGGACACCCCGCGCCCTGGCTGCCCAGGCGTGGCCCGTGCTCGGCGCGGCGGCCGACCCCGGCGGCGTCGGCGCGCTGGTCTGGACGTCCTTGAAGGTCGGCGCGCTCGCCTTCGGTGGCGGCTTCGTGATCGTGCCCCTGATGCAGGCCGACGCGGTCAACGTCTACCACTGGATGACCCACGGGCAGTTCCTGAGCGCCGTCGCGCTCGGACAGATCACGCCGGGGCCGCTGGTCCAGACGGTCGCCGCCGTCGGGTACTCGGCTGGCGGGCTGGCCTGGGGCGTGCTGGCCGCCGTGGTCGCGTTCCTGCCCTCCTTCTCGTTCATCCTGATCGGCGCAGGCCGCTTCGAGCGGCTGCTGACCAACGACAAGGCGCTGGCCTTCCTGGCCGGCGCCGCGCCCGCCGCCGGCGGAGCGATCGTCGGCGCCTCGATCCCGCTCGCGCTCGCGCTCAGCAAGGGCTGGCAGTACGGGCTGCTGGCGGCTGCGGCGGTCGCGCTGCTGGCGCTGCGCAGGCCGATCGTCCCGACGCTGCTGTCCTGCGGGGTCGTGGGCGTGCTCGCCGCCCTGCTGGGCGCGCCGCTGGTGCGCTGAGGCCGCCGCCTACTTGGCGGTGACCGTGTAGGTCGCGTAGACCGAGGAGGGTGCGGGCGCCGGTACCGACCATCTGATGCCGAAGCCGAACAGGCCGGAGCCTTCGATCAGCTTGCCTTCGTGTTCTTCGGCCTCGGGGTCGTAGACGACCGGTTTTTCCAGCCCGCTGATCGACCGGATGTAGATGCACAGGACGCCGCGGGCTGCGTGCCCGATCCCGGTGCACTCCGCGTTGACGACCCCGACCGCCAGGACATAGACGTTGGTGGCCGGGATCGAAGCGGCCAGCGGCACGCTGAACGTCGCCGCGCCGCCGAGCGTTTTCGCTTCCGCTGTGCCCTGCATTTCGAAGTCGCCGCTGATCGACTTGCCGCTGGGCAGCTGTTCGTAGCCCGCAATGCCCGTTTCGCCCCTGGATCCCTTCGGCCCGGGCGGTCCGGTCACGCCCTGCGGCCCGACCGGGCCGATCGAGCCGACGGCGCCGGTGCGACCGCGTGCGCCGCGCAGCTGCCCGAGCACCTTCGGGTTGATCTGGTGGGTCGAGTTGATCAGGTAGTGCGAGGCCGCCAGCGCGCCCCCGCTCATCGCGAAGACGAGCGCGAGGGTCGCCGTCAGATTGGCGTATGTCAGGTGCTTGCGCACCGCTTCAGGGTACGCACAACGACGAGCTGCGGCGCCACCATCGCCTCCGGCGGGCTCATGCGCGCAGACTGCGCCTCAGAACGGCCAGACGTCCTCGCCTGCCGCCTTCTCGATCTGCTCCAGGGTCAGGTCGGCCTGGCGGTCGTCGATCATCGCCTGGAGCGCCTGCGGGATCGTCTCCGCCCAGGCCCGTCGCGCCACGGTGACGTTGCCCGAGGACTCGTCGAACTGCTTCCATTCGAGCTCGATCAGCGGCGCACGCGAGGGCGGGGCGTCGTTCGGCACCGGCGCACCCCAGCCGTAGAGCGTGATCTGCGCCTGCCAGCCGTTCGGGCACAGCTCGCCCATCACGGCCAGCGCGCGCCACTGGTCATCGACCGGCGCGACCCGCCGGCTCCGTCGCCGCAGCCACAGGGCGACAAGCACCGCCGCGAGGCCGAGACCGGCGATCGTCAGCACGACGGTCAGGGTGTCGTGGACCACCGCAGGGTGCTCGCCGCCGCCCTGCACGCCGCTGGCGATCAGGGCCGAGGAGCCGGACCAGCTCACGCCGCACCCGCCATCCGCTCGTAGCGGTCGAGGAGGCAGGTGAGCATGCCCGCTGTCATCTCAACTTCAAAGTACCCCTTCTTGGCGTCTTCGCAAGGCGTTAAGCCGCGACGGCGACGCTCAGGCGGTGCCGGGCGGCGAGGCGTGCCCGCGCCTGAACTCCCGTTCGGGCCGCACGACCGTGTAGAGGCACCAGAACGACCAGGCCATGGCGGCTGCGGCGAGCACGTAGAAGAGGTAGGCCAGCAGGCCCACGCCCGCCAGCTTGCAGGCGGCCCCGAGCGTGAACAGCACGATCGCGTAGAGCCGCAGCGCGTTCACGCAGGCCATCCTCGCCGTCGCCTCCGTGCCACTGGTCTCGAGCGCTCGCTGGAAGCGCGGGTTGGCCGTCCGGAACAGGCGCACGACGAGCGGCCCCAGCAGGCGTCGCTCCGGGCCGTTGAGGAATCGCAAGGGACTCTGGTCGTCGGTCACCGCAGCACTTATCGGCCGTGCCCGCCCGCGCCTTGAGCGCACCGAGCCCGTCCACACGCGAGGGCCGCGACCCTGATGGGACGCGGCCCTCCTTGGCCGGCGGCGCCGCCCGCCGCCGTACCCGGGGCCGCATCGTCAGACGACGCCGCCCCGCGGTCCTACCGGCCTATTCCGGGGCGTGGCCGGTGAATTCGATCACCTGCTGGAACGTCGAGCGGTTTGTCCAGCTCATCGTCTCGGAGACCGTTTTGCCTTTCTTTTTCGTTTTCAGGATCCCGGGCGCGAACGTGATCCGGACCTTTTCGGCGCGCCAGTCCTTGATCGTCGGACCCTGTTCTTTTTCTAGCTTTTCGGCTGCGCCCTGGACCGCTTCCCACAGCGAGTTGCGGCACGCTTCCAGGTTGCCGTTCCCGCAGTAGCCACGGCTGTAGGGCTGGGCGACGGTGGCGCCGAGGTCTTCGCGCAGGCTCTTGTAGACGTAGCCGTACCAACCGCCGCCGTAGGAGGAGCCGCCCGAGTTCTCGCCGTTGTCCGGCGGGAAGAAGCCCTCCAGTTCGTTGGTCAGCTGGGCGCCCAGGACCGGCTCGAGCACCGCTTCGCCGATCGGCGTCCAGGCCGCGTCCATGATCGCCGCGCCCGGAGCCGTGGGACCTTCCTTGCCATACCGGCTCGCGCCCGATTTGACCCATTTGCCCATCGTCTTGACCGCTTCCTTCGCCAGCGCGCTCGGCGTGAAGCTGCCGGGCTTGTTGAGCACTTCGGCGATCGTCGGCCAGACTTCGACGGCGCGCAGGTCCTGCGTCGCCGCCCGGTTCATGATCGACACGTCGCTCGCCAACGTCATGCCTTCGGTGAAGCCCTTGAAGAGCTGCACACGGTGGATCGGCCCGAACTCCCAGACGTCCGAGGCTGCTCCCCATTCGGGTGCGGGCTTGTTGTTCCAGTTGGTGATGTAGCCGCGGGCCGGATCGACTTCGTGGGGGTGCTGTTCGAGGCTCAGGAAGCCTTTCCAGTCGTATTCGCCCGTGCCCAGGGTCGGCATGCTCGGGTCCGTCCCAGGCGCGGTGATCGGCAGGCGCCCGGTCGAGAAGTACGCGATGTGTTCGTTGTCGACGTAGCCCATGTTGAACGTCGTCTCGAGTTCGTTGGCCGCTTCGAAGAACTGCTGCGGGTCGTGCACCTGGTCGGAGTCGAGCTTGCTGAACGCAACCTCGCCCGCCGGCTCACGGCCACGCGTGGCGCGGTCGATCGAGATCGCGTACGGCCGCCCTTCGACCATGACTGTCCCCGTGATCGGCCCGTGGACCGATTCGTAGAACTTGACCTCGCGCGCCGGTTCGGAGCCTGAAGCTCCGAGTTCGCCGGCGTCGAACTGGTGCATCGGGATGCATTCGCCGTGGTAGATGTAGTCCGTCGATTCGCGCGTCGGCGGGCTTTCGTCGGGGTTGCACAGCTTCTCGAGGAAGGTCTGCGTGTTCTCGGCGTCCTCGCTGGTCAGCGACCAGGCGAAGTCGCGCCCGCGGCCGATGAAGACGTACGGCGAGATCGGCGCCACGACACCCTGCGCGTCGATGCCCGGCCCGTGCAGGTCGGCCTGGAAGACGATCTCCGGGTAGTAGTAGCCCAGCTGCGGGCCCATCACGGCCTTGGGGTGCCCGTTGGCCGCGTCTTTGGACCCGGCCAGGATGAAGTTGGACATCCTGCGCCGCGACGCGATCAGCGTCTTCTGCGCCTGTTTGGCGCTGTAGCTCGCCGTGCCCGGTTCGACCAGCAGCGCGCCGGGCGTTTCGCCCGTCGGTTCGAGGTCGTAGGGGAACGCTTTTTCGCCCGTGGTGGGCGCTTCGGGGTCGTTGACCTCACGCAGGTCTTTGAAGATTTCCGCCCCTGCCGTCACCCCGAATTTGTCCTCGAGGCGGGCCTTGTATTCGGAGTCCACCAGTTCCTCGCCGCCGCCGTTTCCGAAGATCGAGCCGATGAAGGCGAAGCCCGCGATCGCATCGGCGAGTTTCACCGTCGGGAAGTCGCGGTGCGGCAGTGAGTTCTCGTAGGCGTTGACGCCTTCGACCCAGGATTCGAGGTCTTCGAGCACCTTCATGCCTTCGGGGCCCTTTTCTTCGAGGACTTTCTTCTGGCTTTCGACGAAGCTGATCGCTTCGGCGCTGGGTTTGAAGGTGCGCCCTTCCAGCAGCAGCCCGAACGGGTTGAGACCAGGGACGCCCAGCGCGGCCGTGTAGGCCGGGCCGAGGCCCTGCCGCAGCAGTTCGCCGCGGTCCTCGGCGGCGACCCAGCCCGACCCGAACATCACATCGGCGCGGGTTGCCCCGTTGATGTGCGGGATGTCGTGCTTGTCGCGCTGGATTTCAAGGCCCGGCTTGGGATTTTCGGTGCGCAGCAGCCCGCCGCCGGTGAGGTCGCCGAATTTCTCGGGCAGGTAGTCCTTTTCGATGTCTTCCTGGGTGATCTTGCCCTTTTTGGGCGTCAGTTTTTCGTAGAGCTTGGCCTGGTCGGTCGAATATTTGCCCTCTTCGGTGCCGCCTTCGGCGCCCGGCGGAAGGATCTGGTAGGCGCCCCCCGAGAAGTCTTCGAACGCTCCGGCCGGCACCGCGGCGAGCGCGAGCAGGGCACAGCAGCCCAACGCCGCCATGACGAGCCGCCTGAGCGTACGCGCCCTCAGCGGCCGAACAATCCGTGTCCCCAGCGATCCCTCACGCATCATGCTCGCCTCCCAGCTGCCCGTGCCGCACGGACCCGGACAATCGACTGCACCCCTCGGACCGCCGAATCCTACCACCGCATGTCAAGCCGATACGTGGCCCGTGGGTGGCCGATCGGGCCGCGCCGAGCGCCCGGATCGGGCCATGGGCAGGGCGGGCGCGCGGCTGGGCGGAGCGGCGGGCCGCTAGAGCTCGAGGTAGCGCAGCACGACCCGCCCGACGACGATCACGTCGCCATTGGCCAGGTCGGCCTGCTGCACGCGGCGCCCGTTGACGAACGTCCCGTTCGAGCTGCGGTCGTCCAGGATCCTGGCACCCGAGGCGCGCGGCACGAGGATCGCATGGCGGCGCGACACCGAGCTCTCGTCGAGATGCAGATCGGCGGAGAGGCCACGTCCGATGTGGAGCACGTCCGTGCCGAGGGGCACCAGCACGGTGCGCCCCGAGCCCTGCAGCTCGATGTAGCGGCCCGGCTCGACCTGCCCGGCCGCGCCGACCTCACCCGCCTGGCTGAGGGTGCGCTCGTCGAGGCAGGCGACCGGATCGACCCTTTCGGTGATCCCCTCGGCGGGCGGCCCGATGATGGTCTGAGGGGTCATGTCCATAGTCCAGCCGATGCTACTCACGGCAACCTCAATACCCGTGAAGAAAAGAAGAAAAACGGGCCTGGCCGCGGGCGTCGGCCGCCCTGCCATCGAGGCGCCCGCTGGCGTACCCTCCCTGGGGCATGCCCGTGCTCCCCCTCGCCGCCTCCACGAGCCCCGTCTCGGCAGCCGTGGTGCTCGGCCCGCTGGTGCTGTTGGCCGTCCTCTACGGGCGCCGGGTCCGGACGCTGGCGCGTCGCGGGCATCCCGTCCCGGGCTGGCGCCAGGCCTGCTTCTACAGCGGCTTCCTGGTCGTCGGCGGAGCCATCGCCGGCCTCGGGCCGCTCAGCCAGGAACTGCTCTACGTCCACATGATCGAGCACCTGCTGATCGGCGAAATCGGGGCCCTGCTGATCGTCCTCGGCCTGACCGGACCGCTGATCGCGCCGATCCTGACCTTCCAGCTCGGTCGCGTGCGGGTCTTCGACCGCCTGCGGATCCTCGCCCACCCGCTGATCGCCTTCCCGCTGTGGGCGATCGACCTGTACCTGTGGCACCTGCCCGTGCTCTACGAAGCCGCGCTCAGGCACCCCGCTCTCCATGCCCTGCAGCACATGATGTTCCTGGGCTTCGGGATCAACATGTGGATGTGCCTGTTCGGCCCGTTGCCGATGCCCAGCTGGTTCGGCAACCTGGGCAAGCTGCTCTACATCGTCGCCGTCCGGCTCACCGGCGCGGTCCTGGGCAACATCTTCCTGTGGTCGGGCACGGTCTTCTACCCCTTCTATCTGCACGGCGACGCCCTCTACAACATCTCGCCTCTGGCAGACCAGAACATCGCCGGCGCCGTGATGATGGTCGAGGAGTCCTTCCTGACTCTCGGGCTGTTCTGCTGGCTGTTCATGCGAGCAGCCCGCGAGGTCGAGGAGCGCCAGCGGCTGCTCGACTACGCCCAGGCCAACAACCTCGAGCTGAGCGAGTCGCGCGCCGCCCGCGCCGTGGCCGCGGGCCGCGGGGCTGAGCTGCGCAGGCGCATGGAGGCCGGAAGCTGAGCACCGGGGCTCCTCCAGGGCTATGATCGAGCCATGTGCGCCGGTTGTGCGATGGCGGCCGCCTCGGCCGCGACGGGCTTCAGGAGCTGGCTGCAGACGCACAACTTCCACTGGCTCACACCAGTCCGGCTGCGGCGGCTGACGATCGCCGCGATGTGCGCCGCCGGGCTCGTCTCGACGATCGGCTTCAGCGGCTCGACCCCGGCCGCCACCGGCGCCCACCACGCCGCCGCCGCCGTCCGAGCGCCTTAGACACTGATTCGCGACACGTTTCGCCCGACGCCGTTACGGCTTCGTCGGCCAAGCCTGGCAAGGACGCAGTGAGCGTGTGTGCTCCTGCACATGAGCGAGCGAGGACGCCGCCAGGCGCCGCGCCGACGAAGCCCTAACCTCCGGCGACGGCTGGCAGGATCGTCAACTCGGCGCCGTCGCTGACGGGGGTCGACAGCCCGTCGAGGAAGCGGATGTCCTCGCCGGCCACGTAGACGTTGACGAAGCGGCGCAGGGACCCGTCCTCGTCGGAGATCCGCTCGCGCAGTTCGACGTGACGCTGGAAGAGCCCGTCCAGGACCTCCTGGACGGTGGCGCCCTCCACCTCGGCCTCCGCCTCGCCGCCCGCCGCGGCCCGCAGCTGGGTCGGAATCTTGACGAGCACCGCCATCAGACCGCGACCGGCTCGGGCACGCCGGCCTGGAAGGCCTCGACGGTCGGCTCGATCGTGTGCGTCTCGAAGCTGCCCCGGACCGCGTCGAGCGTCTTCAGGCCCTCGCCCGTGATCACCAGCACGACTCGCTCGTCCGGGTCGATCTCGCCGCGCTCGGCGAGCTTCGCCAGCACGGCCGTCGTCACACCGCCGGCCGTCTCGGTGAAGATCCCGGTCGTCTCGGCCAGCAGCCGGATGCCCTCGCGGATCTCATCGTCGCTGACGGCGTCCACCGACCCGCCGCTGTCGCGGGCCAGCTCGAGCGCATAGGGGCCGTCGGCGGGGTTGCCGAT
>JBKQOO010000159.1:0-15369 GCA_052145475.1 Solirubrobacteraceae bacterium
ATTGACCTGGGCCGCGAACTTGCGGGCCGACGCGACCACCCCTCCGCTGTTGCTTGCTAGCTTGACCGCGATGGCCACCTTCGGTCCTTCGATGGTTAGATACGACTGGCGCGTGTCACGGAAGATGCGCTTGCTGCCGGCCTGGTCAACGTGCGCGGTCGCACCGATGATTGAGCCGCCCCCATGCCCTTTCCACTCAACGCTGCCGTCGGCATAGACGCGGATAGAGGTGAAACCAGGTGAGAACTTCGCTACCAGCGCGCCTCGCCTCGCCTCCTGCTCGGCCTTTGCGTCGGCCTGGGCCTGCTTCGCATCGGCCTTCGCTTGCTTCGCGTCGCTCTTGCCCGCTTGGCGCTCGGGGTCTTCTCGGCGCTCGCCCGCCTTCACCGCTGCGTAGCCCACGGGCGAGGAGTACTTAAGCACCTTCCTCGCGCGCCCTCCCTTCTGCGGGACCTCGGACGGCTCCTCGCTCGACGGTCCCTGGTCGGGGCCGGTCACCTCATCAGATGGCTGTCGTTCGTCTCCAAGCATCGTCGTCACTCTACGCCTGCGCGCGGACGCGCTCAGCCTGCCCGGCGGCGGCCAGGCGCTCGTGGGTCTTGTCGCGCGCTTCGCTGATTTCGTTGCAGGTCAGCAGCAGGTCGAGCGCTACCCATACCCGCGCCGCGCGGTAGAGATTGCCGGTGCGAACCTCGTGCTCCGGGTGGATGGCGGGGCCCAGCTCGAAGACGAACTGCGGGTGCTCGGGCACGGTGACCTTCCCGCGAAGCTCCGGGATGGCTTCCCAGGGCGCGAGCTTCACCTCGTAGCCCTCGACATGGCTTATCTGTTGGAGGCGCCCGCCGAAGCGGAAGCCGAGGTAGTTCGGCGGCTCCTTGGGCCAGCCCCCAGGGTTCATGCCACCCACCGGACAGAAGTAGAGGTTGTAGCGCCTCAGCACGTCGATGGTCGAGAGCCCCGAGGTGCCGGCGATGGGACCCATGCCAAGGCTCACGACATAGACGAGGTTCGAGCTTGTGTCCTGCACGCTCATCACTCCTTTCAGGTAGCGGCCAAGCTCGCCGAGCAGCCGGCGCTCGGCGTGGTTGCGGATGACCTGAGCCGTCTCCCGCACCAACTCCCCGATGCGCGCCCAGGGGATGTAGGTGACCGGAATGCCGGCGATGGGCCGAGCGAGCGAGCGGGCCGGCGGCCAGGAGGGAGAGCACTCGGCCACGACGGCGATGCGTCCAGCGCGCTCGTCACGGGCGAGGCGGCGAGCGTACTGCTCAAGCTGACGCGCCTCGGGCAGCGTCCAGCCTCGCTTGGCCTCGATGACGAGGTGCAACCGCTCCGTCTCAATCTCGACGTCTGTGCGGCCTGCGCCGCGCTCAGTCTCCTGGAGACAGATGGCGCCGAGCGCGCCCTGCTCGACCTCGCCGTATGCCTCCTTGAGCAAGGCCCGGACGAGGGCGTCGCTGCCGGCCAATCCCCACCCGAGGCTGTAGGTCACGTCATCCTCATGCTGCCCGAGGAGGTCGAAGACCGTCCCGACCGGACGGCCATGCAGCGTTAGCTCGGCCATAGGCGTGTTAGCGGACACGCTCGTACAAGCGCCGGTTCAACTACCCCCGCTATGTAGCTTTCCGCACATGTATAATCTCGCTGTGAGCCATCAATCGGGGCGCCCGGATTCGAACCGGGGACCTCACCGACCCGAACGGTGCGCGCTACCAGGCTGCGCCACGCCCCGACGCAACCGGGAGTATCACACACCGGGCCGGGCGCTATGGTCGCCCGATGCCCACCACTGTCTCCGAGATCCTGGCCGAGGCGGACCGCATGCTCGAGCCGGCTCGGTTCCAGGACTACGCCCCCAACGGCCTACAGGTGCCGGGGTCGGTCGAGGTGGAGACGATCGCAACGGGCGTCTCGGCTCAGGCCGAGCTGTTCTCGGGGGCAGCCGAGGCGGGGGCGCAGCTGCTGATCGTGCACCACGGCCTGTTCTGGGGGACGGGCTTCGAGACCGTCGACCCGACGCTCAAGCGGCGCCTAGAGATCCTGTTCTCCTCGGACATCGCCCTGGCCGCGTACCACCTTCCCCTCGATGCCCATCCGACCGTGGGCAACAACGCGCTGCTGGGGCGCGCGCTGGGCGCGACGAGGCTCGACCCCTTCGGCTCCCACCGGGGCGAGAAGATCGGCTTCATTGCGCAGATGCCCGGAGGGGGGATGGTGGCGGGCGAGCTGTTCGAGCGGGTCGCCCAGATCACGGATCGCGAGCCGCTCGTGCTGGGCTCGGGTCCAGATGTGGTCGCCCGCCTGGCGATCGTCTCGGGCGCCGGCTCGGACTATCTGCAGGAGGCCGCCGCGGCCGGCGCGCAGGCGCTCTTGACGGGCGAGCCGGCCGAGCGCGCGATGGCCGGCGCGCGGGAGCTCGGGCTGCATCTCATCGCGGCCGGCCACTACGCGACGGAGACGTTCGGCATCAGGCGCCTGGGCGAGCACCTGGCGGAGCGCTTCGGGCTGTCCCACGTCTTCATCGACGTGCCCAACCCCGTTTGACCGACGTGCCGGTCTGATTGACACAGACAGCCAATCGCGACCCACCAACGTCTAACATCCTTGGTTCAGTTTCCGAGGACCGAGAGGGGAGTAGCGATGGAGGCAGCGACCAGCACGGGGGCGAAGACGATCGCCGACCTGATCCCTCGCGCGGCAGCCGAGTTCGGGGATCGCGTCGCCATCCGCTACAAGCGCGACGGCGCATGGCACGAGGTCACCTACACGCGTCTCGCCGAGATCGTCCAGGAGATCGGCCTGGGCCTGATCGACCTCGGCCTCCAGCCCGGCGAGCGGATCTGCATCCTGGGCAACACCCGCCCCGAGTGGAGCTACGCCGACATGGCGGCGACCTCGGCCGGCGCCGTGGTCGTCCCCATCTACCAGACCAACTCCCCCGAGGAGTGCCTGTGGGTGATCTCCGACTCGGGCGCCTGCGCGATCGTGGTCGAGGACGAGGAGCAGCTGGCCAAGATCGTGGAGATCCGCGACCAGGTCCCGAACCTGCGGACCGTGATCGTGATCGACCCGCCGGCCGCAGCGGCCGGCAACGGCTCAGCTTCCGCCGAGCTGCCGCTCGGAGCGATCACGCTCGATGAAGTGGCCGAGCGCGGCCGCGGCCACGCCGGCGAGGAGCTCGAGGCGAGGCGGGCAGCCGTGAGGGGCGATGACCCCTTCACGTTCATCTACACCTCGGGCACCACCGGGCCGCCCAAGGGCTGCGTCCTGAGCCACGGCAACTACAGCGCCATCATCGAGATGGTCGGCGAGGCCGGGGAGATCCAGGGCGACGAGGTCATCTACCTGTACCTGCCCCTGGCCCACTCCTTCGCGCTGCTGATCCAGCTCGCCGTGTTCCACCTGGGCGGGACGCTGGCCTATTTCGGCGGCGACACGAAGGAGATAATCCCGGAGCTGCAGGAGGTCAATCCGACCTACCTGCCCTCCGTGCCGAGGGTGTTCGAGAAGATCTACACGCTGGCCCACGGCGCAATCCAGGCGATGGAGCCCGAGGAGCGCAGGCAGGCCGAGGAGGCGATCAAGCTGGGCGTCAGGGTCCGCGACATGATCAACCGGGGCGAAGAGGTGCCGGCCGACATGCAGAGCGCCTTCGACGAGGCCGACCAGCGCCTGTTCGCCAACGTGCGGGCGATCTTCGGGGGACGGGTCCGTCACGCCACCAGTGGCGCCGCCCCGATCGCAAAAGAGATCCTCGAATTCTTCTGGGCCTGCGGCGTGCCGGTGCTGGAGGGATACGGCATGACCGAGACGGCCACCGCCGCGACGACCTCGACGGTCGCCGAGCACCGCTTCGGGACGGTCGGGCGGGCGCTGCCGGGCGTGGAGCTGAAGATCGCCGAGGACGGCGAGATCCTGGTCAAAGGGCCCAACATCTTCCAGGGCTACCACAACCGCGCCGAAAGCACCTTCGGAGCGGTCGAGAACGGCTGGCTGCACACCGGCGACCTCGGCTCGATCGACGAGGACGGGTACCTGTCGATCACAGGGCGCAAGAAGGACATCATCATCACCGCCGGGGGCAAGAACCTGACACCGGCGAACATCGAGAACGACCTCAAGCAGAGCCGCTGGATCTCCCAGGCCGTGATGCACGGCGACCAGCGGCCCTACCCGGTGGTGCTCATCACGCTGGACGAGGAGGAGATGCCGATCTTCGCCCGCGAGCACGGGCTGCCCGAGGACATCCCGTCGCTGTCCCGCGAGCCCGCCGTGGTGGAGCTGATCCAGCAGGAGATCGACAGGGCCAACAGCAAATACGCGCAGGTCGAGCAGGTCAAGAAGTTCTGGATCCTCGACCACGACCTGTCGCAGGCGACCGGCGAGCTGACGCCCACCCTGAAGGTCAAGCGAAACGTCGTCAACGAGAAGTACGCCGCCACCTTCGACGATCTCTACAGCGCCTGACCGGCACGAGGACCGGCGAGGACCAGCGAGCCCAATGCGCAGCGACCCTGCAGACAACGGCGGCCTGTTCGTAGGCAGGCGCCCCGGCACCGCGCCGGTGCACTACCGCGACACGCCCGAGCGTGGCGGCGACCTGCGCCAGCGCGTCGACGGCTCGCTGGCAGGACTGCTGCTGGCGGGGATGATCTTCCTCAGCCTGCTCTGCTGGGGTCCGATCCCTGTCGCCTGCCTCTGGATCGGCTCGCAGGCCAACTACATCACCGGCAGCGTCAGCGTGGGCATCCTGCTCGCCTTCGCCGCGCTGTTCATCCTGCTGTTCGGTGCGCTGGCGCTGCTTCGTCGCCTCGACAACGCCTGGATCCTGGTGCGGCGAGCGGCCGGGTACGACCAGCGCAGCGGGTGTCTGGGCAGGATCTTCGGCACCACCGCGGTGATCTGCGGCGCGGTCTTCGCCTTCTGGTTCCTGGTCATCCACGGACCCGGCTCGAGCACCTTCTCGGGCAAGCCCGGGGCGTGAGCCCCGCCCTCGCGGCGGCATCTCCGTCCAGGGCGAGCGTCGCCAGCCGCTGCTAGAACGAGCCATATGGGCCTGCTGGACTACTACCGCCAGTTTGAAGGGATGTCCGAGGAGGAGGTCAACGCCGGCCTGCGCGAGGAAGCGGCGGAGCGTCGCCGCAAAGCGCTGACCAGGGTCGACACCCTGGACCTCTCCCAGACGATCTGGCCGGATCTCCCCCACCCGCGGATCGTCAACGCGATCACCTTCGTGGCCCGTCGCGGCCTCAACCGCTATCCCCACATCAGTGGCACCGACCTGCGCAACGAGCTGGCCGAGCGCCACGGCGTGGAACCGGAGCGGCTGGTGCTGGGCAACGGCGCGGCCGAGCTGCTCACGGCGGCCACCCGTGCGCTGATCTCCCCGGGTCAGCAGCTGCTGACCCGCTGGCCCTCCTACCCCCTCTACCCACTGATGGCCCGCCGCGCACACGGCCAGGCCGTGCGGGTGACCGGCGACGTGCCGGCGCTGCTCGAGGCCGCTCACCAACCCGAGGTGCGGGCGATCGCGCTGGCCAGCCCGAACGACCCGACCGGCGAGCTCTTGAGCGCGGCCGCGCTGGAGCAGCTGCTGAGCGGGCTGCCCGAGGGCGTCGCGCTGCTGCTCGACGAGGCGCTGATCGAGTTCTCAGACGCCCAGCCGACCGATACCTCGCTCGCCTTGCTGGCCGAGCATCCACGCCTGCTCGTGTTCCGCAGCTTCTCGAAGGCCTGGGGGCTGGCCGGCCTGCGCATCGGCTACGTGATCGGCGGCCCCGGCTCGGGCGAGCTGTTGGCGGAGCTGGAGCCCGACCTGGGAGTCTCGGAGCTCTCCCAGGCGGGGGCCCTCGAGGCACTGCGCAGCTGCACCGATCAGACCGTGCGCCGCATCGCGACGATCCGCCAGGAGCGCCCGCGGGTCACGGCAGAGCTGCGTCGCATGGGCTTCGAGGTCGCCGAGAGCCAGGCCAACTTCCTGTGGGCGGCCCACCCCGCGGTGACGGGGTCGGAGCTGGCAGCGCGGCTGGCCCAGACCGGCGTGCTGGTCGCCGCGGGCGACGCGCTCGGCGAGCCCCAGCACGTGCGCATCGCGCTGCGCTCCGAGGCCGCCGGGGATCGCCTCCTCGACGCCCTCGACAAATCGATCTAGTGTCCGCGGCCGCCTGGCCTGCGCCCTGGCTGCGGCTCAGCCGGCCGAGCCGGCCTGGCGCAGCAGCGCTCCCGTCGTGCCTTCGAGGATCTTGCGCCAGGCGCTGACCTCCTCGGTCTCCTCGTCGAAGTGGGCGACGACCTGGCGGACCCGCTTGGCCGAGATGTCGAGTCCGTGGCGCTCGGCCACGGCCTGGTAGCGGTCGTATTCGCCGGCCAGCTGCTTGGTCACCGACTCGAAGCCGTGGCGGGCGATCTCGACCCGCGAGGTGAAGCTCATCATCGAAGTCTGGAACATCAGTTCGTCCGTCGGTTCGGGCTCGATCAGCACGATGTCGACGCCTGGATAGCGCGCCTCCCAGCCCTTGGCCAGTTCGTGCAGGCGCTGGTGGGCGACCAGCTTGAAGACCTGATAGCCGATCTGGGCGAAGCCCATGTCCGAGACCCGGCGGGGGCGCTTGCCTCGCAGCGTGCTGATCGTGCTGGAGAAGTCGTTGACGAAGGGCACGATCGGGTTGATGACGACGACCAGCTTCGCCCCCGCCTGAACCGCCAGGTCGAGGTTGGTCGTGGAGACGATGCCGCCGTCGATCAGCTCACGGTCGCCGATCTGCACGGGGGCGTAGACCATCGGCAGCGCTCCCGAGGCGCGCACGGCCGTCGAGATCGGGACGTCGTCCATCCCCTCGACGCCGAACACCACCCGCTCGCAGGTGTCCAGGTCCGTTGCGGTCAGGTAGAGCTCGCAGTCGAGCTCGCGGAAGTCGTCGCTGCGTCCTGGTTCGGAGAGCACCTCGGTCAGGTAGTTCTCGATCCCCGCGCCCGTGTACAGCCCCGAGGGCAGTACGTCTGCGAGCCCGAGCAGCAGGTCCATCGCCGAGGTCGCGCCGCGCTGGAACGCGAGCTGGCGCGCGATCGAGAGCGCCCGCAGCGGCATCGTGGCCCCCTTGCGGGCGAACTCGAGCAGGTTGAGCTGCAGCAGATCGCTGATGTCGATGTCCTTGAACGTCGGCGTGCCCTTGCGGGTGACGACCCGCATCATCTCCTCCGGCGTGACGCCATTGGCGCAGAGCGAGGCGATGAACGACCCGGCCGAGGTGCCGACGTAGACGTCGAAGTTGTTGACCGTGCTGTTGACCGCCAGCAGATCCAGCGCCCGCAGCGCGCCGATCTCGTAGACGCCCCCGGTGAAGCCGCCCCCACCCAGCACCAGCGCGGTCTTGTCGCGCCGGGGACGCCGGCGCCGATCGATCGAGGCCGGGCGTCCGACACCCCTGGCCGCCATGCCCTTCGACCGGGCCTTGCCTGCCGATGCCGCCTTCTTCAGGTTCGGTTCCAGCTTGACAACCTTGCCCATCACCAACATTCTAGGGCCGCGTGCCACTGAAGCGCCTCGGGAAAGTGTTGATTCCGCTATGCGGACTCCTGCTGTCCGGCCTCGCCCCCGCCGGCGCCGCCGCGACTCCGGGCAGCCTGGCAGGGCTCCAGAGCGACCTCGGCCACCAGCTCACCCTGGCCGGCAGCGCCGATGGCGGCTATGTCTACGACGTCACGGCCAAGCAGACCCTGTTCTCGCAGCGGGCCACCGCGCTGCGGGCTCCCGCCTCGGTGGAGAAGCTCTACACGGCCACCGCAGCGCTCGCCGAGATGGGGCCCGGCGCGCGGCTGACGACGAGCGTCTACGGAGTCGGGCATCTCGCGCCCGGAGGGACCTGGGAAGGCAGCATCTACCTGCGGGGCGGCGGCGACCCGACCTTCGGGACCAGCTCGTTCATCAGGGAACACTACGGTGGTGTCGGCACCAGCGTCTCGGCGCTCGTGACCCAGCTGGTGCAGGGCGAGGGCATCCATCGCATCACCGGCTCTGTCGAGGGCGATGAGAGCTTCTTCGACTCCTACCGGGGCGAGCCCTCCAGCGACCTCGCCCCGGACCCGTTCCTCGAAGGCACTCTGAGCGCCCTGGCCTTCAACCGCGGCGAATCGGCCGGACAGCACGGCGCCCACGCCCCCGCCGCATACGCCGCTCGCGCGCTGAGGGGGGCGCTGAAGGCGGACGGCGTCAGCATTCGCGGCTCCAGCGGCGCCGCGAGCACCCCGGCCGGCGCCGTGCTGCTCGCTCATGCCTCCTCGCCCACGGTCGCGCAGTTGTTGGGCCTGATGCTGCCGCCGTCGGACAACTTCTTCGCGGAGACGCTGGTCAAGGACATGGGAGCCCTGTACGGCGGCGCCGGCACGACCGCCGCCGGAGCGGCGGTGGTGGCGAGGACGATCTCCTCGATCTTCGGCTTCAAGCCCCGGATCGTCGACGGCTCGGGGCTCTCCCGCGCCGACCAGACATCGCCGTATGAGATCGTCGACATGCTGGCCGGTCTGGCCGGCACCCCGATCGGCACGGTGCTGCGCGAACACATGGCCGTGGCCGGGCACACCGGCACGTTGGAATTGCGCATGCGCGACACCGGCGCGGCGGGCCGCTGCCAGGGCAAGACGGGCACGCTCACCGGCGTCTCGAACCTGGTCGGCTACTGCCAGTCCGCCGACGGGCACCTGCTGGCCTTCGCCTTCTTCAACGACGGCATCCCGATCGAAGCCGCCCACACCTTCCAGGATCACATGACGATCACCGTCGCCGACTACTAGCCGCCACGCTGCGGCGCCGCGCCGGTGGCACCGCAGTGCCTGGGGCCGGGCTCAAGCCGCCGCCGCGGGCGGCCGAAAGAGAGGGCATGCGGGGACGATGCCTCGGTCGAGCTGCCGTGCTGGTGGCCATGCTGCTGGCCGCCTGTGCCCTGAGCGGGTGCGCAGCCGGCGGCGAAGACTCGCAACGGAGCCTCTCCCCCGTCGCCCTGGTCCACCAGGTGGTCGAACAGGTCGACCAGCAAGACGACGAACGGGAGGACAAGGAACTGGAAGAACGCCGGCAGGCCGAGCAGGAAGCCGAGGAACAGCCCGAAGGCGAAGCCCAGGGTGAGGCCGAAGCCGGTGAAGAAAGCCGCTCGGGCGAACAGGAAGCCGGCGAAGCCGGGGAATCGAGCACCGCACAGCTCGAAGGCGAAAGCTGATCCGGCCCCTGCCCCCTACTCTCCCAGCAGCTGCCGCAGCCCGGCCTCGTCCAGCACCTTGACCCCCAGCCGCTCGGCCTTCTCCAGCTTGGAGCCGGGGCTCTCGCCGGCCACCAGATAATCCGTCTTCTTCGAGACCGATCCGGTCACCCGCCCGCCGGCAGCGAGGATCCGCTCGGTCGCCCGCTCGCGCGAGAGGTCCGGCAGGGTGCCGGTCAGAACCAGCGTCATCCCCGCCAGCGGCCCCTGCGACGGCGCTGGACCCTCTTCGGCGAAGCGCAGCCCTTGCGCCCGCAGATCGTCGATCAGGCTCCTCATCCGCTCCTCGGCCAGCTGTGAGCGGATCGAGGCCGCCATCTTCTCCCCCACCCCCGGCACCTCGGCGATCTGGTCCTCCGAAGCCTCCAGCAGCGCGTCGATCGAGCGGAACGCCTGGGCCAGGTTGCGACCCGTCACCTCGCCGACCTCCTCGATCCCGAGCGCGAACAGCACGCGGCCGAAGGGCCGCTGCTTGGACGCCTCGATCGCAGCCAGCAGGTTGCGCGCAGACAGCGGCCCGAAGCCCTCGAGCTCGACCAGCTGCTCCTCTGTGAGCCGGTAGAAGTCCCCTGCCGTGTGCACCAGGCCGCGCTCCTGCAGCAGCGCCACCTGCTTCTCTCCCAGCCCGTCTATGTCCATCGCACCGCGCGAGACGAAGTGCTTGAGCAGCTGCCAGACCCGGGCGGGGCAGTCGCGGTTCGGGCACTGGGTGAAGATGCTCCCGGGCGGCTTGACCGTGGGGGTGTCGCAGAAGGGGCAGCGGGCCGGCGGCGCGGGCAGCGGCGGGCGGTCCTTCTGCTCGGCGACGTGCGGGGCGGGCGAGACGACCTGGGGGATCACGTCGCCGGCCCGCACGACGATCACCTCCTCGCCTGCGCGGATGTCCTTGCGGACGATGTCCTCCTCGTTGTGGAGGGTGGCCATCCTGATCGTCACGCCCCCGACCTCGACTGGCGCGAGCACCGCGTAGGGGCGCAGATCCCCGAACTTGCCGACGTTCCACATCACCTTCTCGAGCCTCGTCAGGGCAGTCGTGGGCGGGAACTTCCAGGCCACGGCCCAGCGCGGGTCCCGCCCCACCGACCCCAGCCTGCGCTGCAGCTCGAGCTGGTCGACCTTGACCACGGCGCCGTCGATCTCGAAGTCGAGCTCGCCGCGCCGGCGCTCCCAGTCGATGCACTGGGCGATCACCTGGTCCTCGTCGTCCAGCAGCCTGATGCCGCGGTTGACCCGGAAGCCGTGCTCGCGCAGCCACTCGAGGCCTTCTGAGTGCGTCTCGAACGAGAGGTCCTCGGTGCTCCCCACCTGGTAGCACCAGATCGACAGGGGACGCTTGGCCGCGTCGGCGGGGTCGAGCTGGCGGATCGTCCCGGCTGCGGAGTTGCGCGGGTTCATGAAGGTCGATTCGCCCGCTTCGGCCCGTCGCTCGTTCAACGAGGTGAAGTCGCGCAGCGACATGTAGACCTCGCCTCGCACCTCGACCAGCGGCGGCGCGTCCTGGATCCGCAACGGGATCGCTCCGATCGTGCGCAGGTTGTGGGTGACGTCCTCGCCGATCTCCCCGTTCCCGCGCGTGGCGCCCTGCTCGAGCACGCCATCGCGGTAGAGCAGGCTGATCGCCAGGCCGTCGATCTTCGGCTCGACGACGAAGCCGAAGCCGGGATCCTCGATCCCCTCGCGGGCGAGGTGATTGCGCATCCGCTCCACCCAGGCGCGCAGCTCCTCCGCGGAGCGGACGTTGCCCAGCGAGAGCATCGGCTCGAGGTGGCGCACCTTCTCGAGCCGACCGACCGGCTCCCCTCCCACCCGCCTGGTCGGCGAGTCCGGGGTCGCCAGGGCGGGGTGCCGGCGCTCGATCTCCCGCAGCTCGTCCAGCAGGCGGTCGTAGACGTCGTCGGTGATCTCGGGGTCGTCGAGGACGTAGTAGCGGTAGGCGTGATGCTCCAGCTGATCCCGCAGTTCGGCAGCGCGCTCGGTCACCTCCGCGGGCGGCTCCCCCGAGCCCCTGGCAGCGGTCCGAGACGCGCTCACGGCGCCGTGTCGGGCGCGAGCGGCTCGAGCAGGCCGTCCAGGTCGAAGCGCCGCAGGGCCTCGAGGCTCGCGTGGTCGGTGAGGTCGAAGTGGATCGGGGTCACCGCGATCCGGCCCGCGTGGACCGCCGCGAGATCGGTTCCCGGCTCGTCGTGGAAGCCTGGGTATGCGCCGTAGATCCAGTAGCGGCGCCGATGCTCCTCCTCGCGCTCCAGCTTCAGCTCGTCGCGGTAGATCCGCTTGCCCAGGCTCGTCACCTCGACGCCGCTCGGCTCTCCCGCCGGCACGTTGACGTTCAGCAGCGTTCGCTTGGGCAGCGGCACGTCCTCGAGCTGCGCCACCAGCGCCGCCACGAACGAGGCCGCCACGCCGAAGCCGAAGCCGCCGTCGAAGTTGTAGTCCAGGTTGCGGGCTCCCGACTGCTGGGAGACGGCGATCGCGGGCAGGCCCAGCACCACACCCTCCAGCGCCGCAGCGACGGTGCCCGAGTAGGTGATGTCGTCGCCCAGGTTGGCGCCGTGGTTGATGCCCGAGACGACCAGTTGCGCCTCGAAGCCCTCGATCAGCCCGAGGCTCGCCAGTCGCACGCAGTCCACCGGCGTGCCGTCCGTGGCGTAACCGCTGGTGCCGTCCGAGAAGTGGACCTCCTCGACCCACAGGGGTCGCCGGGTCGTGATCGAGCGGGCCATCGCCGAGCGGTTGCCGTCCGGCGCGATCACGGCCAGGCGCACATCGTCCAGCTCGGAGAGCGCCCGGCGCATCGCCTGCAGCCCTTCCGCCTCGATCCCGTCGTCGTTTGTCAGCAGCACATTGATCATCGGTTCTCGCAGACCCAGCATAGGGGCCGCTTCGGCCCCCGGGCGTGAAGACATGCCGGCGCGAGGACCGATCCTCAGCCCTGCTCGTCGGGGTAGCGGACGCTCGCCAGCGCCAGCCCGTGGGCCGGCGCGGTCCGGCCCGCCGCCGAGCGGGGCCGGCCCTCGAGCAGCGCAGCGAACTCCGTGACCGCCATCCGGCCGGCGGCGACGTCGAGCATCGTGCCGACCAGCACCCTGTTCATGTGGCGCAGGAACATGTCGGCCTCGATCCAGAACTCGAGCAGGTCGCCGTGCGCCAGCCACTCTGCTCGCGCCACTCGGCATCTGAACCACGTGTGCTCGGTTTCGCGGGGGGTGAAGGCGGTGAAGTCGTGCTGGCCCACCAGCGCGCCGGCGCAGGCCTCCAGGGCCTCGCGGTCGATCGGGCCGGTCCACCAATAGGAGCGGGCCCGCTCGAACACGCTGCGGGTGCGACGGGCCAGGACGCGGTAGCAGTAGGTGCGGCTGACCGCGTCGCGGCGGGCGTCGAAGCCTTCGGCTGCCGGCTCGGCGGCGAGCACGGCCAGGTCGGGGTCGAGCAGGCCGTTCAGGCGCAGCGGGTCGATGGCCTCATGGGCGTAGCTGGCGACCTGTCCCCAGGCGTGCACGCCGCGGTCGGTCCGCCCCGCGACCTTCACGCGCAGCGGCGCACCGTCGGTCCCGGTGGGGCCGAGGATCGTCTGCAGCGCCCCCTCCAGCTCGCCCTGCACGGTCCGCTCGTCCGGCTGGGCGGCCCAGCCGGCGAAGCCCGTGCCGTCATACTCGATCGTGAGCCTCGCGACCATCCCTCGCGGCGCTCCTGCCGCGCCCGGTCCGCTCAGACGAGCTCGATGAAGACCATTTCGGTCGCGTCGCCGGCGCGTTGGCCGAGCTTGAGGATGCGGGTGTAGCCCCCGGGCCGCTCGGCATAGCGAGGCGCGACCTCGACGAACAGCTTGTGGACGGCGAACTTGTCCTGAGACAGCGTCGAGAGCGCCTGGCGGCGAGCGTGCAGGTCGCCGCGCTTTGCCAGCGTGATCAGTTTCTCGATCTCCGGCTTGACCGCCTTGGCCTTCGCTTCGGTCGTCTTGATCCGCTCGTGCTCGATCAGCTCCTTGCTCAGGTTCATCAGCAGCGCCTTGCGGTGCGCCGAATCACGGCTGAGCTTGTTACGGGTCTTCTTGTGTCTCATCGTGTCTCGGCTCAGGAGTCTAAGCGGTCCAGGGAGTCGAGCGCCAAGCGGGGCAAGGACGCAGGCGGCGTGGCGTGCATGGCACGCTAGCCGCCGAGGACGCCGCCCCGCGCCGTGCGCTCGGCTTCCTGGTCAGTCGGCTCGCAGGTTGAGCCCCCTTGCGTGCAGCGTTTCGATGACCTCGTCGATCGACTTTTTGCCGAAGTTCGGGATCGCGTTCAGCTCGGCCTCCGACTTGGAGATCAGGTCGCCGACCGTCTGGATGCCGGCCCGCTTCAGGCAGTTGTAGGAACGGACGCCCAGCTCGAGCTCCTCGATCAGGATCCCGTACTCCTCGCCCTGCAACGCCGCCTGGGGGCCGCCGCCGACGGCCAGGCCGTGACCGTCCAGCTGGCCTCCCGGGGCCGCACGCAGCTCCTGGATGCGGTCGGCGTCGGTGAAGATCGCCAGCTGTGAGATCAGCAGCTCGGCGGCCTCGCGCAGCGCGGCCTGGGGGTCGATCGAGCCGTCCGTCTCGATGTCGAGCGTCAGCTTGTCGAAGTCGGTCTTCTGACCGACACGGGCCTGCTCGACCGCGTAGGCGACGCGCCTGACCGGCGAGAAGATCGAGTCGATCGGGATCACGCCGATCGGCTGGTCCGAGGACTTGTTCTCCTCTGCCGGCCGGTAGCCCCGGCCGCGGCCGATCGTCATGTACAGCTCGAGCTTGGTTTTCTTCTCGAGCGTCGCGATGTGCAGGTCGGGGTTGAGGATCTCCACGCCGGCGGGCAGGTCGATGTCCTTTGCGGTGATCTCTCCCGGGCCGGTGACGACCAGCGGGGCCTCGACCTCGCTGGCATCGGAGTGCATCCGGCAGACCACGCCCTTCAGGTTCAGAACGATGTCGGTCACGTCCTCCTTGACGCCCGAGATCGTCGAGAACTCGTGGGCCACGCCCTCGATGCGCACGCTCGTCACGGCGGCACCGGCCAGCGAGGAGAGCAGCACGCGGCGCAGCGAGTTGCCGAACGTGTAGCCGAAGCCGCGGTCGAGCGGCTCGATCGTGAACGTTCCTCTGTTCTGCTCCACGGACTCGCTTGTGATCCGGGGGATTTGGAAGTCGAGCATGAGAGTCCTTACGTCGTTTTGGTGTCGTGCCGGCGTCGGGCGGACACCGGCCTACAGGCGCCGCCGCCCACGGGGACGGAGGCTTGGAAAGTCGCTTCTACTTCGAGTACAGCTCGACGATGAGCTGCTCCTGCACCGGCGCGGCGACCTCGCGCCGCTCCGGCTTGCGCAGCACCTTGGCCGTCAGCGACTCGTGATCGGCCTGCAGCCACGCGGGAATCTGTCCGGTCAGCTCGGTCGCGTCCCTGACCACCTGCGTGGCCGGGGTGTCCGCCTTGATCGCGATCACGTCGCCGGGCCGCACCTGGTAGCTGGGGATGTTCACCCGCCGGCCATTGACCGTCCAATGACCGTGGCGGATCAGCTGGCGCGCCTGGCGGCGGGAGGCCGCGAAACCGAGACGCACCAGGACGTTGTCCAAGCGGCACTCCAGCAGCGCCAGCAGGTTCTCGCCGGTGATGCCCGGCTGCCGGGAAGCCTTCTGGTAGTAGCCGCGAAACTGCTTCTCGAGCACTCCGTAGTAGCGCCGCGCCTTCTGCTTCTCGCGCAGCTGCACGCGGTACTCGCTCTGTTTGAGCCTGCCCCGGCCGTGCTCGCCCGGCGGATAGGAGCGGCGCTCGACGCCGCACTTGTCGGTCAGGCAGCGCTCGCCCTTGAGGAACAGCTTCTGCCCCTCGCGGCGGCACTGCTTGCACTGGGGGGAGGTGTCGCGGGCCATCAGACGCGCCTGCGCTTCCTGGGGCGGCACCCGTTGTGGGCCTGGGGCGTGACGTCCTTGACGCCCGTGACTTCCAGGCCGGCGGCGCCGGCTTCAAGGGATCGCGCAAGTCGACCCCGTTCGCCGCCCAGGTCACGGCCGACGCGGCCGCCCGCAAGGGTCTGGAACAGGGCCTGCAGAAGGTCGAGGTCTACGTCAAGGGTCCCGGCTCGGGACGCGAGACCGCGATCCGCT
>JBKQOO010000160.1:0-25201 GCA_052145475.1 Solirubrobacteraceae bacterium
GGGTGAGGGCCACCGCAGCTCCGGCGCCGATGCCCGCGTCGGCCCAGTCGAAGCCGTTCGAGCGAGTTTGGACGCCGCCGATCTGCGGGAGGGTTGTTCCGATTTCCTGCGTGCTCACCGCCGGCGACTGGCGATCCAGGGAGACCCTGGCGGAGGCGGCGGGCGGTGCGGCGATTGCGCCACCGACGAGAAGTGCCGCGATCAGAGTGCGCTTGGTTGATTGCAACATGAGTATCTCCTGACGTCAGCAGATGAACAGTTCTGAATGAGGCGCAGACTGAGCACCCGTACTCATTTGGCTTGGTCGGTCGTGTTTACGCTGTCGCGACCTGAGGGTCGGCTCGAACGATCACGGTGTCGGCGACGGGGATGATCTCGTCGGCCGCCAACTGCGCGCGTTTGGCATGCTCGCGGATCGCCTGCGGGCTGGTTGCCTGGTAGATGCAGACGGTGCCCAGGCGACCGTCGGGTTCGCTGAGGACGTAGCTGCGTATCCAGCGGATGTCCTCTGACATCTCCTCATCGCCGACCTTGCTCGAACGTGCTGCGGCCGCCTCGAGCTCCTGCGCGGAGCCCCAAGCACCGCGCCTGAGGATCACGTATGTCTCCATGAGGTCCTCCTGGCCCAGTGGGCCGGGTAGGTGTGGATTATTACCGACCGACTGTCGGTCTCTCGAACGATAACATGGTTGTCAATGGCAGGTGCGCACAAGATCGACCACATCTCAGAACCAGGCGAGGCGGGGGGCGAGAGGACCGTCCAGGCTTTCTGACCGAGTGTCGGTCGGCAAGCTGCGGAGACATTGTCCGGTGTCAATTCCCCATCCGATGCGGCGGCAGCAAGCTCCGCCCGCACACCTGGTCGCCCGCCCAAGGGAGCTCGCGAGCGGCTGGTCCGCGCGATGCGTGATTTGCTGCTCGAGCGAGACTTCGACCAGATCGCGACGGAGGAGGTCCTCGCGCGTGCTGGTGTCAGCCGTGGCGGCATGTACCACCACTTTGCTAGCAAGGTCGATCTCTTCAGGGCTGCCTACGAGGCTTCCGAGCGGGACGCGATGCTTCGCCTGGGCGCGGTCGCCGAGCAGCAGGCAGCCAGCGGCGCTGGCCCGTTCGATCAGCTCCTGGCCGCCTGCATCGCCTATTTGCGCGAGTGCTCGAGACCAGGGGAGCTTCAGCGGATCGGCCTGCGGCAGAGCCGTGCGGTACTCGGATGGGAGAGCTGGCGTGAGGCTGCTGCGCCGCTGGGCATCGCCGCCTTGAAGGCTGGTGTCCAGGCGGCTGTCGACGTCGGCGAGCTAGCCAGTGACGACGTCACGATCACGACCCATCTCCTGCTGTCCGCGTTGGTCGAGGCGGGATTGCTGGCCGCCACAGATCCCAAGCCAGAGCGGGCGCTGGCACGGATCGAGCCCGAGATCACTCGCCTGCTCGGTGGCCTGCGTACGCCGTAAGACGCACAGCGTCCGAGCAGGACCATTGTCGTCTGACCTTCGTTCGTGCATCCGCCGGCACCCCGAGCGGCCGGACATCAGAAGGTGGCCGCTTGACGGAGCAGCACCCCGTCGGGTCGCCGGCGACGCGAGTGCGGGACAACGCGCGGCGGTCGTGTCGGGTCTTATAGCCTGTGGCGGTCGAGCGTCCAGCCGGGGCCCGTCGGTGTGGGGCTGAGGAGGAATGGGATGGAACGGGATCAAACGGTTCTGGTGACAGGTGGCACTGGATTCCTCGGAGGGTGGTGTCTTGTCGAGTTGTTGCGGCAGGGTTACCGCGTCCGCACGACAGTCCGCGACCCGGCCCGCGAGGATGAGGTTCGAGCCAACGTCGGCTCGCAGGTAGATGCCGGCGAGCAGTTGACGTTCCTTGCAGCGGACTTGATGGCGGACGAGGGCTGGGCTGACGCTGTCGAGGGCTGCACCTACGTGCTCCACGTCGCCTCTCCGTTCCCGCCGGCCCAGCCCAAGGATCCCGACGACCTGATCCTGCCGGCACGCGACGGCACCTTGCGCGTCCTGCGCGCGAGCCTGGCGGCTGGGGTCGAGCGGGTCGTCGTCACGTCGTCGGTGGCCGCTGTACGCAACGAGAAGGACGGCGCGCTGCAGGGAAAGCGAGAGCTCACGGAGGAGGACTGGAGCGATCCCAGCGACCCGCACATGACCTCCTATGCGCGCTCCAAGGTGATCGCCGAGCGCGCGGCCTGGGAGTTTATGCGGGAGCGAGGTGCAGCTGAGCGTCTCGTCACGGTCCAGCCGGGTGCGATCATCGGACCGGTGCTGGGAGCGGACCGTTCTTACTCGTTGCAGGCGATAGAGCGGCTCCTCGCGGGTCGGATGCCCGGCCTGCCCAAGCTCGGGTTCGCCTTCAGTGACGTACGCGACGTGGCCACACTCGAGGTGGCTGCGATGACGGCGCCGGATGCCGGCGGTCAGCGGCTGCTGGCGGCCGGCACGTTCCTGTGGTTCGCGGACGTGGCGGCGATTCTGCGAGAGCGGCTGGGCGACGACGCTCGCAAGGTTCCCACGCGCCGAGTCCCCAACCTCGTTGTCCGGGCGATCGCGCTTGCCGACCCGTCGGTCCGCTCGGTGGCGGACGAGCTTGGCTGGGAAACGAGGTTCTTGCTGGCGAACGCTCAACGCCGCGTCGGCTGGACGCCGCGACCGGTGGAGGAGACCGTCGTCGACTGTGCACGGAGCCTGCTTGACGCGTCGACGGCCAGGGCGAGCGTCGCGTAGGCCCAGCACCAGAGGAACGCGGCAGGGGAGGCGATCAGAGCGTGAACGGGTCGGGGTGAGCCGCTCCGACCATCACTTGTGCTCCAACCGTTGTAATCACGACGACGAATGGACCTAACCGGACACCATTCCAACCCCTCGCGGCCCCTGAGCGCGGTGCTCGATTGGGCCACCACAGCGGACGACGGCCGCGATTCAGGGGTGGAACGCTCGTCGCGCGTTGAGGCCAAGCACCTCGCCGGCCCGATCGGAGCAGCTCATCGACGGCACGATTGGGTCCTTTCCGCGGTGATCACCGTGCTCGAGACGCACGCCGGCCCGATGCGTGCGCGTGACGTGCACCTCGCAGTCGAGACGATGCTCGGGAGGCCGGTGCGTTGGGCGTCGGTGAAGGCCTGTCTGGCGTCGAATGTCGCCGGCGCGGCGCCTCGCTTCGTCAGAGTCGCTCGTGGCCAGAACCGTCTCGCCGGCTGACAACCTGCCTCGGGGGTGCCGCGCGCCCTATCGCGCGATAGGTGAAGCGGCGCCCGCATTTCGGCCTTCTTGGAGGTGGTACGTTCCGACTAGAAGAATCGCTAGGGGGTTGTGGTGGCGGAGTCGATTGAGCTTGCGACGATCCTGCTGACTGATCTGGTCGGCTCGACGCGGCTTGCGAACTCGGTGGGGCCGGTGCGGGCGGATGAGCTGCGCGAGGAGCATTTCGAGCTGTTGCGCGACGCGATTGTGTCCTCAGGCGGACGGGAGGTGAAGAACACCGGCGACGGGCTGATGGTGGCGTTCGCCTCCGCGTCCGCGGCTGTTGAATGCGCGGTGGCGATGCAGCAGCGTTTCGAGCGCCGCTATCGCCAGGCCGAGCAGGCGTTGCACATACGCATCGGGCTGGGTGCGGGGGAGTCGACGGTCAAGGACGGCGACTACTTCGGGATGCCCTCAATCGAAGCGGCGCGGCTGTGTGCGCAGGCGCCGGCGGATGGCATCCTGGTCTCGGCATTGGTGCAGGCGCTCGCGGGCCGGTGTGAGGGCATCGAGTTCTCAGCGGTGGGTGAGCTCGAGCTGAAGGGCTTTGAGAAGCGCGTGGAGACGCTGTCGGTCTCGTGGGCGCCGTTGGCGGAGGAGACGGGGGGTGCGAGCCGCTGGCCGTTGCCGGCACCGTTGCGCTCGGTGCCACCTGTCGCGTATGTGGGGCGCGTAGAGGAGCGTGCGGCGCTCGTCGAAGCGATGGCGCTGGCACGCGCGGAGCAGCGCCAGGTGGTGCTGATGTCAGGTGAGCCGGGGATCGGTAAGACGCGCCTTGCGAGCTACGCCGCGCACGCCGCGCATGCAGATGGCTTCGCCGTTGTGTGGGGTGCGTGCACGGAGGAGCTAGCGGTGCCTTATGAGCCGTGGATCGGCGTCTGCACCCAGCTTCTCGAGAGCGCGCCGGCCGACCTGCTTGCACGTCAGGTCGAGCGCCACGGGGGCGAGCTGTCACGACTGACGCGTAGTCTCGTCTCGCGCCTCCCCGACCTCCCTGCGCCCCAGTCCTCTGATCCGGAGACCGAGCGCTACCTGCTCTTCAATGCCGTTGCCGGCCTGCTGTCGGAGGCCGCCGAGGCGGTGGCGTTGTGCGTGGTGCTCGATGACCTGCACTGGGCTGACGCGCAGTCGCTGGCCCTGCTGAAGCACGTGCTGCGCTCTACCGAGCAGGGGGCGCTTGAGGTGATTGCCACCTTCCGCGACTCCGAACTGGGCAAGGACCACCCGCTCACCGCCACGCTCGCCGACCTGCCTCGCTTGCTGGGGGTGCAGCGCATCGCCTTGCACGGTCTGGGCACCGACGAGGTGGCCGAGATCATGACGGCGATCGCTGGCCATGAGCTCGAAGCTGACGCGATCGAGCTCGCCGGCCGTATCGCGGCCGAGACCGGCGGTAATCCGTTCTTCGTGGGGGAGATCCTGCGGGGGCTGTCTGAGTCCGGTGCGCTCGTGTTCGACGAGGCCGCCGGACGTTGGAGCATCGATAGCTCCGCCGGGATCGCCCTGCCGGAGAGCGTGCGCGAGGTGATCGAGCGCCGCGTCGAGCGCCTCGGCGGCGAGTCGCTGGAAGCGCTGCGGTTGGCCGCGGTGATCGGCCGTGAGTTCGACCTGCGGCTGCTCTCGGTGGCGCTTGGGGTCGATGAGGCGGAGCTACTGGACCGGGTAGAGGGCGCGATGGCCGCCTCCGTGCTCGCCGAGTCATCCGAGCACGTTGGGCGCTTCCGCTTCGTCCACGCGCTCATAAACCAGACGCTGTATGACGGGCTCAGTGCCACGCGGCGCGCGCGGATGCACCATCGCGTTGCCGAAGCGCTGGAGGACCTCTGTGGCGAAGATCCGGATGCGCACCTAGCGGAGCTCGCGCTGCACTGGCGTTTGTCAGCCGTGCCGCTTGACAGGGCCAAGGCAGTCGACTACACGCTCAAAGCAGGACGGCGCGCGCTCGAGAGCCTTGCCCCGGCCGAGGCGGTGAAGCTATTCACAGACGCTGTCGAGCTCTGCGGGGAGGCAAGCAGCCGGGAGCGCTGCGAGGCGCTGATCGGGCTCGGCGAGGCGCAACTTCAGACAGGCGTCGCGGCATTCCGTGAGACCCTTCTGGAGGCATCGCGCATCGCCTCGGAGTTACAAGACGGCGAACTCGCGGCACGCGCCTCATTGGCCAACAACCGAGGCTTCACCAGCACAATTGGCGCAGTCGATCACGAGCGGATTACCGCCATTGAGCGCGCGATCGAGCTCGACGATCCCCCGAATCCCGCTCGACGCCCCCGCTTGCTCGCACTGCAGGCGCAGGAGCTGGCCTGGGACTCCGACGTCGCACACCGCTGGGCCCTTGCCGAAGAAGCACTAGAGCTCGCGCGTGGTGCTGGAGACAAGCGGGCGCTGGCCTATGTGCTGTGGGCCGCGGGCGTCGCGCTCGAGGGCGCGCAGACGCTCGAGCTGCGAGCTACCCTCGCAGATGAGCTTGTCAGGACCGCCGACGAGCTGGACGATCCTGCACTTCGTTGGGAGGGGGCCAACCGCGAGCTTATCGGCTGGGTCCAACGAGGGGAGCTCGCACGCGTTCAAGCCCCGCTCGAGCGCATGCAGCGGATCGCAGCAGAGCTAGGGCAGCCCACAGTCGTCTGGCAGACCGAGTGGCTGACCTCGGCGCTAGCGTTGCTGCGAGGCGACCTGGTTGCCGGCGAGCACCTCGTTGAGCGGGCGTTTCGGACCGGACAGGAGCTACAGCAGCCTGACGCTCACCTTCTATATGGGATACAGATGTTCTATACACGCGTCTTCCAAGGACGCGGCGAGGAGATCATCGCGATCCTCGAGCAGAGCGTGGAGGCCAATCCAGCTATCCCTGCCTTGCGCGCGCTCCTAGCATCCAGCCTGTGCTGGCTTGACCGTCGCGAGGACGCCGCGACGATCCTCACGCGGGCCGCGAGCGACCGCTTCGCGGACATCCGGCCCGCAGCAGATGAGCTGACCGCGCTCGTACTCTACGCCGAGGCGGCGACCCAGACAGGCGACCGCGAGGCCGCCGCGATCCTCTATGACCTGATCCAGCCGTGTGCTGACCAAGTCGACTGGAACACACTGTTCAGCGCCGGACATACGCGACTGTACCTGGGCCTGCTCGCGTCGGTCCTCGCCGAGCACGAGCGGGTCGTCGAGCACCTGGCGTTCGCGTGCGAGTTCCACGAAGCCAACGACATGCGGCTGTGGAGCGCCCGCGGGCACCTTGGCTGGGCCGAAGCGCTCGCCGCTCGTAACGACAGCGACGGCGCGCGGGAGCACGCCACACGCGCGCTCGAGCTCTCGCGCGAGCACGGCTACGGCGCCTTCGAGCCGCGCGCGGCGGCGGTCCTAGCCGCTCAGTCGGCAACCGAGGCCTGACGCGCGTCGCACCGGCAGGTGGCGCGCTTTGCGCACTGCGTCGAAACGCAACAGTGAGCTCGCCATGCGCTACCCGAGAGGGATGGAGCCGAATGGCCCTCGGAGGGGTTGAATGCGATCAACTACCTCTGTCGCCAATGGAGCCAACCGGGATCGAACCGGTGACCTCCTGCTTGCAAAGCAGGCGCTCTCCCAGCTGAGCTATGGCCCCTCTGGTCTCAATATACGGGACTCCAGATCCGCTATCGGCAGCCCACCTCCCGGCGAGGCCCTCGTCAGATGCCGCAAGCGCTGGGCCTCTCGCCTGTCGTGCTCTGGCCGCGGCCGGGCACGGTCGATGGGCGAAGATCACGATCCCGTGCGGCCTCCGGAACGTCAACGTTGAACGGACGAATCGTCCTCGCGCCAGACTTCTCGGCCGAGGGGCTCATTTCCCGCTGGCAGCGAAGTACTCGCCGTATGGGGTGTCGGCGAGATCCTTGCCGATCAGTTCGGAGAGGCGCAGCAGCGTGGTTCGGGGCCGGTAGTTGGCAACGATGCGCTGCGCCTTCCCTGCGTCGTTGCGAGTGACGAGGACGACGTTCCCGATCGGCTCTCCCTGGACCCAGGCGGTGTAGTCCTCGAGGAAGCCGTCCTCGCCGTAGGGGCCGGCGAAGTTGAACTCCTGGGAGTCATAGAGCTTACGGATCGTCGTGACGATCGACCGGACTGCCTCCGCGCCGCGTGCCACACCGGTCATCGCCGAGCCCTCGATTGTGACGTCGTCGGCCAGGCTGTCGAGCCAGACCGGACGGTACTCGGCGGCAGGGACGCGGACCCCGTCGAAGCGGGTGATGTATGTCGGCGCGCCGGTCTCGGCGAGCGCGTTGCGGGTCGCGGACATGGGGACCTCCTCCTCTTCCGGGAACACGGGCCTTGCCCGCGCTGCTGTCGTGGTGGTCACCGGCTCCCACGGTTCTGGCCGCTGGTCGGTGATTCCTGGGTGCAAGGCCAAATGATGCGCTCTCGAGCGACCCGTCGCGCCTGTGATCGAACTGGTCGAGCGACTGGCCACGGCACTGGTCGATGCCCGTGGTTCGACCAGGGGAACTACGGGCGCGAGAGGCACCTCGATCGCCGAACCTGCCCTATTCGACCGACCGCTAAGGAGGCCCACATGTCAGCCACGACCGACCAGCAGGCGAGCGGCGCGGTCCTGCGCCCGTTCCAGATCGAGGTGCCGGAGGAGACCTTGGAGGACCTTCGGCGACGCATCGAAGCGACGCGGTGGCCCGAGAAGGAGACCGTCCCGGACGATTCGCAGGGCGTGCCGCTCGCATCCATGCAGGCCCTCGCCCGCTATTGGGCGAGTGAGCACGACTGGAGGAAGGTCGAGGCGCGACTGAACTCGCTTCCGCAGTTCGTGACGGAGATCGACGGCTTGGACATCCACTTCATCCACGTCCGCTCGCGACACGAGAGCGCGCTGCCATTGATCGTCACGCATGGCTGGCCCGGTTCGGTGATCGAGCAGCTGAAGATCGTCGAGCCGCTCACCGACCCGACCACCCACGGCGGCGCGGCCGAGGATGCCTTTGATCTCGTGATTCCTTCGCTGCCCGGCTATGGATTCTCCGGAAAGCCGACCGACATCGGGTGGGACCCGGTCCGTATCGCGCATGCCTGGGTGGAGCTCATGAGCCGTCTGGGATACACAGAGTTTGTGGCACAAGGAGGTGACTGGGGTGGGGTGATCGTCGACATCCTGGGCGCCCAGGCGCCTGCCGGGCTGCTCGGCATCCACTCCAACTTCGCGGCGACCGTCCCGCCTGACGCTGCGAAGGCTCTGGCGTCCGGTGCCCCGGCGCCGTCGAGTCTGTCGGCTGAGGAGGCGCGGGCCTACGAGCAGCTCCTCGCGGGCGCCAAGCACCGCTCCTACGCCGCGGCCATGGCCGGGCGCCCACAGACGCTGTACGGCCTGGCCGATCCGGTTGGCCTCGCAGCATGGATGATCGATCACGGCGACGGCTACGGGCAGCCTGGACTGGTTGGCGAGGTCATCCAGGGCCGCCAGGTCGGCGAGCTCACGCGAGACGATGTGCTGGACAACATCACGCTGTACTGGCTGACGAACAGCGGCGTCTCCGCGGCGAGGCTGTACTGGGAGAACAACGTGACGTTCTTCAACGCCGTCGACGTGTCGATCCCGGCGGGTGTGAGCGTCTTCCCCTACGAGCGCTACCAGCCGCCACGCAGCTGGACCGAGAGGGCCTACCACAACCTGGTCCATTTCGGTGAGCTTGACCGGGGCGGGCATTTCGCCGCCTGGGAAGAGCCCGACCTGTTCGCGGCCGAGCTCCGGGCCACCTTCAGGACGCTCCGCTAGCTGCAGCCTCAGAGACGGGTCAACTCCGATTCGGAGCTGGGTAGCGCGTTCGCGAGCTCTCTGCGCCCCCGGATCCCGAGCTTGGCGAAGACCTTCCGAAGGTGCCACTCGACTGTTCGCGGGCTGAGGAACATGCGCCCGCCAATCTCGAGGTTGGAGAGTCCCTCGCGTGCCAGCATCGTGATCTGTCGCTCTTGTGGCGTGAGCTCGCCGCGCGTCTCGGGGATGCGCTTGCGCAGTCTCTCGCCGGTCGCCAGGAGCTCCTTGCGGGCGCGCTCGGCGAACGCCTCCATGCCCATCCCCGTGAGCATGTCGTGCGCCGCACGCAGATGCTTGCGGGCGTCGACTCGGCGACCCTCGCGGCGCAGCCACTCGCCGTAGAGGAGATGCGCGCGGGCGAGCTCGGGACGCAGCCGGGTGCGCGCGAGCCGCTCGATCGCCTCGCCGTAGAGGCTCTCGGCGGCTTCACCCTCGCTGAGCAGAGCACCGCAGCGCGCTGCGATTCCCAGACCCCAGTCGGTGCCGCCGTCCTGGGTGATCTCCTCCAGCCGCCGAAGCCTGTGCGTGACGACCTCCGGTGTCCCGGCGCGGGCAGCGGCCTCGATCTGCTCGCTGATCGCCCAGTTCTCGGTGGTCAGGTCCTGTGGGCCGACCTCTCGAGCTGCGGCCAATGCCTCTTGGTAGCGGCCAAGTCCGTTGTAGAGCACAGCCTTGGCCACTGCAGTCAGCGCTGTCGCGCTGCCCTGACCCCGTCGCGCCATCTCTTCGCGGCTGGACTCGATCAGCGCCGAGACGTCGGATTCGCGCCCGCGCATCGCCGCCAGATGTAGGGCGCAACCCGGCGAGAGGGAGCTTCCCGTCGCCTCGGTCACCGCCCTTATCTCCTCGATCAAGGACGCTGCGACGTCCAGCTCGCCACAGAATACGTGCACGTAGGCCCGCGTCAGGAGCGCGAGCGGGATCTCGCTGAGCGCACCCAGCTGGCGGCCGAGTTCGACGTACCGCTCGCACAGCGCGTGCCACGACTCGTCATCCCACAACTGCACCGCCACGACACTCGCCAGGAACAACCAACGGAGCGCCTCCGCCGCAGAGGCGTCATCGATCATTGCGTGAAGCGCACGCGTCAGGATCGGCACGGCCGCGGCACGTCCCTCGATGTACAGCGTCGCCAGCCCGTCCAACATCAGGTCCGGTCCACGCGGCGCGTGCGTCGCGGCTGGCGCCGCCCGCGCCGCCCGCGAAACCTCGACCACGCCAGCGCCCGTACTGACCGTGCGACCGGCCAGCACCACCGCCGAGAGCACGTTCAGGTGGGTCTCGCGCGCGAGCTCCGCGTCGAGCGGCTCGAGTCGCCTGGCGGCCTCGAGCAGCAGTGCAGGAGCATCCTTGCCGTGGCTCGAGGCGAATGAGAGCTGAGCGCGCAGCAACTCCACTCGTGCGCCCTGCAGCTCATCGAGCGGCCCGGTCTCCGCCATGATCAGCAGAGCCTGCGCTGCATCGAAGGCCCCGGCACCGAGGCTGATCTGCGCAGCCGCGAGCGCACGCTCCGTCCGCCGCGCAGAATCGGCGCTGAGTGACGCTGAGCGCTCCAGGAACGCGGCGGCCGCGGCCAGTCCGCCACGCGCTTGAGCCCGTCCCGCTGAGCGCTCGAGCTCCGCAGCGACGTGCTCGTCGGGTCCCGCCGCGGCGGCAGCGAGATGCCACGCGCGACGATCAGGATCGGTGTCCTCGTCGGTTGCCTCTGCCAACGCCAGGTGCACAGCCCGGCGCTGTTCGGCGGTTGCCGAGCGATACACCGCCGACCTCGCCAAGGGATGGCGGAACACCACGCGCCCGCGTATCTCCAGCAGACCACCCGCCTCGGCCGCTCCAGCGGCCGCTCGCGGGAGGTCGAGTCGCTCGGCCGCGCGCCAGAGCAGCAGAGGATCCCCGGCGGGCTCAGCGGCGGCGGCAAGGAGCAGCAGCTGCGTGTCCTCGGGCAGCGGCACGAGTCGTCGCACGAAGCTCTCCTCGATCCGTCCCGAGAGCCCTTGAGCGTCCAGCAGCCCGAAGCCACCCGCCAACTGCGTGGCGGTCAACCCCTCCGGCAACTCGAGCAGGGCCAGCGGGTTACCCCTCGTCTCGGCGACGATCCGGTCCCGAACCTGCGCATCCAGCTTGAACATCACAGCCGAGTCCAGCAGCTCGCGGGCGTCGCTGTTGCCCAAGCCCTTCACCTCGAGCTGGGGAAGGTTGCAGAGCTCCTCGCCCGGCTCACGAGCGCCGAAGACGATCCCGACCGGATCCGCCTGCAGGCGACGGGCGACGAACGCGAGCGTCAGGGCCGAGGCGTGATCCAGCCACTGCGCGTCATCGAGAACGCACAGCAAGCCACGCTCCTCGGCCACCTCCGAGAGCAGGCTCAACACCGCCAACCCGACCAGGAACCGATCCGGGGCGGCGCCGGCGCTGAGCCCGAACACGGTCTCGAGCGCCTGACGCTGTGGCTCGGGGAGCCTCGGGAGTCGATCGAGAAGCGAAGCGCACAGCTGATGCAGGCTGGCGTAGGCCAGCTCCATCTCGGACTCCACCCCGGCCGACCGAAGGACGGTCAGATCGGATGCCGCCGCAGTCACGTGGTGCAGCAGCGCTGTCTTCCCGATGCCGGCCTCGCCCCGCAACACCAAGGACCGACTCTCAGCCCGGCGGACGTCGTCAATCAGGCCATCCAGCACGGTGCACTCCTTCGCGCGCCCCAGTAGGGCCGCGTGCTCCGGTGCCGCAAGCTGATTCTCCATCCCCCCGGCCCCTTCCCTGCGACGCGACTTGGCTCGTCACGCGTTGATCGCCACCCCAATCGGGCCAGCGCCCCCGTCAGGCTACTCTTCGACGCGACGCCCGCCATCCGACTGGCCCGACGCGCCATCCTCGGTTAGTGTTGGCCCCGACCACTGGAGGATGGCCATGTACGAGTCGATAATCGTCGGCACCGATGGATCCGACACCGCCCAGCGCGCCGTCGCCGAGGCGGCACGCCTGGCCAGGGAGCTGGGCAGCCAGCTCCATCTCGTTTCCGCCTACGAGCCGGTGCGCGGGGCGCGGGTGGCCGGGGCACCCGAAGGCGTCACAAAGCTGGCGCCCGACGCGAAGGTGCAGGCCGTGGTCGACGAGGCGGTCGCAGCCTGCCGTGTCGGCGGCGTGGAGGCGAAGGCGCACACCGTCAAAGGCGATCCGGCCGACGCTCTGCTCGAGGTCGCCGAGCAGGAGCAGGCCGACCTGATCGTCGTCGGCAACCGCGGCATGCACGGCGTCACGCGTGTTCTCGGGAGCGTGCCGAACACGGTGTCCCATCGCGCCGGATGCAGCGTGCTGATCGTCTCCACCTAGCTGCTCCCCCGCCCCGCGGCTCGAACTGCAAAGACCGGGGCTGCAGGAGCTGCTCCCTACGCTCGGTCGGCCTGCTCCGCCGCCCCTTCCCGCCAGCCCTCCCGCCGGTCCAGGTACCCCGTGGGCAGAACCCCGTCCAGGTGCTCGATCGCCTCGAGCCAGCCCAGCGCCGAACGGAAGTCCCCGCCACGGGCGTCCGCCTCGGCGAGCACCAGCGCGAGCTCCCGCGCCTCCCGGTGCGCATCGTCGACGCCCTCGCCCGCCCTCTCGATCACTGGCCGGTCCACCATCGGCCCGTGTTTCTCCAGCGTGCTGGCGAAGGACAGATACGGGCCCAGGTAGCGACCCGCGATCTTCGTGGGCGGCCACCACAGCGCGTTGGCAGCAAGCTCCGCGGGCCGGCCCGGACCTGCGGCAGGAGCTACCCGCATGTACATCGGGGCGAGCCCGGTCAGCAGCATCCCGCGCAGCAGCGGCTCGAACACCGCTCGCTCGCTCGCCGCGCCCAGCCCGGCAGCGACGCAGGCGGCCGCCACGTCGGCCTGCTGGGTCGCGATCCCCCCCTGCTTGAAACGGCAGCAGGTCGCGTCGCCGGCGGCGTAGACGTCATTCAGCCCCGTGACGGCGCAGTGCCGGTCCACCGGGATGAACCCTTCCTCGTCCGCCGGCAGGCCCGGCAGGCGCGGGCCTTCCAGCCGCGGCAGGGCGACGACCTCGTCGACCTCCAGCGACGCTCCGCCGCTCAGCCGCAGCTGCCCGTGCTCGAAGCTCTCCGCGCACGCATCCACCCTCAGGCGGATCCCACGGTCCGAGAGCTGCCCGCGGACCATCTCCGCGGCCGCATCGCCGAACACCCCCAGCGGATCGGTCTCCGGGGTCACGATCGTCAGCTCCACCCCTGTCACGTCCCGTTCGGCGACCCACGCCGCCGTCAGCAGCGCCAGCTCGTAGATCGGCAGCGTCCACCAGGTTTCCGGCGGCGCGACGAACGCGACGCGGCTCACCTCGCCCCGGTCGACCCTTTCGAGCAGATCGCCGAAAGCCGCCACGTCGTCCGGCCCGCCAAAGCTCAGCGCGTCCCCCAGCCACTCGCGGTGGCGCGCCCCGACCGCGACGATCGCCGCGTCGTACTCGATACTCGTGCCGCCGCCCAGGAACAGGCGGCGCTCATCCGGCTCGACCCGCTGGAGCGACTCGGCATGCAGCTCCACGCCGAGGTCCGCAGCGATCGCGGTCATCTCGAACAGCCGCGTCTGTGCGAGGCCGAACGGCTCGGCCACCGCCATCGGCACGTAGCGGAACGCTTCGTTGGGGGCGATCAGGTCGATATGGGGGCGCACCGCCAGGATCTCGCGAAGCGCCAGCACCGCCTCCAGCGCCGCGACCCCCCCGCCGCAGATCGCCACCCGCGCTGGAACTCGCCGGCGACGGCTCGCCCGATCGGTCGCGCCGTCGCCGCTCGCCGGTTCGTCGCCGCTCGCCATGGCCCAAAGCTACGCGCCGAGTCCGCCTCCTCACAGGGGGAAAATCCACACTCGAATCCGCGATCTGCCCCTGGCCTTGCGCGCCGGTGCCCCGGTCCTACTCGAACACGGTGAGTCGCCGATCCCATGGCCGAGTTCCCGCAATCCCACAGAGACCTCCTCGACGGCGACTTCGCGACCCTGGCCACAGTGGGCCGCGACGGCGCTCCGCAGCAGACCGAGGTCTGGTTCCTCTTCCAGGACGGCCAGCTCCGGACCTCCCTGAACAGCTCGCGGCAGAAGACCAGGAACCTGATCGCTCACCCACAGTGCAGCCTGTTCCTGCTCGACCTGCAGAACCCCTACCGCTATATGAGCATCCGCGGGCGCGCCCGTATCGAGCCGGATGACGACTATGCCTTCGCCGACCAGCTCGGCGCCAAGTACAAATCCGATCTGCGCGTCCACGACGGCCCCGGTGACAGCCGCGTCGTCGTCACGATCGAACCCGACAAGGTCTACGCGGTCGACATGTCCGGCTGACCTCTCCGGCGCGCCCCGGGCCGCGGGAGCGCTACCCCGCGGCCCGGTCGCGACGGTCTAGTAGCCGGCGCCCGACGGCGGGCCGGACGGCGGTGCGCCGCCGCCCATGCCGGGTCCACCGCCCATGCCGGGTCCGCCGGCCGGGTGGAAGGACGAGTCGGTCGCGAAGACCGTCGTGGCTTCCGAGGAGGAGCTGACCATCACGTGGTCCCCCACGGCCAGCTTTTCCAGCGAGCTGCTGGCGCCGTCAAGCGTCACGGTCGCGCCCGAGGGGATCGTGATGGTCGGTGTCCCGTAGGTCAGCGACGACGTTCCCTCCTTCAGCGTGATCGCGCCGGCCGAGGCGTCGAGCGCCGTGATCGTGCCGCTGTCTGTCGTCTCGGTGATGAACGCCGTGCCGGCTTTGTTCGGTACGACCTCGACCGAGTGAACCGCCGGCCCGCCATGGCCGCCGAAGCCGCCCGGCGGACCTCCCGGGCCGGGCATGCCGGCTGCCGAGGAGTGGGCCACACCCTGCTTCGTGCTCGTGCCTTTCGCCGCCGAGCTCTGACTGATCCCTGCCAGCGCTCCGGTCACGATGCCGGCGCAGGCCAGCGCCACGGCCGCGAGCCTTCTCTTGCTTCGCATCAGGTTCTCCTTCTCGTCCGAGCCCGGGCGACCATCCGTCGCTCGCAGCCTGGACCCAGCATCGGGCCGGGCGCTAAGACGAAGGTGATATGGGCCTGGGAGTTCGCTGAGCCGTCCAGCGGGCGAAGAAATCGGCCGCGTCGGCGGCTTCCAGCGGCCGGGCGAACAGGAAGCCCTGACCCTTGTCGCAGTCCTGCTCCTGCAGCAGCGACAGCTCCTCCTGGTGCTCGATGCCCTCGGCGAAGGTCTGGATCGAGAGGGCCTTGCCGAGCTGCACCAGCGTGTGGATAAGCGTCTCGCCCTCCCTGTTGCGGGACAGCCCCGAGATGAAGGAGCGGTCGATCTTCAGGGCGTCGACCGGGAAACGCTGCAGGTGCGCCAGCGAGGAGTAGCCGGTGCCGAAGTCGTCGATCGCGATCCGCACCCCCAGCTCCTTGATCGCGATCAGCCGCCGGGCCGTGCTCTCGACGTCCTTCATCAGCGTCGTCTCGGTGATCTCGATCGTCAGCGACTCCGCGGCGAGCCCGCTGGCCGACAGCGCGTCGCGGATGTCCTCGATCAGCTGGTCGTCGTCGAGCTGGCGGCCCGAGACGTTGACCGCGATCGCGATCTCGTGTCCCTCCTCGGCCCACGCCGCCGCCTGTCGCGTGCTCTCCATCAGCACCCAGCGCCCCACCTCGACGATCAGCCCTGTCTCCTCGAGCAGCGGGATGAAGGCGTCCGGCTGCACCGTGCCGCGCTCGGGGTGGCGCCAGCGGATCAGTGCCTCGACGCCGGTGGGACGCATGTTGTCCAGGTCGAGCGTCGGCTGGTAGGCCAGGAAGAACTGCTCCTGCTCCAGCGCCGTGCGCAGGTCCATCTCCAGCTCGACCCGGTCCTGGACCGAGTCCTGCATACCCGTCTCGTAGACCGCGTAGCGGTTGCGCCCGTCCCACTTGGCCTTGTACATCGCGATGTCGGCGTCCCGCAGCAGGATCCCCGCCGAGACCCGCTCGCCCGCGGCGATGCCGATGCTCGCGCCCACCGCCAGCGTCGTCTCCTCCTCCTTCGCCCCCAGCCTGAACGGCTGCTTGAGCGCCTCCAGCAGCCGCTCGGCGACCAGCTCGGGTGCGGCCGCCAGCGCGACGTCCTCGATCAGCACGACGAACTCGTCCCCGCCCAGGCGCCCTAGCGCGTCGACGTCGCGGACCACCGCCTTCAGGCGCGCGGCGACGGCGCGCAGCAGCTCGTCGCCGACAGCGTGGCCCATCGTGTCGTTGATGCTCTTGAAGTTGTCCAGGTCGATGAACAGCGCCGCGACCGAGCAGTGGTTGCGAGCTGCCCGGGCCAGCATCTGCTCGACCCGGTCGACGATCAGGGTGCGGTTGGGCAGGCCGGTCAGCGGGTCGTGGGTCGCCATGAAGGCCAGCTCTTCTTCGCGACGCGCCAGCTCCTCGTCGGTGCGCATGCGCTCGGTCTCGAAGCAGTCGCAGATCCGCAGCAGGCTGAACTCGACGCTGAGCTGCAGCATCGTCAGCGCTTCGCTCAGCGCCTCCGGGGAGACCTTCAACTTCGCGGCGCAGTCGTGGAGCACGTCGGACATCACGTTGCGCCACCAGAACGTGCGCATCGTGACCTCCTTCAGCGACGCGGCCCGGCGGGCCGCCATCTCGCCGAACACCCGCGAGGTCTCGCGGGCCGAGTCGCGCGTCACCTCGAGGCCCTCGCCGGCGATCCAGCGGGAGACCGCGACGGTCGAGTTGCGCGACACCTGCTCGAAGCTCTGCTGCACCTGCGGCTCGACCTTTTCCCCGGAGCCCTTCGTCCGTGCCACCGTCTCGCTGCGCACCTCTTCGGTCCGCGCCAGCAGCGCCTCCCCGAGCTGCCGCATCTCCTCGGCTTTCCTGTCCGCCGGGGCAGCCGGCTGCGGCCGTTTGGCGGCAGATCGTTTCGGAGCGCGCACGGGCTTGCTGCGCGGCGTCGTCTTTCGCGGCTGAACAGCCATCGGGCGCTAGATCGGCGCCAACGGCCTCGAACTAAAGTCCCGCCAGGAAGTCGAGCAGCGCCGCGTTGACCTGCTCCGGCGCCTGCTGCTGGACCCAGTGGCCGGCGCCGGCCACGACGTCCTGGCGGCGCAGGTCGTCGACCCAGCCCGTCATCGCCTCGGCCGGCATGAAGTTGCGGACCGGGTCCAGCTCGCCGGTCAGGAACATCGCCGGCTGCTCGACCCGCCGCTGGGCGAACGGCGCGGTCAGCTCCCAGTTGCGATCGATGTTCCGATACCAGTTCAGCCCGCCCGTGAAGCCCGTGCGCTGGAAGGCGTCCACATAGACCTGCAGCTCCTGCTCGGAGAGCCAATCGGGCCTCCTGGTCGTGGCGCCCTCCTCATCGGCCCACGACGCGGTCCATTGGCGTGAGGTCGTCAGCGTCCTGCGCACGTCGCGCCCCAGCTCCTCGTCGGCCACGCCGGGCTGCTGGAACCAGACGATGTAGAAGTCCTCGCCCAGGTGGGCGCGCATGATCGGGATCGGCGGGGCCGGCGCCCGCGGCACGAACGGCACGCTCAGCCCGGCCACGGCACGCACCCGATCGGGGTGGATCACGGCCATCCACCAGGCCACGTTGGCGCCCCAGTCGTGGCCGACGAAGACCGCGTCCTGCTCGCCGGCGGCGTCGAGCAGGCCGCACATGTCCAGGCACAGCGAAAGCACGTCGTAGTCCTCGACCCGCGCCGGGATCGAGCTGGCCCCGTAGCCCCGCATGTCGGGCGCCATCACCCGGTAGCCCGCTGCGGTCAGCGCCGGGATCTGGTGGCGCCAGGAGAAGGCCAGCTCGGGAAACCCGTGGCAGAGCACGACCATCGGGCCCGCGCCCTCGTCGCGCACGCTCAGCTCGATCCCGTCCTCCAGCATGATCCGCTCTGGCTCCGCCGGGTCCACCGACGGGGATGCTACAGGCGGGCCACCCTCGGATAGGCTCTCGCCTGTGACGGGCTCACCGCGGGCGATCCATCACCTCAACTGCGGAACCATGTGCCCGCACGGAGCGCGGCTGCTGACCGGCACCGGGGGACTGCTCCAGGACGCCCGGCTGGTCTGCCACTGCCTGCTGATCGAGGGCGCCGAGGGCCTGGTCCTCGTCGACACCGGCTTCGGCGCCGACGACGTCCGCGACCCGCGCCGTCTGGGGCGCCCGTTCACGACGATCGTCAGGCCGCGCCTGCGGTCCGAGGAGACGGCCCAAGCGCAGATCGTCGCGATGGGCTTCGACCCGAAGGACGTCCGCCAGATCGTCGCGACCCACCTCGACCTGGACCACTCGGGCGGGCTGCCCGACTTCCCCGAGGCGGAGGTCCACCTGCTGGCGCGAGAGCGCGCCGCCGCGATGAACCCGGGTTGGCGCGACCGCCCCCGCTACCCGGCCTCGCACTGGGCCCACGGTCCCCGCTGGGTCGATCACGAGCCGGGCGGCGATGACTGGTTCGGCTTCCAGAGCGTGCGCATCCTGCCCGGCTCCGAGGCCGAGATCCTGCTGATCCCGCTGGTCGGCCACACGCGGGGCCACACCGGCGTGGCGATCCGCGACGGCGAGGGCTGGCTGCTGCACTGCGGCGACGCCTACTTCAACCAGGGCGAGGTGCAGACGCCTCCCAGCTGCCCGCCCGGGATGCGCGCCTTCGAGGCGCTCAACACGATCGACGGCGCGGCCCGCAGGGAAAACCAGGAGCGCCTGCGCGAGCTGGCCCTGCGCCACGGCGATCAGGTCGAGCTGATCTGCTCGCACGACGCCTCGACGCTGCCGGAGCCGGGCGCTCGGGGCTGAGCGGGGCGCCACCCTCCCCGTGACGCCCCGCCGCCGTTCTCCTCGCCTCCCCGCTCAGTGCCCCGCCAGGGCGTGGGCGAAGACGTAGCCGTTGACCGTCCCCAGCCCGCTGGCCATGTCGTAGCCCTTTTTGGCCTGATATCCCGGCACCGTGAACAGCGGCTGTTCGTTTTCGCCCAGCACCACATACGGGTTTTCGCCTTCGGTGATGTCGACGATGCCGCTGAAGGGGCTCGAGTCCAGTTCGTAGAGGCGCTGGTTGATGTCGCCCAGCGAGTGGCCGGCGATCTGGTCGGCCAGCGCTATGACGCCGGAGAACAGCGGCGTCGCCTCGCTGGTGCCGCCCACGATCGTCAGCGTGTTCGGCGCCGGTTCTTCGGGCACTTCGGTCTTGTAGCCGGTCAGCACCAGCACGCCGCCGTTGACCGCGGCGCTCATGCTGATGTCCGGCGTCGCCCGGCGGTCGCCCGAGTGCGTGTCGACCAGTTTCTGGAAGGCGGGCAGTTCGAACACGTGCGAGGGCCCGCCGCCTCCGGACGCGTCGATCCCGTAGGGGATGTCGTCCCAGACCGTGTCGGGCGAGGTCCGTTCGCCGGCTTCGTTGAGGTGCAGCATCGTGCCGCCGATCCCCGTCACCAGCGGGTCGGTGGCGGGCCATGAGGCGGCGCGGTGACGGAGGAATTCTTCATTCTGGTTGACCCCTGCGGTGCCTTCGTCGCCGGCCGCGTCGAGCACGGTGACGCCATGGGTCGCCGCGTTTTCATAGGCCGAGCGCAGAGCGAAGATGGCGGCATGGCTCGGGAACGATTCCTCGGTGGCGCTGAAGCTCTGCGAGATGACCTCGCCGAGGTGGTGTTCGATCACGTAGTTCTCGGCCGCCACGATCTGCGGGAAGCCCTGCACGCCCTCGGTCTCTTCTTCGGGCGTCTCGACCAGCAGGATGTCGGCCTTCGGCGCGATCGCGTGGGAGTACTCGATGTCGAGGTCCGTCTCGAACGCCCACCCGGCCATTTCGACGTTGTCCTTTTCGAACGGCCGGACCGCTCCGGCCGGCTGGATGATCTTGAAGGACGGCGGTTCCGGCAGCTTGAAGATCTTGTCGAACTTGCTGAGGTCGTGTTCGGCCGTGGGAGAGCCGAAGGAGTCGACGATCACGATCGTCTGCCCCTGTCCTTCATCGCCCTGTGCGTAGAGCTCGGGCAGGTTGTAGGCCTTCTCGATCTGCTTGGGCTGATAGCAGGCGATCTTGAATTCGGCCTCGCATTCGGCGATTGTCGGAGCGCTGCTGCGGCGCAGCAGAACCTTGGGCAGATGCCGGGAGACGGGGTACGCGCCCGCGCCCGCCGCCCCGTAGCCGGCCAGCGCCGCGACCGCGACTGCCAGCGCCAGTGTCGGGAGCACCCTCACAGAACGCCTCATGTGTGTCTCCTTTTCCGGGGCCGCCCCATGCTCCCGGGCGGGCCGTTTCGCGTGACCACTCCGTTGATCTTCCGGCCCTGTGCGCGGGGAGCTTTGCCCCCGCCACTGCGGACGTGACCGTTATACCCGAGCCGCGGCCTCGGCGTGCCGGCACCGACGAAAATCCGGCCGCCTGGCCAAAGCCAGCGACGTTGGGACTAGCCGACTGGCCAGTTTGGGCGTAGTCTCTACCTGCGATGTCCGCACTGGGGAGCTGGGAGGAGGCAACGCCGGTCGCGCCCCTGTGGGGGGAGTTGCGCTATGGCGGCGAGCTGGCCAGGCTGCTGGCAGAGCGGGCGCTGGGGACGCTGCCGCTGCCGCGCAGGCCCAGCGTCGAGGCTCCGCCGGTCCTCCTGATCCCGGGCTTCATGGCGGGCGACCGCTCGCTGACCGTGATGCGGGCCTGGCTGCGCCGCCGCGGCCACCCCGTCTCGACGAGCGGCCTGCGGCTGAACGCGGGCTGCGCCGATCAGATCGTCAGCCGCCTGCAGGAGCAGCTGGTGCAATTCGCCGAGCAGACCGGGCAGCCGGTCGTCGTGATCGGCCAGAGCCGCGGCGGTGCGCTTGCGCGCTCGCTGGCGGTCCGCGAGCCGGACAGCGTCTCGGGACTGGTGATGCTCGGCTCCCCGGTCTGCAACCCGCTGGCCGTCTCTCCCCAGGTGCTGCTGACGGTGCGCCTGATGGCCCGGCTGGGCGACCTCGGGCTGCCGGGGCTGTTCTCGACCGGCTGCGCCGAGGGCGAATGCTGCGAACGCTTCTGGGAGGACCTGTCGGCGCCGCTGCCCGAGCACGTCGAGGCGATCTCGGTCTTCTCGCGCAGCGACGGCATCGTCGACTGGAACGCCTGCCTGGATCCGCATGCCCGCAACGTGGAGGTCGACTCGAGCCACTGCGGCATGTCTGTCCATCCGGCCGTGTATCGGGTGCTGGACGACATGCTGGACGGTCACGGGTAGCGCTCATGGAGTGGATGAGTCCGATCGACTCCTCCTTCCTCCACGTCGAGAACGACGTGACCCCGATGCACATAGGCGGTGTCAGCCTGTTCGAAGGGCCGCCGCCGGCCTTCGAGGATCTCAAGCGGATGGTCGCGGGCAAGCTCGACCTGGTCCCCCGCTACCGCCAGAAGGTCCGCTCCGTGCCGCTCGCTGCGGGATCGCCTGCCTGGGTCGACGATCCCCACTTCAGCCTGGACTACCACCTGCGCCACACCGCGATCCCGCGGCCGGGCAGCGAGGATCAGCTGCGCAAGATGGCCGGCCGGGTCTTCTCCCAGCACCTCGACCGCAACAAGCCGCTGTGGGAGCTGTGGATGGTCGAGGGCCTGGCGGACGGCCGCTGGGCGCTGCTGTCCAAGGTCCACCACTGCATGGTCGACGGCGTCGCGGCCACCGACCTGATGTCGGTGATGTTCTCCGACACCACGACCGGCCTGCGCCGGCGTGACTGGTCCCCGCCGCCCGAGCCCTCCGACGCGGAGGTGCTGGTGCGAAGCCTGTCGCGCTGGACCAGCCCGTCGGGACAGCTGCACTCGCTGCAACATGCCCTGGCCGCACCCAGGGAGACGCTGCGCTCGGCGCTCGAGGCGGCGCGGGCCACGATCGCGGCGAGCTCGCGGATGCGCCCGGTCGCATCCTCCTCGTTGACCGGGCCGATCGGCCCGCACCGGCGCTGGAGCTGGGCCGAGGTCAGCCTGGCCGACGTCAAGACTGTCAGGGCGGCGCTGGGGGGAACGGTCAACGACGTCGTGCTGACGATCATCACGAACGGCTTTCGCGCGCTGCTGGAGGCGCGCGGCGAGGCTCCCGATGAGGACGACCTGGTGCGCACGATGGTGCCGGTCTCGGTCCGGCGCAGGGGCGAGCGGGGCGTCTACAACAACCGCGTCTCGGCCGTCTTCGCGGGGCTGCCCGTCGGGCTGTCCGACCCGCGGGAGCGCCTGGCGCGGATCCGTGGGGAGATGGATGGCATCAAGCAGACCAAGCAGGCGGTGGCCGGCGACGTGCTCTCCTCGCTGTCCGGGTTCGCCCCGCCGTTGCTGCTGGCCCTGGGCAGCCGGCTGGTCACGGCCTCGCCCCGCCTGAACATCCACACTGCCACGACCAACGTCCCGGGGCCGCAGCAGCCGGTCGAGACGCTGGGTCGCAAGATGCTCCAGTCCTATCCGTTCGTGCCGGTGGTCGGCTCGATCCAGATCGTCGTGGCGATCTTCTCCTACGACGGCGGCCTCTACTTCGGCGTCACGGGCGACTACGACGGCGTACCCGACATCGACGTGCTGACCGACGGGATCGGCGACGGCATGAAGGACCTGCTGGCGCTGGCCGAGCCGCCGCGGCGGCGGTCGCGGGCCAAGCCGGCTCCGGCTGCGCCGGCCCAGACGGCTGCAGGCCCGATACGGCGGGCCGCGTCAGCTCCCTAGGCGCGCGGGCAGGGGCCGGGGCACGGCGACGCCCCGCGGCGCGGCCGTCTTGCCGCCGGGACGACGTGGGGCGTCAGAGCGTGAGGCCGCGAGTGAGCCGAGCCGCCCTGCGGCGAGCACCTCGGCGGCGATGTGCTCGAGGGCGTCCTCCTTCAGCCAGCGTCCGGCGACCTGGGCGGGGAGTGGCCGGCTGAACAGGTACCCCTGCGCGAAGGGGCAGTCGAAGGAGCGCAGCATCTCGAGCTGGCCGGCCGTCTCGATGCCCTCGGCGATGACGTCGATCCCGAGCCGCCGGGCCAGGGCGACGACCGAGGCGACGATCGTGGCGGTGTCGCGGTCGCTCATCATCGCCTCGATGAAGGAGCGGTCGATCTTGATCTCGGTGACCGGCAGCTCGCGCAGGTAGGAGAGGGGGGAGTAACCCGTGCCGAAGTCGTCCAGCGACAGGTTGACGCCGAGGTCGCCCAGCGACTCGATCACGCCCTGCACGCGAGAGCCCTCGGCGATCAGCACGCTCTCGGTGATCTCCAGACGCAGCATCCCCGGCGGCGTGCGCCAGCGATCGAGGTGCCGGCGCAGGTCGCCGAGGAAGCCCGAGTCGAGCAGGTTGGTGGCGGACACGTTGACGGCCAGGGACAGCTCGCGTCCCTCGTCGAGCCAGGACCGCTGTTGGGCCAGGGCCTGGTCGAGCACCGAGGCGGTCAGCTCCCGCATCACTCCGGTCTGCTCGGCCAGGTCGACGAACTGGTCGGCCCCGAGCAGCCCGCGGCGCGGGTGCTGCCAGCGGACCAGCGCCTCGACGCCGCTGACCGTGTTGGTGCGCAGGTCTACCTGGGGCTGGTAGTGGACGATCAGCCCGCCCTGCTCGATCGCGCCCTTCAGGTCGGCGACCAGGCCGAGTCGCTCGCGGCTGTTGTGGTCGGTCCCGGGGGCGTAGAAGGCGTAGCGGCTGCGGTCCGCCTTGGCCTGGTACATGGCGACGTCGGCCCGCCGCAGCAGCCCGTCGGTGCTCTGCGCGTCGTCGGGGAAGATCGCGATCCCGATCGAGGCGCGGACCGAGACGGACAGGTCCTGCAGCGCGAAGGGCCGGCCCAGCGCCTGGTGGATCCGTCCCGCGGCCGCGACCGCCGCCGAGGCGTCGCGCAGGATCAGCCCGAACTCGTCCCCGCCCAGGCGGGCGATGGCGTCGTCGCGCAGGATGCTCTGCAGGCGCGGCCCGATCTGCTGCAGGAGCAGGTCGCCGGCGTAGTGGCCGAGGGTGTCGTTGAGTTCCTTGAAGTGATCGAGATCGATCGTGAGGAGGGCGAAGCTGGCGCCGCGCCGCCGACACCCCTCGATCGCCGCGTTCAGCTGCGCGTAGAAGCGGCGGCGGTTGGCCAGCCCGGTGAGCTCGTCGGTGCGGGCCTGGCGCTCGCGGATCTCGGACAGGCGGCGGACGTCGTCGAAGGTGACGGCGAAGCGCAGCCCCGCGACGAGCAGCGCAGCGGCGGCCAGGCCCTCGGGGACGAGGGCGAGGTGGATGTAGTTGCCGCGGATCAGCATGAACAGCGCGATCGCTGCGAACAGGCAGGGGACCAGCATCGTGGCGATCCCGGCCGCGTCGGTGTCGTCGCGCACGCGCGGCCGCGACCAGGCGGCCCCGACGAGCAGCAGCATCGCCAGCGGCCACAGCGGGTCGAGCAGCGTGCCGGGCTGGTAGGTGCGTTCGGCGACCTGGAACAGGTAGATGCTGTCGGCGCAGCCCAGCACCGTGAAGCCGAGGGCGAGCAGCAGCCAGGCGCGCCCGGGACGCCAGCCCGTGACGGCGCAGACCCCGACGACGAAGACGAGCAGCACGAGGTCGCCCAGCGGGTAGGTGGCGACGGTCGCGACCGAGGCCAGCGTGGTGTGGTGGGCCTGGAGAGCCGGCTCGAGCACCAGCGCCGAGCCGACGGCGGCGAGGGTGAGGCACCCGATCGCGCCGTCAAGCCAGACGCGCCGGTGCAGCTGGCGGACCTGAGCACGGATGAGGAGCAGGATCGTTGCGAAGGCGCAGGGGTACAGGGCCAGGTAGCCGACCTCGCTGAGCGAGGTGCTCGGGGTGTCGCCCACTCGTTCGACGACCAGCGTGTAGTAGAGGTCGCCCCCGGCGAACGCGGCCAGGCCGACGGCGAGCAGCAGCCAGGCGGTCCGCTCGCGGCGCACCAGCACCGCGCGCGCCGCGACCAGCGCGGCGGCGGTCAGCTCGGCGCCGTTGTAGACCCAGTTGTTGAACAGCCCGTCCAGCGAATGTCCGCCCAGCAGGCCGCCGTTGTGCAGTGCCAGGCTGAGCACGGCGAGGAGGAGCAGCAGGCCACCTGCCCCCAGACCGGTGCGCGCCCGCCCGCGCAGCCCGGCGGCGAGTGGCATCAGTGGCGGCCCGGCTGGCGTAGTCATCCCGGCAGCTATCGACCCCTGCGAACTCGATACGGCCAGGGTTTTCGGGCGTTTAGACGAATATGCGACATATTCCGGCCGCGTCCGCCACGATGTTCCAATGAGCCGA
>JBKQOO010000161.1:0-9647 GCA_052145475.1 Solirubrobacteraceae bacterium
GTCGGCGCGCCGGCGACAGCCGAACGCAACTACCGTTCGGCGGCCGAGCTGGCCGAGGGAGAGGAGCGCCTGGAACTGACCCGGTCGGCTGGCGAGATGGCTCTGCGCGCGGGTCACATCGAGCGCGCGCTCGAGCTGTTCGCCGCCGCCGCGGAGGCGGCCGCCCAGACCGGCAGGAGGCGAGAGATCGCCTCGGTGGCGGCTGCGCTCGGCGAGACGCTTCACCGGCTCGAACGCAACGAGGAGTCGATCCGCACCGCCGAGCAGGCGCTTGACGCGCTCGCCGGCGGGGCGCCGACGCCCGAGGAGGCGGCGCTGAACGCGATCCTCGGCCGCGCGCGTGTCTACGGCGGCGACGCAGACGGAGCCGAAGCGCCGCTTGCTCGCGCGCTGGAGCTGGCACGCGGCGAGGGGCTCGCGGCGGTCGAGAGCCGCGCGCTCACGGACCAGGCGATGGTCGCCGAACAGCGGGCCGACTCACAGCGCGCACGAGCGCTGCTGCTGGAGGCGATCGAGATCGCCGAGCGCGAGGACCTCCGCGAGGAGCTGATCCTCGCGCGCGGTAACCTCGCGACGCTCGGATCGCAGTGGGATCTGCCCGAGGCCGCCGATCAGCACGCCGAGGTGCTCGCGCTCGCCAGGCGCAGCGGCGACCGCCTCCGCGAGAGCATCGCCGTCGCGAACCTCTGTGTCTCGTATGTCCTGGGTGGGCGTTGGGACGAGGTCGAGGAGCTGACCGAGCGCGTGCTCGGGGACCTCGAGGAGCGACCGGGAAGCGAGTTCATCTACGCGCCCCTGACGATCGTGCACGCCCTCCGCGGCCGCCGGGACGCTGCCCGCGCGACACTCGCGCATCTCGACGGCTGGGGCCGCGGCGACGACGAGGAGCTGCAGGCGATGCATGCTGCCGTGGCGGTCGTCGTGGCGCTCGCCGCCGACGAGCCCGAGGCGGCGCTGGCGCGCGGCGAGCAGATGGCGCACAACGCGATGAGAACACTCAGCGCCACCCACGAAGCGTTCCGTATCGGCTGGCCCGACACGGTCGAGGCGGCACTGCGCCTCGGACGTCTGCAGACGGCGGGAGCGCTGCTCGCGCTCGTCGCCGATGGCCTGCCGGAGGGGTCGCGCCCACCGTACCTGGCGGCCCAGCTGGAGCGCCTGCAGGCCCTGGTCGAGGCCGCCGGCGACACACCCGACGAGCTCTCGGTCGAGGGCGGCCTTCAGGCTGCGGTGGACGCCTTCCGCGCGCTGGCCTACCCGTACTGGGCGGCTCGCTGCGAGCTCGACCTCGGTATATGGCTGCTCTCGCGCGGCGAGGCGGAGAGAGGCGAGGGGCAGCTCGCCTACGCGGCGGCGAACCTCGAGCGCCTCGGAGCGGCGACGGCGCTGGCGCGTTTGTCGCAGGCGCGCGCGGGAAGCGGCACCATCGGCGGCAGACCCACCCGCCCCGGGTTCGACCAGCCGGCATGAGCAATTTCCGGCGCCAATCGCAGCCTCGACGCGTGGGCGTCTGCACAGCCTGCGGGTGAGCTATCTCACACCGCGACGCGCTGCTTTCTGCCATCGTTTCGACGAGGCCTGCTCGACGCTGCGGGCGGCGGGGGGCCACCAACAGGTGCATCGAGCGCGGAGGTGGGGGGTCATGAGCGCATGGGTGGGATACGGGCATGACGAGGTCCGGCTGCATGAGGGTTCCGCACGCCGACGAGCGCACGTCCTGGCGAGCGCGCTCGCGGCGCTCGTCGCAGCCCTGGCCGCGCTGCTGACAGCGCACCTGGCCTCCGGCCCGCAGGCCGCGGTCCCGCGCGCCGGCCGCGCGGCCTTCTCCGAGGCACACCGCTTGCCCCTGCCGTTGCGGGCGGAGCTCTCAACCGCGCAGGGGACAACACCCGCATACCGGGTGGAGCCCGCGCCCGACGGAGCCCTCCAGGCTCGCGGCGGCGGCATCGCCACGAGCTTCTCGCGCAACGGCGTCTCGCTGCGCGGCGTGCACGCCGTCGCCACGCTCGCGCTGGCGCGGGTCTCCGAGGCGGGCGCCACCGTGGCGCTCTCGGCGCCGCTGCCGCGCGCCGAGGGCAACCGCGTCGAATACGCGCGAGGGGCCGTCAGCGAGTGGTACGCCAACGGCCCCTACGGCGTCGAGCAGGGCTTCACCATCGCCCGCGGCAGGCCGGGCGCGCTCACGATCGCGCTCGCCGCGCACGGCACCACAACGCTGCGGGTGCATCGTGGATCGGTCGAACTCGGCGGAGGCCTTCGCTACGGCGCACTGTCGGCCGTGGACGCGTCCGGGCGTCGGCTGCCGAGCCGTCTGGCGGTGCGCGACGGGCGGATCGTGCTCGACATCGATGCCGCCGGGGCGCGCTTCCCGGTGCGGGTCGACCCGTTCGTGTCCCAGGAAGCGCTGCACTACTCCGAAGTGCCCGACGACGGCGAAGGCCCCGGCGGGGTCGCGATCTCGGGCGACGGCGATACGGCCGTCGTGGGTGCCGCGCACCCCTCGCCGGGTGCTGTCTACGTGTTCCAGCGCGGCGGCAACGGGCTCTGGACGCTGCAGCAGACGCTCTCGCCGGGCGGCCCTGACGGCTACTACTTCGGCTCGCACGTCGCGCTCTCCGAAGACGGCGAAACGCTGCTCGTTTCGGCGGAAACCTCGAGCAACCTCGGCCACATCTGGACCTACACGCTCGACGAAGGCGTGTGGGTCCCGGATGTCAAGACGCTCGACGATCCGATCAAAACGAATCCCGGCTACGACCACGACAAACCCGGCTTCGAGTACGGCAACGCGCTCGCGGTCTCGGGCAACGGCTCGGTGGCGCTCGTGGCCGACGAACCACAGGGCGCCGCGGTCCTCTACCAGCGCGACGGCGGGGAATGGGAAGAGGTGACGTCCTTCTCCGACGGGAAAGGCCTACCGAGCGAATACGGGATCGCGATCGCCCTTTCCGGAAACGGCGAAGACGCGCTCGTGGCCGCGCCGGCCACCGAACTCGTCTACTCGTACGACAAGAACGGCAGCACCTGGGAACAGAGCGGAACGTTCCCGTACTTCGCCTACGACGGCCAGCGCAACGTCTCCGTCGCGATCGACCGGGGAGGCGATACCGCCATCTCGGGCGAATACTTCTCGGGCAACGCGCGCGTGTGGATCGAGAAACCGGGCTCCGGCAAATGGGAAGAGCAGGCCGACATCAAAGAACCGGGGGGTCCCTCCGAGGAGGAACTCGGATCCGACGTCTCGCTGTCGGCGTCCGGATCAAAGGCGCTGGTCCTCGCCTTCGGCTTCGAAGAGAACGAGCTGGTATACGAGTTCACGCGCTCAGGGACCGTTTGGAGCGGGGGCGAACCGATCAGCATGCCCTACGGAGTGGCTACTCGCTCGACGTTCTACATCCCCGAAGCGGTGCTATCTGCCGAAGGTGACACCGCGCTGCTCTGGTCCAAGTTCGCCACGCTGCCGTCCGTTTACACCGACACGCCTGCGGTGCACATCGGCGCCGCCAGCGAACTCGGCACGACCGCGGCGACCCTGAAAGGGACGGTCAACCCCGCCGGAGAAACGGTCACGACGTGTCGCTTCGAATACGGAACCTCGCTGTCGTACGGGTCGACCAAAGCGTGCACGCCGACTCCCGCGGGCGCGGAACCAGTGCAGGTGTCAGGGAGCGTCACCGGCCTGTCGTCGGGGACCACGTATCACTTCCGGCTCGCGGTCACGACCGGCGCCGGCACGTTCCACTCGAGCGACGCGACGTTCACCACGTTCACCGGGCTCGCGACGGCGAAAACCGAAAAAGGGTCGGAAACCGCGAAAGCGACACTCGGGAAAGTGAGCGCGACCGCGAGCGGCGGGACCGGCTCGATCACGATCGGCGCTTATGGCGCGAACGCCGGCGAGCCGCCGCTGCCGAGCTCGACGGGCAGCTACCTGGACGTGTACCGCTCGACCAGCGCGACCTTCAAAGAAGTGGAAATCAAGGCGTGTGAAGTCGGCAGCGCGCAGGCGCTCTGGGCGTACGGCAAGGGCGGCTGGGAGCCGGTCAGCCCCGCGGCGACCCTGAGCGAAGGGTGCCTGAGGTTCACGGCGAGCTCTACGAGCCGCCCGTCGGTCGCCGAACTGGAAGGGTTCAAGTATAAAATCGGCGAGCCGGCCGGCCAGTTCGGGGAGTGCCGCGCGCAGAAGGACGCCGTGTACTCCGAAGGCGCCTGCCTGACAGTGCACGAATCGAAGGGCGCGCCGGACGGGAAGGGCAAGTACGAATGGTACCCGGCCGATCCCGGGCTCTGCTTCCCGGAGAAGAAGGGGGAGTTCGAAGAAGGCGCCTGCAAGACGCGGGATGAAAAGAAGGGCAAGCCGGCCGGCAAGTACGAACTCACCGACGGCGCCTTCACGAGCAGCATCAGCAAAGTCGTGCTCGAAGTCCAGGGCGCCGAAAAGATCGAATGCGCCGCCGGGACCGGCAGCGGCGAATTCTCCTCGCCCGAAAAGGGCTCCGAGACGATCACGCTCGAAAAATGCAAACAGAAAAGCACGGACTGCAGCTCGGGGGCCGCGGCTGAAACGATCGTCGGCTCCCCGCTCGAAGTGATCGTCCTGCAGAGCGCCACAGGAGGGGAATTCGAACTGGCGCTCGCGGCGGCGCAGTTCGCGACCTTCGCGTGCGGCAGCACGTCCTACGCGATCGAGGGCGCGGCGGTTGGAACGCTGACCGGGGACAAGAACACGATGAGCACGACCACGGAGGCGTCCTTCACCGCCGCGGGCTCGCAGCTGATCGACCTATCGGGCTCCACGGAAATCTCCGCCAAATTGAGCATGAGCCTCACGACGACCAGCCGCCAGCCGCTGGAGGTCAACACGGACAAGCAGCCATAGCTCCCCCGGTCGCCCATCGGTGGGCCGTCGAGGTCAGCCTGACAGCCGCACGACGATCGTCGACCGCAGCACTCTGACGGTCCCAGAGGATGTCGTCAGCGTCAGGAGCGCGTGAACACGCAGCGGTCGGCGCTCGTGCAGAACGCGCAGCGCGGCCGGGCGCGGGCGCAGTATCAGCTTGAGTCCGCCCGCCGCGACGGTCCTGCTGCCGGAGGCGAACGTCACGATCCGCCGGGCACAGGCGGCGTGGGGACGGCACTTCCCGGCGAGGCCGAAGGTCATCAGCCAGCGCACCTTCCCCCCAGGCGAGAGCGCGAGCGAAAGCGTGATCGCGCCGTCGCGCCGCGAGATCGACGGGGCGCGGTGAAGCCGCAAGCTCGCAGAGCCTGCGAAGGGAGTGGGCGTTTCGCGAAGGGAGAGCACCCCCGCCGCGGCGCGAGCCGCCACAGGGTAGGACTGCATCGCCGGCTGAGCCGCTTCGTATTCGCCATCGCCGGCCTGCTCCGCCGCAATCGTGCAGAGGCCGGCGGCGATCGGCGCGACCGAGTTCCCCTGGAGCCCGCAGACCTCGGGCGTGAGCGAGACGATCGTCACGGGCAGTCCGGAGGTGGCCGAAGCGGCAGGGGTGTAGGAGGGCCCGCCGGCGACCGCATCGGCGGGCGGGTCCGAGGAGAAGCCGACCTGCTGCGGCGTGCCTGCCACGGCGAAGCTCTGCTGAGCTTCCCGGTACCCCGGTCGCGCCGCCGCCAACGTGCATGTTCCGGCGGCGAGCAGCGTCACCTCTCCTTCCGTGACCGCGCAGACGTCGGGGGTCGCGGAGGCCACCGGCACCGGTTCTCCGCTGAATTCAACGACGGCTTCCACGCCGAAGGAATCACCGCGGCGGGCCTGCGAGGGCGCCACCGTACGGAAGGCCAGGGGCGGCTCGAGCGCCCCGATCCCGTGCAGGCTCCCGAGGCCGGTCGGCCCGTCGTAACCGGGGCCTGCGACGCAGATCGGACGATCAGCGCAGTCGGCGGCCTGTTCTCCGGGCGTGCAGCCGCGGCCCAGGGTGCGCCCACAGGCGCCGTTGGTGCCCGTCGCGATTTCGTTCAGCAGACCGGGGTCCAGGGCGGCGTTCCGGTACAGGGTCTTGGCCGGGTAGGGCACGCCATGGGCGCCGCCGGCCAGGGCGAAGGCGGCGGCTACGAGCGGCGCGCCGACGCTGGTCCCTCCGACGCGTTTCCATCCCGGCTTGTGGCCTTCGCTGTTCTTGGTCGTGTCGTAGGCCGCCACGCCCAGATGGGGATCGGCGATCGCGGCCAGGTCGTCCGTGGCGCGAGCGCCCCCGCAACCGAGGGCTTCCCATTTAGGCAGTTCGAGCTGCCAGGCGGGCGCCGCGAACAGCGTGCTGCAGCCGCTTCCGGTTCCTTCGTCCTTCGGTTCGAGCCGGTCCCAGACCTGCTCGCCCTGCCATTCCCCGGCTGGCCCCAGTTCGAGCGTGGTGCCGCCCACGGCGATCACGTAAGGCGAGGAGGCGGGGTATTCGGGCCGTCCCCGTTCGGCTTCCGGCGAGGACCAGTTCAGGTAACCCGTGTCGCCGGCTGGCGCGGTGATGACGACCCCAGGATGGTCGAACGCGGCGCCGCCTTCGACGACGCTCGCAGGCTCGGCTTCGCCGAAGGAGATCGAGATCTCGTCGGCGCCGAGGCGCACTGCGGTGTCCGTGGCTTCTTCGAAGGCGGCGAGCGTTTCGGAGGCGGCCTCGACCAGCAGCAGATCGCACCCGGGGCATACGGCATGCGCGACCTCGACGTCGAGCGAGGTCTCCAGCGGCGCTTCTTCCTGCACAGCGGGCAGGGGGCGCTTTTCCCCTGCCCCGTTGACCACCGCCGGACACGGCGATTCGCCGGGGCAGCCTGGCAGCGCGAAGATGCTGTCGTAGTTGGCGAGGTCCTTCCTGATGGTGGGGTCGCCGCCGGCGGCGATGATCGCGATTGTCTGTGGCGACGGCGGCGCCTGCGGCAGTTCGTATGCGGTGTGCAGGTCAGCAGGCCGCAGCCCGTAGCAGCCTTCGGCCGGAACATGGCATTCCGTGGTCTGCGCGGCGCCTGCGGCCGCCGCAGGCCGGCCGGCCGGCCCCGTTCTGCCGGCGGCGCGAGCCGGCGCTGTCAGCTCGAGTACGTGGCAGCGCAGGCGCCCGCTCGCCGCGGGCGGGCAAACCGCGCGTATGCCTGCGCCGGCCGGGGCGAGGGCAGGTACCGCAGCGCGGGCTCCCGCGAGCCCGAAGGCGAGCATCGAGCCGGCGACGGCGAGCCCGATCCATGCCCGCAACCGCCGGCGGGTAAGTGCCGCAGCCGTCATCCTTGCAATTCCCCCCACCGTCACAGCCCACGGAATCTAGCGCCAAGAGCTTCTCTGCGCGCATCCGAGCCGCGCTGAGTCCGAATAGGCCATTTGGCCGATGTACTCGTGTGCACAGCACGCCAGGCTCTGTGATGATGGACGAGGCGATCATGATTCCGGTCGGCGGCGTTGACCAGGACGCGGGGGCGATCGTTCCGGCAGGGACGGTGACGTTCCTGCTGACCGATGTGGAGCGCTCGACGTCGTTGTGGGAGGAGCAGGGCGAGGTGATGGGGCCCGTGATGGCGCGCAGCCACGACCTCGCCACCGAGGCGGTGCAGGCGCACGGTGGGGTCCTTCCAGAGGAGCAGGGCGAGGGCGACAGCGCGGTAGGTGTGTTCGTGCGGGGGTCGGATGCGGTTGCGTGCGCGCTCGATCTGCAGCGGGCGTTGAGAGCCGAGCCGTGGCCCGAGGGTGTGGAGCTTCGTGTGCGCGTGGCGTTGCACACGGGCGAGGCAGTGTTGCGCGACGCCCGTAACTACACGGGGCCGTCGATCCATCGCTGCGCTCGGCTGCGGGCGATCGGGCATGGCGGCCAGACGCTGCTATCGCGTTCGACCTACGAGTTGGTGGCGGACAGCCTGCCTGATGGGGTGAGCATGCGGGACCTCGGCTTGCATCGGCTGCGCGACCTGGCGAGACCGGAGCAGGTCTACCAGCTGTGCCATGTCGATCTGCCCGAGGACTTCGACGCGCTGCGCTCGCTCTCGGCTCTTCCGAACAATCTGCCACTGCAGACCTCGACGTTCGTCGGTCGCGAGGCCGAGATCGCGGAGGTTCGCGAGCTGCTCGGACGATCGCGCCTGCTCACCCTGACCGGCGCGGGTGGCTGTGGCAAGACGCGGTTGGCGTTGCAAGTGGCGGCGGAGGTGCTGGACGAGCATCCCAATGGTGTCTGGTGGGTGGATCTCGCGCCGATCAGCGATCCGGCGCTGGTCGCGAGTGAGGTTGCTGCTGCGCTGTCGATCCGCGAGCTCCCGTCGCAGCCGGTGATGGACACGTTGACGGCGCAGCTCGCCGAGCGCCGGTTGTTGATCGGGCTCGATAACTGCGAGCACCTGCTGCAGGCATGCGCCGAGTTGGCGGCGGCGTTGCTCGAAGCCTGTCCCGGCGTGGCGATTCTGGCGACGAGCCGCGAGTCGTTGCAGGTCGACGGAGAGCAGGGTTGGCGGGTGCCGTCGCTGTCCGTTCCTGACGCCGAGTTGACGGGGGTGGAGCTCGGGCAGGTCGAGGCCGTCCAGCTGTTCTGCGATCGCGCCCGGCACGCGCGGTCGAATTTCCGTCTGGTGGAAGCGAATGCGCAGGCGGTGGCGACGATCTGTCGGCGCCTGGACGGGATCCCGTTGGCGATCGAGCTCGCCGCCGCGCGCGTGCGGCTGCTCACCCCGCAGGAGATCGCCGAGGCGATCCGTGAGCGGTTCGTGCTGCTGACCGGCGGCTCCCGCACCGCGCTGCCGCGGCAGCGCACCCTGGAGGCCTCGGTCGACTGGAGCCACGACCTGCTCAGCCCCTCAGAGCAAACGCTGTTCCGACGCATCTCTGTGTTCGCCGGCGGCTGGACACTCGATGCGGTGGAGTCGGTTTGCGCCGGCGCAGGCTTGGAGGCCGCTCAGATCCTCGATCTGCTCGCGAGCCTGGTCGAGAAGTCGCTGGTGCAGGTCGAGGAGCAGGGCGCCAAGACTCGTTACGGGCTGCTGGAGACGGTCCGGGTGTACGCGCGGCAGAAGCTCAGCGACGCCGCCGAGGCTGCCCTGGTGCGCGACCAGCACTTGGACTACCACATGCGGCTTGCCGAGTCGGTGGAGCCGCACCTGTACGGCGCCGGCCTCGGGCGGTGGCTCGAGCCGCTGGCGCTGGAGCTGGATAACTTCCGCGGCGCGCTCGGGTGGGCCGTGGACGCGCAACGCGCTGAGGAGGCGCTGCGACTCGCCTCTGCTCTGTGGCTGTTCTTCGAGGCCCACGGCGATTGGCGCGAGGGCCGCGGGCACCTCGAATCGGCGCTCGCCGTTGAGGGTGCAGGCGAGCTTCCTCGGGCAAACGCACTGATCGCCGCAGGCCACATCGCGACGTTCGCGACCGACTGGCCCGCGGTGCAGCGGTTCGCAGAGGAGGCGCTGACGACTGGCCGCGAGGTCGGCGACGAGCGCACTGTTGGCCGGGCGCTCGACTTGATCGCGTGGGCGCTGATGTTTTCCGAGCCGGGCGCCGCGATGCCCGTGTTCGAGGAGAGCATCGCGATCACCCGCCCGCTCGGAGATGCGTGGTTCCTGGCCGATGGGCTCTACGGGGCGGGGCTGCTGGCAGCGCAGCGCGGGCAGCTCGCGGCGGCAGTGCCGCTGCTCGAAGACGCCCTCGCGGTATCGCGGGCGGCGGGCAACCTGCT
>JBKQOO010000162.1:0-14909 GCA_052145475.1 Solirubrobacteraceae bacterium
CCGGGTTCCACGCCGAGCCGGCCGAGCGCCCGGGCCAGCCGATCGACCCGATCTGCGACCTCGGTGTAGGTGGCGCGCTCGACGGTCTCGGGCGCGGTCAGCGTCACGACCTCCTTGCTCGGGCTGCACGAGCGCATCCTGCGCAGCACATGCTTCAGTGTCAGCGGAAAGTCGTCCTGCATCAGCCCCTCGAGAACCTGGCTCATCCCCCCTGTGCTCCTTCCTTGCGCAGCGCCGGCTCACCCAGCGCGCTGTAGATTCCCCGCGTGCGCTGGGCGATGTCGTCCCAGTCGAAGCGCAGCACATGCTCTGAAGCCTCGGTCACCAGACGATCGCGCAGATCGCTGTCCACCAGCAGGCGCTCGATCATCACGCCGAGATGCTCGGCGTCGCCACCGTTGAAACGCAGCCCGACGCGCTCGCCCCTCGGCACGACCTCCCGCAGCCCGCCGGTGTCGGCGACGATGCACGGGCAGCCGGAGGCCATCGCCTCGAGCGCCACCAGCCCGAAGGGCTCGTAGATCGAGGGCACCACGCAGAGGTCGGCGATCCGGTAGAGCGAGTGCAGCACGTCGTCCCCGATCCAGCCGAGGAATGTGCCGTGTCCGGACAGCCCCAGCCGCTGCGCCTGATCCTTCAGCTCGGCCTCGTGGGTGCCGCTCCCGGCCACCAGGAAGCGCACGTTGCCGACTCGCTCGATCAGCCCGGGCATCGCGTCGAGGGCGAGTTGGAAGCCCTTCTCGTAGACCAGCCGCCCGACCAGCAGGACCAGCTTCTCCTGTGGAGCCGCGAACTGCGCGCGCAGCGTTCCGAGGTCCTCGACCGGCCTCAGGTCGCTGGGGTCGACGCCGTTCGGGATGACCCGGACGCGGCCCTCGTCGATGTCGAAGATGTCGGCTACATGACCCCGCATGTAGTAGGAGCAGACGATCACCCGATCGGCCCGGCGTGCCATCCAGCGCTCCACCGAGTGGATGTGGGACTGCGGCTGGTCCGCGACCCAGCCCTGGTGGCGGCCGTGCTCGGTGGCGTGGATCGTGGTCAGGAACGGGATCCCGAGCCGGTCGGCCAGCGCCTCCGCCGCGCGGGCGACCAGCCAGTCGTGTCCGTGGATGAGCCGGTAGGAGTGCTCCTGAGCCAGCAGCTCGCCGGCGGCGAGCATGTCCTCGTTCATCTGCTCGACCCAGGCGACGAAGCGGTCGAGGTCCCGCGGCCAGCCCGGCTCGGGGACGCGATGCACGCTTACGCCGCCCGGTAGCTCGGCGGTGGAGCCGGCCGCGCCGCTCTCGCGCCCGACCCCTCTGGTCAGGACGTCGACGCCGACTCCCTGGCGGACCAGGCCCTCGGCGAGCTTGCGCACGTGACGGGCCAGCCCGCCCTCGATCACCGGCGGGTACTCCCAGGAGAGCATGAGCACGCGGTCGCTCATCCCCGGGACCCTATCTCGCACGGGCAGAACAGCCTGTCCCGCGCGCGTCAGGGCACGCCGGCGTAGCAGCCACGCGACGAAGTCGCCGGCCGGCAGCCGCGAGAGCGGAGCGCGGCGCAGGGTTCAGCCGGCCGACTCCTCGGGCGGCGCGAGGTCGATCTCGAGCTGGCGGGGCGAGGGCCGCAGCGGCTCCGCCGTCTGGCGAGGACGTCCCCGCTTGGCCCAGTGACCGATGACCTCACGACTCCGGCAGGAGTAGTAGTTGACCCGCCGGTCGGTTGGCTGGAGCGCCAGGCCGCCCGGTGCCGGGCCGGTAACGATCGCGTGAAAGCGCCGGCCCTTGCGGTCGACCTCGACGATGTCGCCGGTCTGGATGCCCTCGAGTCGCATCTCCGGAACTCCAGCAGATCTCGGCGCCGGCTCGAGGCCCGTGCCGCGCCCGGGTTGCGCCCCGGCAGCGCGTAGCCTTGGCGTCGGTGCGCTGGCTGATCGACGGAATGAACGTGATCGGGACCCGTCCCGACGCCTGGTGGAAGGACAGACACCGGGCGATGGTCGGGCTGGTCGACATGCTGGAGCGGTGGGCTGCCCTCGCCGGCGAGGACGTCACGGTCGTATTCGAGCAACCGCCCGTGCCGCCGATCCGCTCGACCGTGATCCTCGTCGCCCACGCGCCCAAGCCTCGCCGGGACTCGGCCGACGATGAGATCATGCGGCTCCTGGCGCAGGAGACCGAGCCCGGCTCGATCCGCGTCGTGACCTCCGACGTCTGGCTGGGCGACAGAGTTCGCGCGGCGGGCGCGACGGTTGAGCCCGCCGCGCCCTTCAGGTCCCGCCTGGAGGACGAGCGATGATCCCGCAGACCCTCTACGCGCGCAGCGGGGACGCCAGCATCGCCTACCAGGTCTCGGGCGACGGTCCGCTCGACCTGCTCTTCGTGACCGGCTGGATCACGCAGATCGAGCAGCTCTGGGAGGCCCCGGCCAATCGGCGCTTCCTCGAACGCCTGTCCGCGTTCGGACGCCTGATCCTGTTCGACAGCCGCGGCACCGGGCTGTCCGAGCGCGTCCTCGAGACCTATACGGTCGAGCAGGAGGCAGGCGACGCGCTGTCGGTCCTGGATGCGGCCGGCTCCGAACGGGCGGCCGTGCTGACCTACGCGCAGGGCGGGCTCGTCGGGGCGCAGCTGGCCGCCGATCACCCCGAGCGAATCGGTGCGCTGATCATGTACGCATCGATCGCCCGGACCTCGTGGGCCCCCGACTACGACTGGGCGATGACGATCGAGCAGCGGGAGGAGCTGAGCGAGCGGAACATCGCGACGTGGGGTCAGCCCAACGGTGACGCGATGGCGGGCTGGGCTCCCTCGATGGCCCAGGACCCCTCGCTGGTTGACTGGTTCGCCCGCATGCAGCGCCTGGCCGCCTCCCCCACCGAGGCGCGCGTGATCGCCCGGGCGATGGTCGACCTGGACGTACGGCACGTGCTTCCGCGGATCCGGGTCCCCACCCTCGTCATGCACCGCCCCCAGGAGAAGGTCTGGGACGTGCGCCACTCCCGCTACCTGGCCGAGCAGATCGCAGGCTCGCGCTACGTCGAGCTGGAGGGCATCGACTCGTTCCCCTTCGTGGGCGACAGCGACGCGATCGTCGAGGAGATCGAGGAGTTCCTGACGGGCGGGCGACGCGGTGGCGAGCTGGCGCGAGCGCTCCTGACCGTGATGTTCACCGACATCGTCGACGCAACCTCGCGCGCGGCCGAGCTTGGCGATGGTCGCTGGCGCGACCTGTTGGCGCGCCACGACCAGGTCGTCCGCAAGGAGCTCCGCCGCTTCGACGGCCGCGAGGTCAAGACGGTCGGCGACGGGTTCCTGGTCACGTTCGACGGCCCGCCTTCACGGGCCTTGCGCTGCGCCCTCGAGATCAACGAAGCCACCCGCGAGCTCGGCGTCGAGATCAGGGTCGGGGTCCACACCGGCGAGTGTGAGCTGATCGGGGACGACGTCGGCGGCATGGCAGTGCACATCGCATCACGCGTCGGGGGGCTGGCCGAGCCCGGTGAGGTGCTCGTCTCCGGGACCGTCTTCGGCACTGTCGTGGGCGGGCCGTTCGAGTTCACCGACCGGGGCTTCCACGAGCTGAAGGGTGTGCCGGGGCGCTGGCCGCTGTTCTCGCTGGGTGCGCGACCTCCCACCTGAGAAGGTGCCTGCGGCTCGAGCGGCGAGCCCTACGATTCGAGTATGAGAGTTCGCCTTCGCTCATACCGGATGACTCCGGCCGGCGGCGCCCTCATCGTGGTGCTGGCCGCCGCATTGATCGTCCTGGCCCTCGGTCCGGAGCACGATCGGGTGCCGGCGCTCGTCGTGATCGCCGTCAGCGTCGCGATGTTCGTGCTGCCCGGCGGCGGTACCAGGACGCCGTGGGGCCGGAGCCTCGATGAGCGCCGCCAGGAAATCTGGGATGGCGGGCCGGGATCCGACCCGGGGGCGGAGCGCGAGGAGGATTAGGGCGCGGGCGTCTGTCGCCGCGCCGAGCCTGATCGGCTAGGCGCGGCCGGCCAGCGCGCCGCGGGTGGTGTCGCGCTCGCGCTCGAAGATGATGGCCCTGTCTCGCCCGGCCCGCTTGGCCTGGTAAAGGGCCGAGTCGGCGCCGTGCAACAGCTCGTCGACCGAGGCCGGCGCCACCGTCGCGCAGATCCCTACGCTGGCTCGCGCGGCCGGCAGACGCGGCGGGCCCTCGCCGGCCAGCTGCCCACGGACCCGCTCGGCGAAGGACCGCGCAGCCGATGGGTCGGTGCCGGGGAGCAGCACGACGAACTCCTCGCCCCCGAAGCGCGCGACGACATCGATCTCGCGTGCCGAGTCGGCGAGGACCTCCGCGGTGCGGACCAGGACGCGGTCGCCCACCTCATGGCCCCACTCGTCGTTGATCCGCTTGAAGTAGTCCAGATCGAAGGCGGCGATCGCGACCCAGCCGTCTTCTCGCCTGGCCCGGGCCAGCTCGAGCGCGGCGCGCTCGTCGAAGCCGCGCCGGTTGAACAGGCCGGTGAGCGCGTCCGTGCGCGCTTCGCTGCTCAGCTCACCAAGCAGATCGTCGTTGCGCCGGACCAGCGTCAGGGCCACGATCGCGACGACCGTGACAGAGACCATCACATCGACCCAGCGTCCCGGATAGCTGCTGGCGGCAGGGAGGGACAGCAGTACCGCGGCGTGCGCAACGCCGATGCACACCACGATCGCGACCGCGCCCCGCCGGCCGAAGAAGAATGTGCTCCACAGCACCGGCCACATGTACAGGACGGCGCCGTCCCCGGGACCGGGGGTCGCCGCCAGCGCGTAGCCGATCAGGAGGACGCCCAGAGGCCCCAGCAGGAACAGCACGCTGCGCGGCAGACGCGGACCCAGACCGACGAGCAGCGCAACGATCACCGCCGCGACCACGATCGGCGCGATCGCGAAACTCGGGTCGCCCGGAATCAGGCCCTCCAGGGCGCCGTCCAACGCCGCCCCGCCGTACATCGCGGCGGCGGTGTAGGCCATCAGCCGTTTGTTGCGCGCGAGCTTTCCGAGCGAGGGGCTCACACCAACCTATCGGCTCCTTTGGGGGGCAGCACAAGCGTCGCCGGCGCCGCCCGAGCCGGAGAAACTACGCTGTTTCCGCCCATCCTCCGACCGGAAGCACCACTGCCGTGAGGAGCAGCCCGTCCCCGGCCAGCCAGCGGCCCGGGACCGTCGTGGGGCGACCGCCGGCGAGCAGCGGTCCTGGGGCCAGCAGCCGGGCACTGAAGGTCCCCTCGACCGTCAGGGCCAGCGTGGCGTCGGCGAAGCCGAGCTGCCGATCCGCGAGCGGGCGCCAGGCCTTGTAGAGCGCCTCCTTGGCGCTGAACAAGAGTCGGTCCCAGCTGATTCCGGGCGTCTCGCCGGCCAGCCGAGCAACGCACGCCAGCTCCTCGGCGAGCGCGATCTCCCCGATCACGCCGACCGGCAGCGGGGCGTCGGGCTCGGCGTCGATCCCCACCGCCGCGATCTCCTCACGCCGCCCCACAGCGCAGGCCCGGTAGCCCTCGCAGTGGGTGATGCTGCCGACGACGCCGGGCGGCCAGCAGGGCGCCCCGTCCGGGGCGCTGGGAACCGGCGCCGGCCCGATCCCCAGTCCGGCCAGTGCCTCGCGCGCACAGGCTCGCCCGGTCGCGAACTCCTCTCGGCGCCTCGCCACCGCGTCGCCAAGGGCGGAGAGCTCCGCCGGGTAGAGCGACCCGCTCGCCCCGTCGCCCCTTTGCTCGACGGCGCTCACCGCGCCTGGCAGGATTGCCTCGATCATCGACGGTCAGTCGGGACGGCCAGATTCGAACTGGCGACCCCCTGCTCCCAGGGCAGGTGCGCTACCAGGCTGCGCCACGTCCCGATCAGCCGAGTCTACAGCCACGATTCGCGCACTCGGTCCATCCACGCCTGCAGCCGCGCACGAAGCAGCGTGTCGTTCACCGACGCGCTCAACACGCCGTATCTGGATCGCCAGAGCCGTTTCTGCATCTGACCGCTGTTCGACTTGCGCTTCAGGCGGATGCTCAACGGGTCGATCCTCAGGATCTCACCCCAGAACTCTCTCAGCTCGTCCAGATCCTGATCGCGATGGTGCTGGACCGAGTATCGCGCTGCTCGGCAACCGAGACGTTCGAGCCATCGACTGCCCAGGATCATCACGGACGGGTCCGAGTTGCACAGCTCGACCGTGTTCCGACTCCGCTTGTAGCCCTCCGCGATGTACAGGCACACGAAGTCCCGGAAGGTCGGCTCGGCCATCAGCCCGGCGTAGCTCTCGAGTCCCTCCCGGTAGGCCGCCTCGCGCAGCAGCCGGTACTTGCGCTGCATCGCCCTGGTCCCCTTGCGGCGGGCCGACTCGGGCCAGTCCCCGCCCGGCCCGGAGCCCGGGATCGGCATGTCGCGAACCCAGTGGTAGATCGTCGAGCGGGGAAGCGCCAGCCGCTCGGCCAGCTGGTCGATCGTGAGCTTTCGCTCCACGCGCAGCGCGCGGGCCTTCTCGCGCAGGTAGGCAGGATGGGCCATGGTCGAACACATGTTCCTGTCGGGAGGGGATGAAACGCGCGCGCGGGGCGGCGAGGCGGAGCGCCTGATGGAAGCGCCGTGGTGCTAGCCTCCGCCACCGTCATGGCCGACGTCCAGCCCCTCCGAGCACTCCGCTATGACACGTCCGTGGTGGGTGAGCTCTCGCAGGTGCTCGCGCCGCCCTACGACGTGATCGACACCGGACAGCGAGCCGAGCTGCTGGCGCGCTCGCCCTTCAACGTGGTCGCCGTCGACCTGCCCCAGGCCGACCCCGACGGCGATGGGCGAGACGTCTATCAGGCGGCGGGCGAACTGTTCGAGAGCTGGCAGCTGCAGGGGGTCCTGGCGCGCGACTCAGAGCCTGCCCTGTGGGCTCACATCCAGGACTACTCCGGCCCGGACGGCGTCGCCCGCACCCGCCGCGGCTTCTTCTGCCGGGTCCGCATCGAGGGCTACGGGCCAGGACGGGTCCGGCCCCACGAGCGCACCCACCCCGGGCCCAAGGAGGATCGGCTGCGCCTGACCAGGGCGACCCGGGCGAACATCTCGCCGATCTTCTCGCTCTACTCCGATCCCGGACAGGCGGCCTGGGCGGCGCTCGCCCCCGCCACCGAGGCGCCGCCCTGGGCCGACGTGACCGACGGGGACGGCACCCGTCACCGGCTCTGGCGCGTCTCCGACCCGGACGCGATCGCGGCCGTGCAGGCCGCGACGGCGCAGGCCGAGCTGCTGATCGCCGACGGACACCACCGTTACGAGACGATGGACGCCTACGCCGGGGAGATCGGCGGCGAGGGCGACCATCGCTACATACTCATGTGTCTCGTCGCTCTCGAGGATCCCGGTCTCACGATCTTCCCGACGCATCGCCTGGTCCGTGGGCTGGACGCGCAACGGCGAGCCGCCCTGAAGGAGGCTCTCGGCAGGGACTTCGAGATCACCGAGATACCGCCGGCTGAGCTTGCCCCGGCGCCTCGCGACGAACCCGCGCCGCTGGAAATGGGCTACATCAGCTCCGATGATGACCGCGCCTTCAGGCTGCGGCTGAAGGATCAGGCGATCGCCGACGCCGCCCTCGCCGGCCACTCCGACCCATACCGCCGTCTCGACACCGGCGTGCTCGAGACGTTGATCCTGAAGGACGCGCTCGGGCTCAGCGATGACGACATCTCCCACTTCAACGGGATGTTCTACGCCCGAGACACCGATGAGGCCGTCGCGATGGTGCGCTCCGGCGAGTACGACGCGGCGTTCGTGATGCGCCCCACCCCGGTCCGGCAGGTGCGCGAACTGGCGGCCGAGGGCGAGAACATGCCGCCCAAGTCGACCTTCTTCTACCCCAAGCTCCTGACCGGCCTGCTGTTCAACCCCCTGGCCTGAAAGGTTCGCTTGGCACACCTATCTGCGGGTGGGGGTAATATCGAAATGACCGAGGGAAGCGTCGAATCGAAGGGATGTCAATGACCCATACGCAAGGGCTCGCACGGATGAAAGCCACTGCTCGCCGCGACGGAACGGCTCTCCGCCACACCGTTCAGGTACGCGACCATCTGCTGGTCGTGGACGAGCCGTCAGGTGTCGGTGGGGATGACGCCGGACCCGATCCGCTCGAGCTGCTTGCGGTCAGCCTCGCCTCCTGCACAGCGATCACGATGGAGATGTACGCGACGCGCAAGGGCTGGGACATCGGCCATGTCGAGGTCGACGTCGAGTACAGCCCGGCCGAGCGAGGGTGCCCGACCAAGTTCCAGCTGGTGATGCGGCTCCCCGACGACCTTCCCGAGGAGCAGGTCGAACGCCTGCGGGTGATCGCCGCGAAGTGCCCCGTGCACCGCGTCCTCGACGGCGAGGTCATGTTCCAGGAGCGCGTTGACCGCGTTCACCTGGCCGCCTGACGACACACCCGCGCGAAGCCTGGACCCCGATCTGGCGGAGCCGATCGCAGCGGCTGTGCTCGTGGCCGTATACCCGGCGCGCGGCGGGCCGCGCGTGGTGCTGACCAGGCGCCGCGCCGACCTGAGGAGGCACGCCGGCGAGATCTCCTTCCCGGGCGGACGACGCGATCCCGAGGACGTCGATCTCACCGAGACCGCCTTGAGGGAGGCCGAGGAGGAGATCGGGCTGCACCGCGACGAGGTGGCCGTTCTGGGCGAGCTCCCCACGACCTCGACCTTCGCCACCAACTACCTGATCCATCCCTTCGTGGGTGCGATTCGCGCCGGCATCGCCTGGGAGCTCTCGCCCAAGGAGGTGGACGCCGTGCTCGAGCTGTCGCTGGCCGAGGTCAGGGCCGGCCGTACCGTCGCCACGCTCGAGCGTCGTGGCGTCACCTTCCGGACCGATGCCTACCTCGTGGGCGAGCACCTGATCTGGGGCGCCACCGCGCGCATCATCGAGCACCTGCTGACGCGGCTGCAAGAGGACGTCGACGGTGCGCTGGCGCTGCGCGCCGAGGGCCCGGAGTCCTGAGCGGGGCGCGCGGCCGCCAGGCGAGACCCGGCGGCCGCAGCGCGAGCGGCGCTAGCTGCCCGTCTCGACGGGCACGCCGACCAGACTGCCCCACTCGGTCCAGGAGCCGTCGTAGTTCTTCACGCGGTCGTGACCCAGCAGCTCGTGGAGGACGAACCAGGTGTGAGCCGAGCGCTCGCCGATCCGGCAATAGGCGATGATCTCCTCGCCGTTCAGCACGCCCTTGCCCTCATACAGGTCGCGCAGCTCTCGGGGCGACTTGAACGTGCCGTCGTCTCTCACCGCCTCGGCCCACGGCACAGAGGCGGCGCCGGGGATGTGCCCCGCCCGCTGCGCGCCCTCCAGCTCGTAGCCGCGGGGAGAGACGATCTCGCCGGCGAACTCGGCCGGCGAGCGCACGTCGACCAGTCGTGTCGGTCCGCCGATCGCCGCCAGCACCTCGTCGCGACGAGCCCGGATGCGCTCGTCGCCCGGCTCGGCCGTGAACCTCGCCGGCTCGTGGTCCGGGGCATCCGCGGAGGTGGGACGCCCCTCCTCGATCCACTTTTCGCGCGGACCGTTGAGCAGCAGCACCCGCTCGTGGCCGTAGTACTTCAGGTACCAGTAGGTGTACGCGGCGAACCAGTTGTTGCGGTCGCCGTAGAGCACGATCGTGTGCTCGTCGGAGATGCCGCGGGCCCCAAGCAGCTCGCCGAACTCGCGCGGGCCGAGGAAGTCCCTGCGCACGGGGTCCTGAAGGTCCTCGCGCCAGTCGAAGCCGATCGCGCCGGGGATGTGGGCGGCGGCGTACAGCGCCGGGTCCTCGTCCACCTCCACGATCCTGATGGCCTGGTCATCGATGTGCCGCTGGAGCCAGTCGGCGTCGACGAGCACGTCCTTCGCATAATCGGACATGGTGGATACCGTCCTTCTCAATCAAATCCTGATCGGATTTTGGGGGATTACAGATCAGGATAGTGCAGCGGCTCGGCCGTCCCGGCGCGGCGCCCCAGCTATGCGCCGGGGGTCCAGCCGGACAGGCTCGCCCAGATGTCCTGGCCCTGACCGCGCTCCTCCGGCGGCGAGACCAGGGGCATCGTTCGCGGCCACAGGCCGCCCACGACCATCATCATCGATCCGAGCAGGGCGAGCCAGGCGCCCTCGCGCAGCGACAGGTCGACCAGGCCGCCCGCCGGGCTGGGCGGCAGCACCATCCGGTACAGGACGCAGAGCCCGGCCAGCAGACCGAGCAGTACGACCGCCCCGCCGGCGCCATCGGGCAGGGGCGCGGCGGCACGAGCCAGCGGGAACAGCGCATCCAACATCGCCAGGCCGGCCAGCACGAGCATCACGACGCTCAGCTCGCTGAACGCCTGGTGCGCCGTCTCCGAGGCGATCTGCTGGCCTCCCAGCGCCGTGATCGTGCCATGCAGGCCCGCCACATAGGACTGCAGCGCCGGGTTGCCGAACTGCGCGGCGAACTGATCTCCCGCCTGGACCAGGGAGCCCGCCCCGGCCTGGGTGAGGGTGAACCCGTACCAGGGCAGGAACACGGCCACGATCAGGATCACGGCCCCGAGAGCCGAGACGAGCAGGCCGTATCTGGAGCGATCCGCTGCCATGGCCCTCCCCTCATCGGATGCTCGCAGCGCACGCTTGACCACCGCGCGCGATCGTGCCTTTTCGTACTAGCCCGAACGCCGCGCCGGCTCGAGCAGCCCCCCGATCGCATCGAGGGCCGCCTGCTGCCAGGCCGCCCTCCCGGCGGGATCCTCCCGCAGGAAGGTGGCGGGGATCTGGTTGCGTCCGGTCAGACGGCGGGTCACCTCCTCGCCCCTGGCCAGCTCCTCCGGCGGCGTGCTGGAGCCCCGCGCCTCGAACAGAAACCCGCGCACCGTCGAGTCGATCGCCTGCGTCAGGAACAGCTCCAGCCGGGTCGTGTGCAGAGCGCGCAACTCGCCCGCATCCCCCGTCGCGCCCCCGAGCAGCCAGCACACCACCGCAACGCCGTCCAGCGAGCCCCGCAGGGTGGCGAGGCGGTCCGGCGTGCCCACCCAGCACTCCGCGCCGGCCTGCTCGATCGCAGCTCGGCCCGCCTCGGTCCTGGTGGTGATTCGGACCGCGTGTCCCCGGGCCAGCAGCTCAGTTGCCAGGGCCCGGCCCCGGCAGCCTCCGCCAACGATCAGGATCCGGGCCACGGCGGGCCATCTTATGCGGCGTCCAGCGCCGCGCCCGCCGGCGGCAATCCGCCCCTACGCTTCGGATGCCGCCGCGGACGAGCTCAGGCGGCCTGCAGGTCGAGTCGGGCCAGCACCTCGTCGCGGTCGGTCCCATGGGCGCGGAGCACGTGGTCGAACTCCGCTCCGTAGACCTCCATCACGGCGATCAGGACATCCCGGGTTCCGACCGAGGGCGAGCCGCGCCGGCCTGCCACCAGGGCCGCCGTCTGACCGACCTTCGCGACGACATCCTCGCCGACCGGCTGATCGGCGGCGACGTGGTCATCCTCGCCGGCCCCCTCCAGCGGCGCCTCGCTGACCCCCAGGGCCTGCAGCGCCGCCCCGGCACGGCCGTGCAGGCGCAGGATTCGCAGCCAGCGCTCGGCCTGGGCCTCCGGCGAGCGTGCGAACGGGATCGCGGTCGAGGCCATGCCGAGGACCAGCGCCGCGTCCACGTCGGGGGCGGGATTGGCGTTGACGTTCACAGAGCTACCTCCTGGGTGCGGGCGATCGCGCGCGCCCGGAGCGGCGCGACGTTGTCGTGGGTCAGCGTAACCACGGGACGGCCTTCTCCGAGCCGGACCCTCAGGAGCGCGCTGCCGTGGTCGGCCGCGACGGCGCGAGCCGAGTTGAGCGCCGCGTCGATCTCGCTCTCGGCGAGACCGGTCGCGAGCAGGAAGCGCCTGGCCCGCTGGCGGGTGGCCTCACGCCCGTCCAGTTCGAGCTCCTCGACCCTGATGACGGGACCGTCGGGCTCGCCCTCGATGCCGAGCAGGCACGCAGCCATGTCGTCGGGACGGCGGTCGGTATCCTCGGCGACTCGATCCAGCAGGGCGACTGCCGTCGGCGTCGGGCCGAGGCTGCTCAGCGCATCGGACAGGCGTCGCGAGCCGTAGAGCTCACCGTCGACCCGCGCCTCGATCACCCCGTCCGTGTAGAAGCACGCGACGGTGCCGCCCGGGATCGAGACGACCGTCTGGCGAGTGCCTGTCGGCCTGCCCGCACCGATCGGAGGGGCCGAGCACGCGATGATCGGCGCGTCGTGCGGGAGACCCGTCAGGAGCGGGTGCGGGTGCCCGGCGCAGGCGTAGGTCAGCAGACGCCGGCGCGGGTCGTAAGTGGCGAGCACCACCGTCGCGAACGAGCCACCCAGCTGGCGCTCCAGCGCCGGGGCGGCCGAGCGCAGCGACTCCCTGGGCGAGAGCCCTGCCTCGAGGTAGGCGCGCAGGGTGAAGCGCAGCAGCGTCGTGTGCGGCAGCGCGGCGCGGCCGTGGCCCGAGACGTCGCCGACGATCACCCCGACCAGCCCATCCTCGAGCGCGAAGACGTCGTAGAAGTCGCCACCCGCGCCGGGCCCGGAGGCGGGCCGGTAGGAGGCCGTCGTGGTCACCGGGCCGAGCCGGTCCGGCAGCTCGGGCAGCAGGGCCGCCTGCAGCAGGCCGACGTCCTCGAGCAGCGCGCGGCGCTGCCTTGCCAGCCTGCCCGCCCGACGAGTCGCCACTCGCGAGGCGATCGCAAAGGCCGTCGCGGCGGCCGCGAGCGCGCCGATCAGGATCCACAGCGATGTGGGGATCACGCCGATGATCCGCGTCACCGTCGTCACCAGCTGCGAGCTCGTCCGGCGATGCGGCGCGACCCGGTGCGCCGGCGGCCCGCCGGATCTCCGCGTGCGGATCGCTGCAGGAGTCGCGGCGGCCGCCGGCAGATGGACCGGCACGACCCGGCCGGCCGGATTGGCCGGGGCCGCCCGGCGGGCGCCGGCGCGGTGCCGCCGGCGCGCGCCCCCGGTCACGCGGCTGGCGCGGTCCGCCACGATCGCCGGTGGCGCGACTGCCGGCGCCGCCGGGTCCGTCTGGGTCACGGCCGCCACCGCGCTCGCGACGGCCGTCGGACCGTCTGCCCTGCTCGCCGTGACCACGCCTTCCTTGGGTTCCTGCGCTTCGCGCGCTTCCCGGGCTTCACGCGCTTGACGTTCCTTGCGCGATTCCTTGTGGCCTTCCCGTTCGTGGCGTTCTTCGCGTTCACGGCGGTGAAGTTCGCGCTGTTCCCGTTCCCTTTCCTTGTGGCCTTTGCCCTGGGCCTGGGCCTGCGCCTGGGCTTGGGCCTGGGCCTGGGCGACGCCGGGGCCCGAACCGCCCTGTCCGGACGAGTCGCGCCCTCCCCGTGCGCCGTTCCGGCCGAGGCGGCGCGAGGGACCGCGCCCGTGGCTCGGCGTCGTTCTGGTTTCGCTCGGCGTGCCGCCGCTCTGCCCGGCCTGGGCGCTGATGGGCGCCGGCGTGGTGCTCGGCGAGCTGCCGGCACCACGGTCATGGCGGCGTGGCGCCTTGACCGCTTGATCCTTCGCGGGCTGGTGCGAGCTCGACGTCGTTTCGACAGCGCCCGGAGCGGCCGGAGCTTCGACGGCCGGGACCGGCGCCGAAGGCTGGACGGAGCGCGCGCGCTTGGCCGAGTCGGCCGAGGCCGGCGCCAGGCCGGCCTGCAGTGTCAGCGTGGCAAGAGCGAGCGCCAGGCTCGAGAGCGGCGCGCCGGGAGACCTCGGGGCTCCGATCAGACGGGGCATCAGCCGGCCGCCGTCGTGCTCCCCTGGACATACCCGAGCGCATCCTCGAGTGTCGGGACGATCTCGAACATGCCGTCCAGGCCGGTCAGCTCGAAGATCCTCAGGACGTTCTCCTCCGAGCAGGCGATGGCCAGGCGCACCCCCGGATCCAGCGCGCGCTGCGCGCCCACCAGCACGCCCAGGGCGGTCGAGTCGATGAAGCTGACGCGGGACAGGTCGACAACGACGTGCCGGCTGCCCGCCGACTGCAGATCCTCCAGAGCCCACTTGAGGCTGGGCGCGGAGGCGAGGTCGAGATCGCCCTCGACGCCGAGCACGCTCGTGTCGTGGGCCAGCTCGCCGCGGCTGATCAGAAATCCGCGCGAGGCGGCGTCCGTCTCTCCTTTGGTGTCTCCAACGGGGTACATCTGTGCTCCTGACCTCGAGGTGTCATGGGGGGTTTCCACCGCAGGGTCGAGGGTCGAGCCTGAGAGTGGACATGAATGACTTCGGCAGATCGAGCCGAGACCTTGACCCCGAAGCTGCTCGCTCGTACACCCGTCCGTTCTCGACCCGAGCAGGAGGCCGGGCGCGATGCCCGCTCGGCTGGTGCAAGCGAGCTTGCGGATCGCCGCGGGCAGGGGTCGCCGATACCCCGAACGGAGGAGCGATCTCACGGCGGCGGCCGCTTGAATAGCATCCCTCGCCCCGATGACGCCCCCGCCGAACCAGCCAGACACGCCAAAGCCGAGCGTCGACGTGGTGACGATGGACAAGATCGTCGCGCTGTCCAAGCGGCGCGGGTTCGTGTTCCCGTCCTCTGAGATCTACGGCGGCGTCGGCTCGACCTACGATTTCGGCCACTACGGCGTGCTGCTGAAGACGAACGTCAAGAACGAGTGGTGGCGCGCGATGCTGCAGGAACGCGACGACATCGTGGCGATCGACTCGGCCATCCTGCAGCATCCGCGCGTGTGGGAGGCCTCGGGCCATCTGGCCGGCTTCACCGACCCGCTGGTCGACTGCCGGACCTGCGGGCAGCGTTTCCGGGCGGATCATCTCGCCGAGCTCTCCTGCGGCCTCAAACCGTCCCGTCACCCCGGCGAAACCGAGGAGTGCGACCTGACCGAGGCGCGCGACTTCAACCTGATGTTCGAGACGACCATCGGCCCGGTCAAGGAGGCACTGCCCCCGATCCACAGCGAGTGC
>JBKQOO010000163.1:0-46031 GCA_052145475.1 Solirubrobacteraceae bacterium
GCGCCGCCGGCCGCGACCAGCACGAGCAGGAACGTGCCGAGCAGCTCGCAGAACAGCCGCCGCCACTCCAGGCTCGGGTCGTCGAACTGCGCCTTGTTGCCGAACTCCAGCGCGATCAGGTGCCGCGTGCGCGGGCCCAGCAGCCCGTAACCCATGCCCTGACCGGGAGGGGGGCTCTGATCGGGCACGACCGGCTGGGCCACGCCCAGAACCTAACCGGTTGGGCGGGGGCACGCCCGCGTATTCCTCCGCAGCGGGCCGAGGGAGGGCCGGTGGCGCATGCCCGCCCGGCCTGCCCGGAGCGGCCGGGCTACCAGGCCTGGTCGGTGCCGCAGTGGGGGCAGGCGACCGTCGTCGAGACGGCGGCGCTGAACCGGTACCCGCAGCCGCAGGTGTAGAAGGCCTCGTCGAGCGGGCCGCCGGCCTGGCGAACCCGTTCGGCCTCCGGGTCGCAGGCTCGCACCGCCCGCTCGCCGAGCGGCGGCTCGGGAGTGCGGGCGGGACGCGCTTCGCCGCCGTGCCGCTCGGCGCGGCGGCGGTGGCCCCGCCTGGCCGGGCGATCGGTGGCAGCTTCGCGGAGTGGATTCAGAAGTCTTGGTCTCATCGGTCCTCACCTGATAGGACGCCTCAGGTGTCCAAAGGTTTCGCTGCGCGACCTTTGTTTCCTTTCGGCGGCGTCGCGTTCGAGCTTGAGCGAGGCTGGCGGCTGTCGGCGGCTGGGGGTTTGAGATACTTGGGGGGATGAACCCCGCGCGCAAACGAAAGATGCGCCTGGTCGTGGCGCTTAGCGCAGCGGTGGTACTGGCAAGCGCCCTGATCTACACCAGCTTCAGCGCTGCCAGCCCCGCGCTTTCCCCCAGCCAGCTGGTCCGCGAGGCGCAGCCCGGCCGCAGCTACGTGTTGACGGGAACGGTCGCCCCCGGCAGCGTGCGCCGCGAAGGGGGCGTCCTCGACTTCGCGGTCCGCGACCGCGCAGGCGGGACGACCGTGCCGCTCGCCTACACGGGGACCGTGCCCGATCCCTTCCGGGAAGGCCGCGAGGTGATCATCAACGTCGAGAAGCAGGATGGGCGCTACGTGGGCGAACGCAACTCGCTGATCACGAAGTGCCCGTCCAAGTACAAGACGGCTCCCCCCAGCGAGAAGCAGAACTACTGAGTGTCATCCCGCCGCGCCGACCCCGGAACCTCCGGTCCTAGCCACTGATGGCCGGTCTGGGCTTCGCCTGCCTGCTGCTCGCCCTCGGCGTGTGCCTGTACGGGATCGGCGCGTCGCTCTATGGGGTACGCCGCGGTCGGCCCGAGTTCTCGGAGTCGGGACGCCGCGCCGTCTACGCGCTCGCCGGGATCCTGACCGTCGCGTTCGTCGTGCTCGAGGTCGCCTTCCTGCGCAACGACTTCAGCTTCAACACGGTCGCCGACACCTCCAGCCGCACGACCCCCGCCTTCTACCGGGCCGCCGCCGTCTGGTCCTCCCAGGAAGGGTCGCTGCTGCTGTGGGCCTGGCTGCTGTCGCTGTGGTCGAGCCTGGCCCTGTTCCTGACGCGCAAGCGGATGCGCGACATCGCGTCCTATGCGACGGCGATCCTGCTCGGCTTCGGCGGCTTCTTCATCTGCCTGATGATCTTCTACGCGAACCCGTTCGCGACGACGCGGCCTGCCCCGCCCGAAGGCGCCGGCCTCGACCCGCTGCTGCGCTTCCCGACGATGATGATCCACCCCCCGATGCTCTACTCCGGCTACACGCTGTGCACGATCCCCCTCGCCTTCGGCATGGGGGCCCTGCTGGCCCGGCGCGTCGACGCTGACTGGATCAAGGCGATCCGACGCTTCGCCTTCGCCGCCTGGCTGTTCCTGGGCCTCGGCATCCTGCTGGGCGCCCGCTGGTCCTACTCCGAGCTCGGCTGGGGCGGCTACTGGGGCTGGGATGCAGTCGAGAACGCGTCGCTGATGCCGTGGCTGACCGGGACGGCCTTCCTGCACTCGCTGATGCTGCAGGAGAAACGGGGCATGCTGAAGGTCTGGAACGTATCGCTGGTCCTGGCCACGGGGACCCTTGCGATCATGGGCACGTTCCTGGTGCGCAGCGGCGTGCTCAACTCGATCCACGCCTTCGGAGGCGCGACGCTCGGCGTCCCGTTCGTGTGCCTGATCGCGGTGCTGATCGCCGGCTCGATCTACCTGGTCGTCTCGCGCCGCGAGATGCTGCGCTCGGAGAACCGCCTCGACTCGCTGCTCTCCCGCGAATCGGTCTTCCTGGCCAACAACCTCGTGCTGGTGGCGCTGTGCTTCGTGATCTTCTGGGGGACCTACTTCCCGTTGATCTCGGAGGCCGTGACCGGCCAGGAAGCCTCCGTCGGGCCGCCCTGGTTCGACCGCTACACCGTCCCGCTGGCCCTGATCCTCGTGCTGCTCAGCGGCATCGGCCCGGTCATCGCCTGGCGAAAAGCGACGCTGGCCAACGCGCGGCGCAACTTCCTCGTGCCCGTCGCGGCGGGTGTCGGAACGCTGCTCGTGCTGTGGGCTGCCGGGCTCGCCCACAAGCCGCTGGCGCTGGCGATGTTCTGCGCCGCCGCCTTCGTGTTCGGCAGCGTCGGACAGGAGTTCGTGCGCGGCGCCCGTGCCCGGCGGGCGATGGCCGGAGAGCCGGCGCCCGTCGCGCTGCTCGCCCTGGTCCGGCGCAACCGTCGCCGCTACGGCGGCTACATAGTCCATATCGGGATGGCGGTGCTGTTCGTGGGCGTCGCCGCGTCCTCTTCCTTCCAGCACGCCACCGAAGTGCAGCTGACGCCGGGCGGCAGGACCCACGTCGGCGCCTACCAGATCCGCTACGTGCGGCCCACCGCCACGGTCACGCCGAAGTACGACAGGGCCCACACCGGCTCGACCCTCAGCCTCGGCGCGATGCTCGACGTCAGCAAGGGCGGGCGACACGTCGCCACGCTGTATCCCAGCGAGGGGTTCTACGCCTCCCAGGAAGCGAGCCAGGGCACGGTCGGCAGCCTGATCGAAGGCCAGCCCGTCAGCCACATCAGCATGGACGGGGGGCTCACCAGAGACGTCTGGAGCGCGATCGAGCCGAACATCGACACCCCCGCGCTGAAGAAGATCGTCAGTGCCGGCAACGCCACACTCGGGCCGGAAGAGGCGCCGATCGCACTGCTGTACCTGGCCCGCAGCTACCTGTCCAACCCGCCGCCGGCGCGCTTCCACTTCATCGTCTCGCCGCTCGTCATGTGGATCTGGCTGGGCGGGCTGATCGTGTTCATCGGCGGCGTGATCGCCGTTTGGCCCGCGCCGAGCACGGTGCGCAGGCGCGTCGCGGCTCGCTCCCGGGCACGAGCTCCGCGCGACCTGGTCCGCGCCTGAGCGCCCCGCGCTCGCAGCCGCCGTGGATCTCCTGATTGCAGTCCTGACGCTGCTGCTGCTCGGGCTGGTCGTGCTCGTCCTGATCGCACCGCTGCGCAGGGCCGAGCAGCAGCGCTACGAAGCGTCGCAGGCGCCGGCCGGCGCGCCGAGCAGCGACGCCGCCGAGGGCGCAACGCTGCGCCGCGACGAGCTCGAGGCGGCCAGGGAGGCCAAGTACCGGGAGATACGCGACGCCGAGATGGACTACCGAACCGGGAAGCTGTCCGAGCCCGACTACCGCGCTCTCGACGTCGAACTGCGCGCCGAGGCGTTGAGGATCCTGGACGCCCTAGACGCCGTGGGTGGCGCCCGCCCGGAGGGCGAGACGGGCGAGGGCGACCGGTGAGAGGCTCAGGACCAGGGTTCCTTGAGCAGCACGATCGCGTTCAGGAAGAACAGCACCGCGAACACGACGGTCCAGCGGTTCAGGTTGCGCTCGACCATCGAGCCGCCGCCCAGCGGCCCCGTGCCGCTGCCGACGCCGAACGCCCCGGACAGCCCGGAATCCTTGCCCGAGTGCATCAGCACCAGCAGGATCACGATCACCGCCAGGGCGACCTGGATGATCGAGTCGATCGTTTCCACCGGGTCAGCGTAGCGGAGAGCGGCGCAGCCCGGCGCGGTGCAGGAGAGGGGCCCCTGCAGGCGAACTGGCAGCACCAGAGGCGCCGATCCCTCATAATTGCCTGCAAGGAGCCATGGAAAACATTTGGCAGCCCGATTACGAATCCTTTACGGATTGCTGATCCTCTGCCGATATGACTCCCGGTGGGCGTATCCCGCGAATGTGGATCAGGTGCGCCGGCCACGCCCATGGGACGACCCACAGATGACCGAAATCAAGGCATGACGCCCCCTACCGGAGCTCGCCGCAGAGCTCTAAACGCCGTGCTCACCCTCCTCGCCGGGGGAGGGCTCACAGCCGCGAGCCTGGGAGGCCCGCTGGCCGGTGGCGCGATGGCGTCCTCGTTCGGCAACGTGCCGACGACCCCGGAAGTCTCCGCCAGCGGCGAAGCCGCCGGAGAAGCGCCCGCCACGGTGCCCACCAGCACCTCGACGACGCCGGCTCCGACCACGACCGCGACGACGCCGACCACCACGAGCACGACCCCGAAGGCACCGGCCCCCGCGCCGAGCGCCCAGGAAGCGCCCGCCGTGGTCCTGCAGCGCCGCCAGAAACCGACGAAGGGCGCTGCGCAGAGCCCCAAGGTGAGCTCGACCGCCAAGCAGACGACCGGCAAGACCGGCAAGAACGGCAAGAACGGCGAAAACAACGTCGAAGGCTCGCCGCAGTCGATCGCCGAGGCCGGCGCGCTGGCCGCCGTGCTGGCCTCCTCGCAGGCCTCGGTGCAGGCCCTCGCCTTCTACCGGGTGCCGCTGTTCCTGCTGCCCATCTACAAGGCGGCCGCGGTCCAGTACGGCGTGCCCTGGCAGATCCTGGCGGCGATCAACGAAATCGAGACCGACTACGGGGCCGACCAGTCCGTTTCGAGCGCCGGCGCCGTCGGCTGGATGCAGTTCATGCCCGAAACGTGGATGCAGTACGGCGTCGACGCCCTCAACGCCGGCTACGCCGACCCCTACAACCCCGTCGATGCGGTCTTCGCCGCCGCTCGCTACCTGCGGGCGGCCGGTGCCGCGACCAACCTGCGCCGGGCGATCCTGGCCTACAACCACTCCGAAGAATATGTCGAATCGGTGCTGCTCCGGGCGAAGCTGATCTCGACCTACCCGAAGTCGGTGATCGCGACTCTGACCGGCCTGATCGACGGCCGTCCGCCGGTCGACGCCAAGCTGCTGGAATGGGGAGCGCTCCCCCCCGAAGAAACCTCCGGCTCGAACGCGACGGCGAACGCGACGGCCGCCGCGGCGCCGGCCGGCTCGAGCGCCGCGACGCCGGGCAGCTCGGCCGCACCGTCGCCCACCGCGGCGGTTGCGTCGCACCTGGCCCACGCCGCGCCGAAGATCCAGCTGGTGGAGCTGACCAGCTCGCCGGACGCATCGGTCGTGGCCGTCCAGGACGGGCGCATCATGCAGGTCGGCGACAGCCGCAAGCTGGGGCGCTTCGTCGTCCTGCGCGACGTCTACGGCGACGTGTTCACCTACGCCGGGCTGGGCAGCATCGCGCCGAGCTACACGCTGCCCAAGCCGGGCGCAGCCGGCGGATCATCGGCGGCGATAGAGGCGGCCAGCACACGCGACCCGGCCCCGTCGAAGCCGGCCACCGCGGGCATCCAGGCGCCGGTCACGCTGCAGGTCAAGACGCCGGCCCCGCAGAACCCGGGCGCCGGCGGGGGCAAGGCATCGATCCCCACGAGCGAAGCGGTGCCCGCCGGCATGGATCGCAAGCGGCTCTTCGCCCACCCGGGCAACCCCGACGCCAAAGCCGCGGCCGTCGTCGCCTCCGCCCGCAGGGCCAAACGCGAAGCGGCCGCACAGCACCTTCCCCTGCGCGCCGGCGCGGTCGTCTCCAGCGGCACGGTGCTCGGCAGGGTCTCGACCGCTCAGGGCGCTCACACCGGTCACCTGAGCTTCGCGATCCGCCCGGCCGGGGACACCGGCTACATCGACCCGGGCCCGGTGCTGGCGAACTGGGCACAGCTGCAGAAGTCGCTGCACCCCGAGGGCGCCAGCAGCAGCGCAGACCCGCTGCTCGGCGCGACCGCGAGCGACGTGTTCCTGCTCTCCAAGACGCAGCTCGAGCGCACCGTGCTGTCCGATCCCGGCATCTCGATCCCCACCTGCGACCGCCAGGACATCGCCGCCGGCTCGATCGACTCGCGCGTGCTCGCGCTGCTGGCCTTCCTGTCGCGCAGCGGCCTGAAGCCGACAGTCGGCGCGCTGCGCTGCGGACAGAGCCAGTACGCCGCCTCCGGTGCTCCGTCCCCCCAGTATCGCGGCGACGCCGTCGAGATCACCGCGATCAACGGCGTTCCCCTCGCCCACCACCAGGGCCCCGGCACGATCACCGATCTCACGATTCGGGCGCTGCTGACGCTGCCGCCCGGGTTCGTGCCGCACGAAATCCTCAGCCTGATGCACTACCCCGCGGCGGCCAGCACGCGGGCTGAGTCCTCGCACTGGAACCAGATCGAGCTCATCTTCGAGCCCGCCACCGCCCAGGCCGCGCTGCGCGCCACCGGGTCCGCAGCCCACTCTGCCGCCAAGGGCCAGACAGCGCCGGCCCCGGTGGTCACGACGAGCCTTCTCAGCCCCGTCCAGTGGACTCAGCTGATCAGCCGCATCGCCGCGATCCCGACGCCGAAGATCGCCGCCAAGCCGACCTCCTCGGCGATCCCGGACCCCAAGCGCCCGTAGCCGGCCGGCCGGCCTTCGCGTGCCGCGGCGCCCTCCCCGGGCCGCCTTGGAGCCTCGCCGCGGATCCCGCCGGCGACGGGCGGACGCCGCCGGGGGTCCGCCCGACCGTCTGCCCTGGCTAGCCGGCCGTTTCGGGCGCGCCGGCGGGCGGACCCGGCGTGCCCGGCCGCCTGAAGGCGAGCAGCGAGGCGCACTTGCTCTGCGCCGAGCGGAACGCCGCGCTGGTCGTGTCCAGGCCTTTCGTGTCGAAGATCGGACCGCTGCCCGACGTGTTGGGGGCGGGCAGGTTGATCCCGCTCTGGCGCATGCAGGCCGAGAACGATTCGAGCGATTTCTTGAAGCTCGCGCTGTTCAGCCTGGCCCGCGGTCCGAAGCGGCCGACGCCGCCGCCGCACTTCTTCAGCGCGGCTTCGTACTGGGCCCGCGTGACCCCGCTGGGCAGGTGCGCGCCTCCGGCGAATCCGCCGGCTCCGCCTCCTCCAAGCGGGAAGGCGCCGCCTGTCGGCGGGTGGCGCTGGCCGGTTGTTCCGGGCGTGCGCTGGGGGAGCGTGATGCCGTTCTTCTTCAGGCATTCCCGCAGCGCGGCGAAGCGGGTGCCGGCGGGGGTCTTGGCGGCCGCGGCGGTACTGCTCGCCGTGGTCGAGGCCGACGATGAGCTCCCGCACGCCGCGAGCAGCGCGCTGGCGATCACCATCAGCGCGATCACCGCGAGGCGCTTGGTCGGGTTTCCTCTGATTCTGTGCATGGGGCTCCTTCTTGTTCCGTTGATCTGTTGTCGTTGCATCGGCAGGCCGATGCCTTGGTTTGGGGGGAAGTGGGTCTCAGCCGCTGCCGAAGAGGGCCTGGCCGCCGCTCGAGGACGAGCTCGAGCCGCTCGCACCCGCCGTTGCGCCGCCGGCTCCCGAAGCTCCGAACAGCGCCCCGAGACCGCCGCCGCTGGCACCGACCCGGATCGATTCGGCGCTGACCGTCCCGTTGCTCGCGGTGGGGCCGGTCACCGTGACGGTTTCCCCGGGCCGGATGTCCTTCACGGCCGATTTGACCGTCTTCGTCACGCTCGTCGCCGCTGAGGTGGTGACCTTGATCGTGTTGGATTCCGAGCCGGTCACGTAGAGCGTCCCGCCGGAGGAGTAGGCGACGGTTCCGGCCGTCGGCCTGGTGAGGCCCCCGGCGGCCTGTGAGCCGCCCGCCGACCCCAGCCCGGCGCCACCGGCGCCGCCGGCCGCCAGGCCGCGCAGGCGCGAGGCGAACCCCGCGGCCGCCGCTGAGCTGCCCGAGCCGCTGCTGGCGGTCTGGCCCTTCTCGACCAGCGCTCCGGCGATGAAGCCGCAGGCGATCAGCAGCACGCCCAGGAGCGCGAGCGGAACCGGAGTCAGCAGGCGCCGGCGCGGGCGGGGCGGCAGCTCCTCGGCGTCCTCGAGCCAGGCTGCGGCCTGCTCCTCGGGGAGGTCGGGGGCATAGTCGTCTGTGGTCGCCTGCGAGGCTGACTCGGGGGTGGTGGGGATCGTGGGCTCCGGGTAGGACATGGGGGGCTCCTGTGGGGGGGACGGGTCACTCAAAGCGCAGCGCCTCGATCGGACGCAGCGCGGCGGCGCGAGCGGCGGGATAGGTGCCGAAGAACAGGCCCGAGGCGAGTGCCGCCCCGAAGGCCAGGAAGATCGAGTAGCTGGCGATCTCCGGATGGACGCCGGCGATTTCGAATTGACTGCCGATCACGCCGACGGCGACCCCGAGCAGGCCGCCGAACACCGACACGAGCACCGCCTCGGTCAGGAACTGGGTGAGGATGTCGCCGCGTCTGGCGCCGATCGCCTTGCGGATGCCGATCTCGCGTGTGCGCTCGGTCACGCTGACCAGCATGATGTTCATCACGCCGATGCCGCCGACCAGCAGCGAGATCGCCGCGACCTCGCCCAGCAGCGTTGTGAAGACGCCACTGGTCGAGCTCGACGTTTCGAGCAGCGAGCCCTGGTTGAGCACGCTGAAGCCAGGTTCGGCCGTGTCTTTGACCTTGTGCCGTTCATCGAGGATCTGCGTGACCTCTGCTTCGGCGGCGTTGAGCGACGATTCCGACTTCGCCTCGACCGTGATCGAGTCGATCGGGCCGGCGCCCGTCAAGGAGTCCTGCACGGTGGTGATCGGCGCCATCACGACGTCGTCCTCGTCGGTGGCCCCGTTGGAGCCCTTCGAGGCGAGCACGCCGACGACTTCGTAGCTGGAGCCGTTGACCTTCATGCTCTGACCCACCGGGCTGGCTCCCGCGAACAGTTCCTGCAGGACGGTCTGTCCGATCAGCGCGACCCGCTTGTGCCTGCTGACGTCTTCTTCCGTCAGCGAGGTCCCTTCGGCGATCTTGTAGCTGTGGGCGCTCACGTATGAGGGCGTGGTCCCGATGAACGAGGAGGGTTCGTAGCTGGAGCTGCCCGCGACCAGCTTGACGCCGGTCGCGTCGACGACCGGCGAGGCGCTCTTGACGTCGGGCGCGAGGGCCGGGTCCTGCAGCGCCTGGGCGTCCTGCTTGGTCAGCGAGATCGTTCCCGCCGTGCTGGCCCTCGCACCCCCGCGGAAGCCGCCGGAGGCCTGCACGATCAGCACGTTGGTGCCGAGGCTCTGGATGCGGGACTGGACCGCCTTGGAGGAGCCGTTGCCGACAGCGATCAGCACGATCACCGACGCGACCCCGATCGTCATGCCGAGGATCGTCAGCCCGGAGCGGAGCTTGTTGGCGGTGATGCCGCTCCAGGCGATCCGGAGCGTCTCCGGGCCGATCACGCATGGCCTCCCGCGACCCCCGCGTCGAGCGCGGGATGCGATGTCTTCTGGGCCTGGAGCGCCGGCGGCGGGTCGTCCACCTTGAAGGCGCGGCGGTCTTCGACGATCCGTCCGTCGCTGAGCCGGATCACGCGCTTGGCCTGGGCGGCGACATCGGGCTCGTGCGTGATCAGGATCACCGTTCGCCCTTCCTCGTTCAGGCGCGAGAAGATCCGCAGCACGTCCTCGGTCGAGTGCGAGTCGAGGTTGCCGGTCGGCTCGTCCGCCAGGATCAGCGCCGGGTTCGTCACGAGCGCCCTCGCCACCGCGACGCGCTGCTGCTGGCCTCCGGAGAGCTCAGACGGCTGGTGGGAGCTGCGGTTGCTCATTCCGACCGCGCGCAGGGCCAGCTCGGCGCGTCGGCGCCGCTCACCGCCCCGCAGTCCGGCGTAGGCGAGCGGGAGCTCCACGTTGACCAGCGCGCTCGTCCGGGGCACCAGGTTGAAGCTCTGGAAGACGAACCCGATCTTGCGGTTGCGCAGGTCGGCCAGATCGTCTTCGTCCATCTGGCTGACGTCCAGGCCGTCGATCAGGTAACGGCCGCTGCTCGGCACGTCCAGGCAGCCGAGGATGTTCATCAGCGTGCTCTTGCCGCTGCCCGAGCTGCCCATGATCGCCACCAGGTCGCCGGCCTGCACCTGCATCGATACGCCCTCCAGCGCCTGGACCTGGATCTGGCCGAGGTCGTAGAGCTTGCTGACGTCGTGCACCGCGATCACCGGACCGGACCTCCGAGGCAGGGCGGGCGGCCGCGCGATCAGCGGCCCCGAACGCGGTACGCGGGCGACCGGCGCTCCTCGCCGGCGCGACGGCCGGCGCATCAGCCGCCCCCTCCCCTGAAGAAGGCGCCGGCGCCGCCGCCGGCGCCACCCAGGCCGCCTGCCGGGACCGCGCCGCCGCCGAGACCGCCGAGGGATCGCACCCCACGCGTACCCGTCGTCGAGCTGCGGCCGGAGCTCGTGCTGGCGCTGGGAAGCAGCACCGTTTCGCCGGCCTGCAGGCCGCTCAGGATGATCGTTGTGCTGTTCCCGGCCAGCCCGGTCGTCACGCGGCGGCGGATCTGCTTGCCGTTCTGGAGGACCGTCACGGCGCCGGCTGTGATCGCGCTGGTGGGCACGTTCACCCCTTCGGCCTGCTTGACCACGACTTCGGCCGTGGCGCTCATCCCGGGCTTCAGCCCCGGTTCCATCTGGTCGAGCTGGAAGGTGACGTCGTAGCTGACGACGCCGCTGTTGCTGGTGGAGAGGATCGCCACTTCGCCGACGTGCGCGGCCAGCTTACGTCCTTCCAGCGCTTCGACGGTCACGGTGGCGATCTGCCCGTCCCGGACGCTGCCGATTTCCGATTCGCTGAGCGGCACCACCAGCTGCATCGAGCTGAGGTCGCTGAGGACAGCGAAGGATGAGCTCGATGCGGCGCCGGTCGAGGAGCTGGAGGAGCTGGAGGACGTCGTCGCGCCGCGGCCCGATGACGCGCCCGAGGCGCCGGTGCCGCCCGTGCCGGTCGATGAGCCGGCGCCCGTCGTGCTCGTGGCCCGGGTCGTGCCGCTGCCCGAGACGACTTCGCCGACCTGGCCGGAGAGCGAGGCGATCGTGCCGCTCTCGGGGGCATAGAGCTTCGTGTCCTGAACCGCCTGTTCGTCGCTCTGCACGGTCAGGCGGTCGCTCTTGACGGCCGCACTGGCCGAGGCGATGTTCGCTTCGCGGGTCGCCGTGCTGATCGAGGAGGCCGCGCTGGAGGACGATGAGGAGGTTCCGCTCGATTCGCTCTTCGGGGCCGACTGCCTCTGTGACCCTCCCGTGGCGGGTTCAGAGCTCGTGCGGGTCGGCTGGGTGGCGGCCGGGCTGTCGCTGGTCGGCGTGGTCGAGGTCGGCGTCGTGACCGGTGTCGTCGTGGCCGGTGTCGTCGTGGAGGGGGTGAAGGAAGCCGCCGACGCGGTGGCGGAGCCGCCGGTGCCGGAGCCGCCCGAGCTGCTCGAGCCTTCCCCGTCGGTTTCTTCCTCGCGGGCCAGGTTCGCTTCGGCGGCCTGCAGGCTGGCCTTGGACTGTTCGAGGGTCACTTCGGCGCTCTGCGGGTCGAGCGTCGCGATCAGCTGGCCCTGGGCCACCTGCTGGCCCTGGCTGACGTAGATGTGCGTGACGGTCCCCGCCGTCTTGAAGCCGAGGTTGAGCTGGTTGACCGGCTCGAGGTTGCCGCTGCCCGAGACGGTCGACTGGACCACGCCGTGGGCCGCCGTGGCCGTCCGCGTGATGCTCGACTGGCTGGCCGGCGCCGGGCCGACGACCAGGACTGCAGCCGCGATCGCTCCGGCTGCCAGAGCACCCAGTGCATACACGAGCCAGGATGCTCTAGTTCGTTTCGTCATCTGCCTTCCTGTCGATGTTCGGAGGGAGCTGTAAGAGCGATAGAAGAAACCCCGTAAGGACGCCTAAATTCAGCTGTTTGCGCAGTTTGGCGGGGCGTATCGGAGGGCCGCGAGGCGTCTGCCATGATGCCTTGCGATGCCCAACTTCGGCGGGATCGATCTCGGTGGCACCAAGATCCAGGCCGTGGTCGTCGACACGGAGGACGAGGTGCTCGGCTCGGCCCGCCGGGCCACCCCGACGCGCGGCGGACCACCCGACGTGGTCAGTGAGATGGCCGCGGCGATGCGCGAAGCGCTCGCGGCCGCCGGACTCGAGCCGTCGGGTCTGCAGGGCATCGGCGTCGGCTCGCCCGGCACGGTGTCGGACGGCGAGGTGAGCAGCGCGCGCAACCTCCCCGGCTGGGAGGGCACGTTCCCTCTGGCCCGAGCGCTGCGCGATGAGTTGGGGGTCGAGGTGAAGCTGGGAAACGATGTGCTGCTCGCCACCCGAGCGGAGTTCGAGCTGGGGGCGGGCAAGCCCTTCCGGTCCCTGCTCGGCGTCTCCTGGGGCACCGGGGTCGGTGGCGGCGTGATCTTGGACGGCGAAGCCTGGCGTGGGCGGGGGGGAGCGGGCGAGATCGGCCACATGGTCGTCGTGCTCGACGGCGCCCGCTGCACGTGCGGGCGCCGCGGCTGCATGGAGGCCTACGCGGGTCGGGAGGCGATGGAGGAGCATGTGCGGAAGCTGGTCAAGAAGGGGGAGAAGACCGACCTGCTGAAGCTGATGCAGGAGCACGGCCGCGCCCGCCTGACCAGCGGCATCTGGTCGAAGGCGCTGGAGCGCGGCGACGAGCTGGCCGAGAAGATGATCGAGCGCGCCGTCGAGGCGCTCGGCGCGGGGATCGCCTCTGCCGTCAACATGCTGGACGTCGAGGCGGTGATCCTGGGGGGCGGCCTGGGCGTGCGCCTGGGGGCGCCGATGGCGGAGCGGATCGCGATACAGATGCGGCCGCATCTGTTCATCGATACGCGCCCGCCGCACGTAGAGGTGGCAGCCCTGGGCGACCTGGGCGGGGCGATCGGCGCCTCGCTGCTGGTCCGCCCGCCCGTGGGCTCGGGCCAGCTGGCCGACTCCAGCCTCTAGAGCCCGGCCAGGGTCACGCCGACCAACACGATCGAGAGGCAGGAGAGCACGACGACGGTGACGCCGGTCGCGCCGTCGAGCAGCCCGCGGCTGCGCCGCTCGCCCATCACCCTCTCCGAGCGGGAGAGACGCCAGATGAAGAACAGGTTGATCGGCAGCAGCAGCCCGTTGACGACCTGCACCCCGACCAGCAGTGAGATCACCGGCACGTGCGGGATCATCGCCACGAGCGCGCTGATCACGATCATCGCTGTGATGACGCCGACGAACACGGGCGCCTCGGCGCGGCGACGGCCGATCCCCTTCTCGTAGCCCAGCGACTCCGAGACGACGTAGGAGGTCGCGATCGGCAGGATCGCTGCCGCCAGCAGGCTGGCGCCGAGCAGCCCGATCCCGAACAGGGTCTCGGCGAACTGGCCGGCGAACGGGGAGAGCGCGCGGGCGGCGTCGGCCGCCGAGCCGACGCTGTGGATGCCGTGGGTGTAGAGGGTCGCGCCGGTCGCGATCACGATGAAGCCCGAGATGACACATGCGAACACCGCGCCCGAGACCGCCTCGCCTTCCTCGCGACGCAAGTCCTCGTGGCGCACGCCGCGCTCGACCACGGCCGACTGCAGGTACAGCTGCATGTATGGCGTGATGGTCGTCCCGATCGTCGCGATCAGCAGCAGCAGGTACGCGGGCGAGCTCTCCAGCTTGGGCTCGATGATCGCCTTGCCGACTTCGCCCCAGTCCGGGTGGGCCAGGATGGCGGCGATCGGGTAGGCGAAGAACGGGATCGTGAACCAGACGAAGATGCGCTCGGCTCGGCGGTAGGAGCCGCGCACGATTATCAGCCAGATGCCCACGGCGATCACCGGAACGGTGAGCTGGACCGGGATCCCCGCCAGGCCGAGGGCGGCGCCGGCGCCCACGAAATCGGAGATGCAGATGCCCAGGTTGGCGATCAGGACAGCGGTCGTCGCGAACACCGACCAGCGGATCCCGTACTCCTCGCGCACCAGCTCGGACAGGCCCTTGCCGGTGACAATGCCCATGCGGGCCGCCAGCTTCTGCACGATCGCGAGCGAGATCGTGATCAGCACGATCGTCCACAGCAACCCGTAGCCGTATTTCGCGCCGGCTTCCGAGTAGGTCGCCACGCCACCGGCATCGTTGCCGGCGTTGGCCGCGATCAACCCCGGGCCGAGCAGCCCCAGGAGGACCAGGATGCGGGTGCGGCGGCGGCTAAGCCGGGCAGGCAGGCGCGGTCGGCCACGGGTGGCCGACCGGACACGACGCATGACGGACGGTACTCGGACCGCCATCGAACTGGCCGTTCACGCTGCTCATCGCGCGGCAGTCTATTCAGTCCTCGCCCAGAAGCCCGAAACGACGCCGCCAGCCGCGGGGCAGCATCGCCTCGAGCACGTCGTCGACCGTCACCACGCCGACCATGCGCTTGCGCTCGTCGACGACGGGGATCGAGGTGAGGTTGTAGTCGGCCATCAGCCTGGCCACCTCCTCGAAGGGCGCGTCGGTCGAGAGGCAGGGAGTCTCGTGCTTGAGCTCGGCGTCGAGCCTGCTACCCGGCTCGGCCCGCAGCAGGGCCGCTACGGGCACGCTGCCCCCGAGCGCGCCGTCGGGCGAGCTCACGAACACGACGGTCAGCAGCTCCGGCGCGACCGAGCTGCGCCGGATCTCTCGCGCCGCGTCCTCGACGGTGCTCGAGCCGGGAAGCAGCACGAAGTCCGGGCTCATCAGGCCCCCCGCCTCGGCGGGGTCGTAACCGAGCAGCACGCGCACCTTGACCCGCTGAGCCAGCGGCAGCAGCGCCACCAGCGCCTCGCGGCGCTCCTCCTCGAGCTCGCCGATCACGTCGGCGGCGTCGTCGGCGGCCATGCGCGAGAGGATCTGGGCAACCTGCTCGTCGGGCCGATCCTCGAGGAACTCCCGCTGGTGCTGGTCGTCGAGCTCCTCGAAGACGTCGGCCTCGAGCTCGCGGTCGTCGTCGCCGACGGCTTGGATGATCTCCTCGCCCTCCTGGCGCGAGGCGGCCTCGACCAGGTCGGCAATCTGCGCAGGGTGCAGCTTGGCGAGCTTCGGGTGGGGTACGCGCAGGCGCACCGTCGGCACGTGCCCGACGAACGGCTCGACGCCGGCCCAGTCGAGGAACTCGCCCGTCGCGACGTGCGCCGCAAGCGGCTTGGGGAGCAGGCGCCGCAGGCCGCCGCGCGGGCCCGTGTCGACGCCCACCACCCGCCAGAAGCCCGCCACCAGGGCGAGCTCGATCTCGTTCGCCCTGACCAGTCGCGCGCCCTCGACGTTGATCAGCTGGCGGTCCAGGAGGTCCCGGCGCAGCAGCACCTCCTCGGGGCGGCGCTCGAACTGGCGCAGGTCGAGCTTGGCCTTGCGCAGCACCACACCGTCCGGTCCGATGTCAGAGACGCGGTCGGCGCCGAGGAACGATTCGCGTCCGGCGACCGTCACCAGCACACCCGTGATGGGGGGGTAGCCGACGCCGCCCAGACGCACGATCAGGTCGTCGACCCTCCCCAGCCGGCTGCCGTCGGAGTCGCGCAGGGGACTGCCGATCACCGAGGAGAGGTGCAGGATCGGCGGTGTCTGGGTGGCGGGGACGTTCACAGGGCAATCCTATGTGCCCGCCGGGTGGGCGCGGGAGCGCGACGAGCGCGGCGCCGGCGGGTCGGGCCTCCGGGATCGGATCGCCGCGGCCGGCTTGCCTCTAAGGTCGGGTAGGGCATGCCCTTCTGGCTCTCCATCGCCTCGCTCTCGCTGTTCCAGGGCGCGCTGGTCGCGCTGCCCGTCCCGGTCGCCTGGAGCCCGCTGCAGCGTCTGCGCGCGGGGGGCTGGGCGGCGGTGCTGCCCGTCTCGATCGTGGCCTTCGTGCTGGTCGCCCGCGGCGCCGAACGGGCCAGCGCACAGGGCCTGACCTATCTCGCGCTGATCGCGGTGCCGCTGCTGGCCGCGCTGGCCCTGGGACGCCTCTCACGCGGCGCCCGGCCCCGGCGCGCGCTGCTGGCGGGGGCGCTGTTCGCGCTGGCCTGGGCCGATCGGGGCGGTCTTGCCGGGAACGGGGCGGCGACGTTGCTGTCGGGGCTCAGCTGCGTCGCCCTGGGCTCGCTGCTCGGTGCGATCACGCCGCCGCGCTGGCTCGCGGTCGGGATCGTCGCGATGGCTCTGGCCGACACCGCGCTGGTCGTCTCCGACCTGCTCCAGCAGCCCAACGACGCGCTCAACGCGGCCCGCCCCGCCGCGGGCCTGCCGCGGCTGCAGAGCGCCTCGTTCGGCTCGGCCCTGATGGGCTACGGCGACCTCTTCGTCGCCGCCGTGCTGGGCGGGCTGCTCGCGAGCAACGGACGCTCCCAGCGCGACGCGGCGATCCTCACCGCGGGGCTCGCGCTGGCCTTCGACCTGCTCTTCTTCTTCGTCGACGAGCTGCCCGCGACCGTGCCGGTCGCGGTGGCGATGCTCGCGCTGGAGCTCAACCGTCGGAGACGATCCGCGGCGGCCCCTGTCGCTCCGGGTCCCGCCCGCGCGGCAATGCCTGCGCCAGCTCACGCTCCAGCTCGCCCTGCGCCGCGATCGCCCGCGCCGTGATCTCGACGGCCGCCGGCGCCTGCACCTCGCGTTCCGAGGCCGCGCCGGCCAGCTCGATGCGCCGCACCTGCGGGATCACCCGGCTGTCGAACGAGCCGACCGCTTCGTTGTAGGCGGACACGGCCGAGTCGAGCTGGCGGCCGGCCTTGGCCAACGGCGTGACGAACCGTCCCAGTCGCTGGTGCAGCTCGCGTGCCGCCTCGGCGATCTCGCGGGCCGACTCCGCGATCAGCTCCTGGCGCCAGCCGTAGTGGACCGCCCAGAGCAGGCCGATCAGCGTCGTCGGTGTGGCCATCAGAACCTGCTGTGAGACGCCGTACTCGATCAGCCCCGGGTCGTGCGCCAGCGCAGCCTGGTAGATGCCGTCGGAGGGAACGAACATGACGACGAACTCGGGCGTCGAGTCGAACTGGCGCTGATAGCCCTTCGCGGCCAGTTTGACGATGTGCTCGCGTGTCTGGCGGGCGTGGCGGGCGGCGTGTGCGGCTCGCTCGCCCTCCTCCTCGGCCTCGAGCGAGGACAGGTAGGCGTCCAGCGGGACCTTGGAGTCGACGACGACCAGCTTCTCGCCGGGCAGCTTGACCAGCATGTCGGGGCGAAGCGGGCCCTCGCTCGTCTGGATCGTGCTCTGCTCGACGAAGTCGCAGTGCGCGACCATGCCCGCCATCTCGACGACGTTGCGCAGCTGGATCTCTCCCCACGAGCCCCGCGTCGAGGGGCGCTTCAGCGCGGAGACGAGGTTCCCGGTCTCCTTACGCAGCGTGCCGACGCCCTCGCCCAGCTGGCGGACCATCTGCGCCAGCTCGCCCTGTGCCTGTCGGCGCTCGCGCTCGAGGCGGCCGATCTCGCTCTCCATCCTGCCCAGCTTCTCCTGCACAGGGCCGACCAGGCCCTTGATCTCCTCGGTGCGCCTGGCCATCTCGCCGGCCACCCGCTCCTGCTCGGCGCCGCGCGAGTCGGACACGCTCTGCGCCAGCGAGGCTCCGGTCTGGGCCATCGCGTCGAGCGAGGCCGCCTTCAGCTCATCGCGCATGCGCTGCGTGTTGGGGCGCAGCAGCACGGTCGCAACGAGCGCGCCGAGCAGGATTCCGAGGATCGGCAGCAGCACTGTCATGGCGTTCTCCCTGTCTACGGTCGGCTCGCAAACATCGCATCCGAGCCGGACGGGACGGGGATGTCATACCGCCGCCGCCCTGTTGAGACCCCTCTTTTCGGCTTGACATCAGAGATTTGCGGGTCTATGTTGAGGGATCGCGGCCGTGCGATCGGTGCGGCTGGGAGGATGGATGAGGGACCAATGAGGGGCCGTGCCGAGGCGGAGGGAATCTGCGGGCATGTCCCGCAGACAATGAGGAGGGTCTACATGTCAGCCAAGAATGGCTGGATGCGGTCGTTTCGACTGCTCGGCTGCCTGATGGCGGTCGCCCTGCTGGGATAGGCGCTGTTCGCGTCCGCTGCCAGCGCCAAAAAACCGGAACCGACGAACCCGACGGTTTACATCAACATGGGCGACTCGGTCTCCTACGGGTACACCGAGGAAAAATTCGACCTCAACTACCCGGCCGAGCCGCCCAGCGCGTTCGAAGGCGGCTATCCGAACCTGCTGGCTGCCAAGCTCGCCAAGAAAGAAGCCAAAGCCGGCAACAAACTGTCACTGATGAACCTGGCCTGCCCGGGTGAGACGAGCAAGGGCATGATCGGCGACGGGCCGATTGCCGAGGGGCTCGAAGCCGCCAAAGAAACGACGCACTTCACCGGTGGTGAAGCGCCTTGTGGCTGGTACAACGAAGACGGCTTCCCCCGCCACGTCGAATTCGGCGGCGTCTCGCAGCTGGAAGCGGCGGTCGGCATCATCGAGTCCGGCGCGCAGGTGAAGGATGTCACGATGCAGATCGGCTCGAACGACGAGCTTCACAAGCTCGCCGAATGCGCCAGCGAAGCATATTTGACAGCTCACGGCTTCACGAGCTTCATCGAATGTGTCGAGGCAGAAGCGAAAAACACGCTGTTCCCGCAGATCATCACCAATCTCGGCCTGACGGTGGCCGTGCTGCGCGAAGCGGGCTACGGGGGGCCGATCTCGATCCTCGGGTTCTACAACCCGCAGTCGTTCCTGGTGTCCAGCAGCGACCAGCTCCAGAAATCGCTGGACGAAGCGCTGGACTCGACCGTCGCCGGTGGGGCGTTCGGGGCGGGCGTGACCGTGGCCGACCCGTTCAAGAAGACCAACCCGCAGGGCAAAAAATCGCAGACGGCTCTTGAAAAAACCGATCTCGAGTTCGCCGCGATCTGCAAGTACACCGAAGAGTGCAACCCGTTCGACCGCAAGCTCGAACTCGAAAAACTCCTCAAAAAATCGCTGACCGCTGAAGAAGCTGCGGCGATCGAAAAATCAGACAACGAAAAATTCGAAAAAGGTGAACCAGGTGGCGTCTTCATCCAGGGCGACATCCACCCGACGAAAGCCGGGGACGAACTGTTCACCAAACTGCTGACGGGGGCGCTCAAAAAAGCGTAGCCCTCTCGGTTAGATCGCAGTGAGCCCGGGGCGTTCCGTCGCAAGACGGGCGCCCCGGGTGCTTAAGCGGCCCGCTCCGAGGATCCCGAGCCCGCGGGCGTGGCGGGTGTCTCACCCCAGAGCGCGGGACCGATCCGGGCCTCCGCCGCGAGGTGCTCGAGGATCCCCAGCATCGCGGTGGCGGCGGGCACGAGCCGCGCGCCGGCCGGGGCCGCGGCGATCACGCGCCGCACCGGTGGAGCGGGGGAGAGCGAGCGGATCGCGATGTCCTCGCGCACCGTGGACAGCGCCATGCGCGGGATCAGCGCGACCCCCACGCCGGCCGCGACGAGGCCCTGCACGGTGAGGTAGTCGTCGCTCTCGAAGGCGACGTTGGGCTCGAAGCCGGCGGCGTGGCAGCTGCGCACGACGTGGCGGGCGCAGGGGCTCGAGCGCGAGGTCTGCACCCACGCCTGGCCGCTGAGGTCCTCCAGCCGCAGCTGCCGGCGAGTCGCCAGCCGATGCTGACGGGGCAGCGCCAGGAACATCGGGTCCTCCAGCAGCTCGACCCGGGTCACGCGCTCGCCCAGCAGGCTCTCGCCGGCGAACTCGAACAGCAGCGCCAGGTCGAGCTCGCCGGCCCGCAGCCGGGGCGCGATCTCCTCCGGCTCGCCCTCGGCCAGGCTCAGCTCGACCTCGGGGTGGGCGGTGCGGAAGTTGGCGATCGCCAGCGGCATCAGGGTCGCACCGGCCGTCGGGAACGAGGCCATCCGCAGATGGCCGCCGCGCAGGCCCGCGATCGCGCCGAGCGCCTCCTCGGCCGCCTGCAGCCGGGCGAGGATCCCCTCCGCGTGCCCGACCAGCGTCTGTCCCGCGGCGGTCAGGCTCACGCCCCTGGGGTGTCGCTCCAGCAGCGCCAGCCCGGTCTCGGACTCGAGCGCCGCGATCTGCTGCGAGACCGCCGACTGGGTGTAGTCGAGCGCCTGCGCCGCCGCCGAGATCGAGCCGCGATGGGCGACCTCGCGCAGGATTCGCAGGCGGGCCACGTTTAGCATTAGAACTACTTATATCAACAATTACAAATATCATTGGAACTGATGGCAGGTCCCTGCCAGGATCATCCGAAGAAGAGAGCGAACGACAACTTTCGCCGGGGACCACCCGGCCGACGAACGGAGAACCCGAAATGCCCGCCAAGATCATCGTCTCCTACGACGGGACCGCCAACGAGGAGGACGCTGTCGCCCTCGGCCGCCTGCTCGGCAAAGCCGGCGCCCAGGTCGCGCTGGCCTACGTCAGCCACACGGCCGACTCGGTCGGCGACACGCAGGGGATCCTCAACCGTGGCCTCGCGCTGCTGGGCGACCCCGACGCGCAGACCCACGTCGTGACCGACCCGTCGACCCCCGAAGGGCTTGCCGGCCTGGCCGAGTCCGAGCAGGCCGACGTGATCGTCTTCTGCTCCGACTCGCACACGGCCAAGGGCCACGTCTCGATCGGCAACTCGGCCCAGCGGCTGCTCGAAGGCGGTCACGTCGCGGTCGCGATCGCGCCCGTGGACTTCGCCGAGGGCGCGTCCGCGATCGGCAAGATCGTCGCCGTCGGGGACGGCGACGGCGGCGCGCGCGAGACCGCGCAGGCCGTGGCTCGCGCGCTGGGCGCCGAGGTCGAGCCCGTCGCCGGCGAGGACACCGACCTGCTCGTGATCGACTCGCGTCCCGACGCGCAGCCCGGCCAGGTATCGCTCAGCGCATCCGCGCTGCACCTGATCGAGGTCTCCACCTCGGCCGTGCTGGTGCTGCCCCGCGACGCCCGTCCGGCGTTCGGCGCGGCCCCCTCGCAGAGCGTCAGCGCGGCCTAGCCGCCAAGCCGGCGCGGCGCGCGGGCGAGCCGGTCTCTCACGAGGCTGCGCTCGTCCCGCGCGACGGCCGCGCTCGGCGCTGACGCAGCGCGTGCCACAGCGCGCCGAGCACGTCCAGGCTCCCGCCGAGCAGGTGCGCCAGCGATCCGGTCCAGATGCGCGCCTCCGCGTGCCGGAGCGATTGCGGGCGGGTTCGGCGGCTCACGGCTCGCACGGTATCGTGGCGGTCGTGGCGGGCGCGGTGAAGACAACCCTCACGGATCTGGGCGAGTCCCGGGTTCGGCTGCAGGTCGAGGTCGAGCCCGACGAGGTCGAGGGCCGACTCGAGCACAAGGCCCGCCAGCTGGGAGCGCAGCTGAAACTGCCCGGCTTCCGGCGCGGAAAGGTGCCCGCCCCGCTCGTGATCCAGCGCATGGGCCGGGAGGCGATCCTCGAGGAAGCGGTGCGCGAAGGGCTCTCGGGCTGGTACTCGGACGCAATCGAGACGGCCGGGATCGTGCCCGTGGGCGACCCCACGCTCGACCTGGGCGAGCTGCCCGGGCAGGGCCAGGCGCTGCGCTTCTCGATCGAGATCGGCGTGCTCCCCAGCGCTGAGCTGGGCGAGTACAAGGGTCTCGAGGTCGGTCGCGGCGAGCCGGTCGTCGACGAGGAGCGCGTCGAGCAGGAGGTCGAGGCGATGCGCGATCGGCTCGCCCGCCTGGAGACCGCCGAGCGCCCGGCCGGCTCCGGGGACTTCGTCGTGATCGACTATGTCGGCTCGCTTCCCGGCGAGGACGGCGAGCTGCACCCATTCGCCGGAGGCGAGGGTCGCGACCAGCTGATCGAGCTCGGCTCGGGCAACCTGATCCCCGGCTTCGAGGAGGGCCTCCTGGGTGCCCGCGCAGGAGAGTCGAGGACGCTCGCCGTCACCTTCCCGCCCGACTACGGCAACACCGACCTGGCTGGGCGCGACGCGACCTTCGAGGTGACCGTCAAGGAGGTCAAGGTCAAGGAGCTGCCCGAGCTCGACGACGAGTTCGCCGTCGACGCCGGCTTCGACGATCTCGACGAGCTGCGCCAGGACATTCGCGCGCGCCTGCTGGAGGCCGACGAGGCTCGTGTCCAGGCCGAGTTCCGCCAGGCCGCCCTCGACGCGGCGGTAGGCCAGGCCAAGGTGGCCGTCACGCCGGAGCTGGTCTCCGCCCGGGCGCGGGAGATGTGGGAGCGGATGATCCACTCGCTGGGCCATCGCGGGATATCGCGCGAGGCCTACCTTCAGATCAGTGGCCGCAGCGAGGATGAGATCCTCGCCGAGATGCGGCCCGAAGCGGAGCTCGCCCTGCGTCGCGAGGCCGTGATCACCGCCGTGGTCGCCGCGGAGGCCATCAGCCCGGGCGAGGAGGAGCTGCTGGAGGCGCTGCGTCCGACAGCGGAGCGCGAGAGCGTCGAGCCGGAGACCCTGCTCGCCGATCTCGCCGCCGCCGGGCGCCTGGAGGAGGTCCGCGAGGACCTGGCGGCCCGCGAGGCGATCGACGTGATCGCCGCCGCCGCGAAGCCGATCCCGCTCGCCCAGGCCGAGGCGAGGGAGCGACTCTGGACGCCCGGGAAGGACGAGCAGAGCGGGACGAGCACGGGCGATCCTGCGGAGCAATCCGGACGGCTGTGGACTCCAGACCGCTAGCCTCTAGAGGAATCCGCAAGGCGTTGGCAAACAAAGCGAGTCTATGAGCCCACTAGTCCCCATGGTCGTCGAGCAGACCTCGCGCGGTGAGCGAGCCTTCGACATCTACAGTCGTCTGCTCAACGAGCGGATCATCTTCCTCGGCACCCCGGTCGACGACCAGATCGCCAACCTGGTCGTGGCCCAGCTGCTGCACCTGGAGTCCGAGGACCCCGAGAAGGACGTCTCGCTCTACATCAACTCGCCCGGCGGCTCCGTCTACGCGGGCCTCGCGATCTACGACACGATGCAGTTCATCAAGCCCGACGTGCAGACGATCTGCGTCGGCATCGCGATGTCGATGGGCGCGCTGCTGCTGGCCGGCGGCGCGGCGGGCAAGCGCATGGCGCTGCCCAACGCCAAGATCCTGATCCACCAGGTCTCCTCCAGCTTCCAGGGGCAGGCGACCGACATCGAGATCCACGCCAAAGAGATCATCGACGTGCGCCACCGCCTCGACGAGATCATCGCCAAGCACACCGGCAAGAGCCTCGAGGACGTCAGCAAAGACACCGATCGGGACTACTTCATGAGCTCGGAGGAGGCCAAGGAATACGGCATCATCGACCGCGTCATCTCCGAGCACTGACGGGGAGCGGCGAAACGGCGCCTGACCGAGGGGATCGAGGGAAATGGCCAGACCGACAGACTCAAACGAGCAGCTGCTGTGCAGCTTCTGCGGCAAGTCCCAGCGCCAGGTCAAGAAGCTGATCGCCGGGCCCGGGGTCTACATCTGCGACGAGTGCATCGATCTCTGCAACGAGATCATCGACGAGGAGCTCTCCGCACCGCCGGCGTTCGATATCGAGAACCTGCCCAAGCCGCGTGAGATCTACGACGTCCTGGACGAGTACGTCGTCGGCCAGGACCCCTCCAAGCGCACGCTCTCGGTCGCCGTCTACAACCACTACAAGCGGGTCCAGATGATGATGTCGGGAGACTCCGACATCGAGCTGCAGAAGTCGAACATCCTGCTGCTCGGGCCGACCGGGTGCGGCAAGACGCTGCTCGCCCAGACCCTCGCCCGGATCCTCAACGTGCCGTTCGCGATCGCCGACGCGACCGCCCTGACCGAGGCCGGCTACGTGGGCGAGGACGTCGAGAACATCCTTTTGAAGCTGATCCAGGCCGCCGACTACGACGTCAAGAAGGCCGAAACGGGGATCATCTACATCGACGAGGTCGACAAGATCGCCCGCAAGGCGGACAACCCGTCGATCACCCGCGACGTGTCCGGCGAGGGCGTCCAGCAGGCGCTGCTGAAGATCCTCGAGGGGACCCAGGCCTCGGTGCCGCCGCAGGGCGGGCGCAAGCACCCTCACCAGGAGTTCCTGACGCTGGACACGACCAACGTGCTGTTCATCTGCGGTGGCGCCTTCGCCAACCTCGACAAGGTGATCGAGCGCCGCATCGGTCACAAAGGCGTCGGCTTCGCCGCGGCGATCGAGAACAAGGCCGAGCGTGACACCGGTGAAATCTTCGAGCGCTGCCTGCCCGAGGATCTGATCGAGTACGGACTCATCCCGGAGTTCATCGGGCGTCTGCCCGTGATGTCCGCGGTGCACCAGCTGACGCGCGACGACCTCGTCTCGATCCTCGTCGAGCCACGCAATGCCCTGGCCAAGCAGTTCCAGCGCTTCTTCGCCTTCGACGGGATCGAGCTGGTCTTCTCCGAGGACTCGCTGGTGGCCATCGCCGAGAAGGGCCTCGAGCGGGAAACCGGCGCCCGCGGCCTGCGTTCGATCATCGAGGAGATCCTGCTCGAGGTCCAGTTCGAGCTGCCCTCGCGGCGCGACGTCAAGAAGTGCGTCGTGACCAAGGAGACCGTCGAGAAGGGGCTGACGCCGACACTCGTCACCGAAGCCGCTCCCGACGAGGCGCAGGACGCCTCGCCCCGGCAGGAGTCTGCCTGACACCTGACCCACGGCGCCGCCGCTCCTCGGCGTCAACGGGCAGCCGCTACCATCGGGCCAGATGTCGCGCGCCGAGAAGAAGTCCAAGAAGTCCAAGGAGTCGAAGTCCCGGGCCGAGCGTCTCAAATCGCTGCCCTGGGCCGCGATGCTGCAGGGGAGCGTGGTCGTCGGCAGGCGCTGGCGGGCGCTCTCGGCCAAGGACCGCGAGCGGCTCACCGAGCTGGCCCGCGAGTCCCGTGGCCGGCTCGGGAACCTCAGCGTGAAGGAGCGCACGGAACTTCGCAAGCTCGCCCGCAAGCTCGACCTGAAGGGCATGGGCGCGGAGCTGCTGGCGCTGCGCCGAGTGCGGGCACGGCGCCGCCGGCGCCGCGGCGCCTAGGCGACGAGCTGTCGGGCGCGATGGGCGAGCAGCAGGCCGACGACGCGCTCGAGGAGCTCCCGACCAAGGAGCTGCACGACCGCGCCGTGCACTGGGCTGAGCGGCATCTCGACGCGAAGTTCTTCTGGACGCTGCTGCAGACGATCCCGGCGGCCCAGGAGGCCAGGGGCGACGAAGGCGAGGCGGACTTCGACATCCAGTCCTCCAAAGGCCTGCTCAAAGACGCGCTGCACAGCGGCGAGGGCGAGCTGGGCGAGGCGCTGCGCCCCCTGTTCATCGACTACCTGCGCAAGCACCCCGGCGCCTAGCCGTCGCGAGGGGCGGGGGGCGCAGCGATGGAATCGTCACGCCGAGGGGGCGAGCGAGTGCCGGGGCACGACCGCTGGACCGAGGCGCAGGCCGAGGGTCGGCTGCGCTCGCTGGAGCTGTTCGGGATGCGTTTCGGGCTGGACAGGATGCGGCGCATGATGACCGTGCTCGGCTCGCCCGAGCGCGCCTTCGACGCGATCCAGATCCTCGGCACGAACGGCAAGTCCTCGACGACGCGGATGACAGCCGCGATCCTCCAGCGCCACGGCCTGCACACCGGGGCCTACCTCTCCCCGCACCTGACCGCCTACCGGGAACGGATCCTGATCGACGAGCGCGAGCTCGGCCCCGAGGCCTTCAGCGTGGCAGTCGCGCGCGCCGACCGGGCCGCCGAGCAGGTCAACCGTACGCTCGCCGAGGACGACCACGTGACGCAGTTCGAACTGCTGACCGCGGCGGCGCTGTGGCAGATGGCCGAGCAGGGGGTGGCGCTCGCGGCGATCGAGGCCGGGCTCGGCGGGCGCTACGACGCGACCAGCGTCGTCCAGGCCAAGGTGACCGTGCTGACCAACGTCGGGCTCGAGCACACGCGCTGGCTGGGACCGACGCTGACCGACATCGCCGAGGAGAAGCTGGCCGTCGTGCGCCCCGGAGCGACGCTGGTGCTGGGAGCCGACCTGGCCGCACCGGCCGAGGCGGTGGCGCAGCGGATCGCGGTCGAGCGCGAGGCGAGGATCGTTCGCGCGGGCTCGCTGCCCGAAGGCGTGAGGCTCCGCTCGCGCGGCGGCTTCCAGCGTCGCAATCTCGCGCTGGCGCGGGCTGCAGCGGAGGCCTACCTGAACGGCGTCGGGCGTGAGCTGGACGAGCAGGCGGTGCTCGACGCAGCCGCTGCGGTCGAGGTCCCGGGGCGCCTGCAGCGGGTCGGCGAGGACCCGCCCACGGTGCTCGATGGCGCCCACAACCCCGACGCGGTGGCGGCCCTGGTCGAATCGCTGCCCGAGATGCTCGGCCAGGGGCCGCTGGCACTCGTGCTCGGTGTGCTCGAGGACAAGGACGCGGCCGGGATGCTGCGGCTGCTGCTTCCCCTGACGGCGCGCGCGTGGTTCACCGCGCCGCCCAGCGAGCGAGCGCTCTCGCCCGCGGCGCTGCAATCGCTGGCCAGTCAGCTCGGCTTCGAGCGCAGCGTCTGCGAGCCCCGCCCCGAGCGCGCGCTGTCGGCCGCGCGGCACTGGGCGCAGGAGCACGGCGGCAGCGTGCTGGCGACCGGCTCGGTCTATCTGGTCGGCGATCTGCTCGGACGGCTGCGCGACTCCGATAACGTTGGGCGCCCGGACAGCGTCACAGGGACCGCCTCGAGATGAACGACGAAGGCCCATCAGTGCTCACGATGATCGGGGCCGTCGCCCTGATCGTGGCGCTCGTGATACTGGTGTTCTTCGCCGCTGGCTACGGTTTCGGCCGTCTGTTTCTCTAAACTCGACCGGCCGATGCCCCCGCTCGCGTACTTCGGAATCGAAAGCAGCGGTCTGAACCTGGTCGTCGACCTGCTGATCCTCTTCGTAGTCGTCCTGTACCTCTCGCTGATCTACTGGACCTACGCCGACGCAAGCAGGCGCATCGAGGACCCGATGCTGGTCGGGTGTGCGACGGCGGCAGCCTGCTTTCCCTTCGTCGGGCCGATCATCTACATGATCCTGCGCCCGCCCGAGTACCTGGAGGACGTGCGCGAGCGCGAACTGGAGGTGCAGGCGGCCGAATCGCGCCTGCACCAGCTCGACCTGACGCTGTGCCCGCACTGCGACTATCGGGTCGAGCCGGACTTCGTGCGCTGTCCCAGCTGCCTGAGCAAGCTGAAGGAGCGCTGCGCCAACTGCTCGCGGCCGCTCGACCGGGCGTGGACGATCTGCCCCTACTGCGAGGCCGACGTGCCCGGCCTGTCCACTCCGCGCTCGCGCCGGCGGCGCTCAGTTGCCAAGCGTGAGGAGGGGCTGGAGGAGCTGCCCCGCACCGGCACCGACGACGAGCCGCCGCTGGTGAGCGAGGAGCGCGAGAGCGAGAAGGCGGCGCCGGTCGCCGCGGTCGAGCCCGCCGGGCGCGCCGCTTCGCCGCCGCCGCGCTCGAGCAGGAGCGGCGGGCGGCGCCCGCGATCGACCTCCTGAGAGCGATCCCTCCGAGCAAAGGAACCCATGGACCGAACCCTGATCCTCGTAAAGCCCGACGCCTTCGCCCGCAGTCTCAGCGGTGAGATCATCGCCCGCTTCGAGCGCAAGGGCCTGAGGATCGTCGCTCTACGGCATATGACGGTCAGCGTCGAGCTGGCCGAAGAGCACTACGCCGAGCACGCCGAGCGGCCCTTCTTCGGCGAGCTCGTGCAGTTCATCACCTCGGGGCCGATCGTCGCGATGGTGCTCGAGGGCCCCGACGCGGTGAGGGCGGCCCGGCAGGTGATCGGCGCGACCAACCCGCTGGAGGCGGCCCCCGGCAGCATACGGGGCGACTTCGCGATCGAAATGGGCGCGAACATGGTCCACGGCTCCGACTCTCCGGAGTCGGCCGCCCGCGAGGCCGCGCTGTTCTTCGGGGACCTGTAGAGCCGTCACGGCCGCGCTCCCCATCGTGCTCGCCTCGGGCTCGCCGCAGCGGCAGGCGATCCTCTCGCGTCTAGGGGTCCAGTTCAGCGTGAGGGTTTCGGGCGCGGACGAGCTGGAGCGCGGCGATCCGGCCGAGGTGACGCTCGAGAACGCGCTGCGCAAGGCGCGCGCCGTCGCCCGGCGCCCGAGCGAGGAGGCGGTGATCGCCTGCGACACCGTCGTCGCGCTCGACGGGCAGATCTACGGCAAGCCCGCCGACGCGGTCCAGGCCGGGGCGACGCTGCGGGCGCTGGCCGGCCGGACCCATGAGGTGACCAGCGGGCTGGTCGTGGCGCTGCCCGGGGAGGAGCGCACCGCGACCGCGCGCACCACGGTCCGCTTCCGGGAGCTGGACGGCGCCACGTTGGACTGGTACCTCGCCACGGAGGAGTGGCGGGAGCGGGCCGGCGGCTATGCGATCCAGGGCGCCGGCGCCGCCCTCGTGGACGCGATCGAGGGCGACTACGAGAACATCGTCGGGCTGCCCGTCGCGAGCCTGCTGGGCCTCTACCCGCAGCTGCTGCGGCGCTGAGCAGCGCGCCGCGGCGCGTTCGCGGCAGTGGACGCAGAGCCGCCGATCGCAGGGTGCAAACGGGCTGCCAGCCATCTCAGCCGGCCACGGGCGTTCGCTACACTCCCCCGACTGGCAGGCCCCGGCGAGGCCGGCCGTCGATGCGTCGCAAGGCGTGAGGCGCCAGACGGCGAGCAGGTTTGCCAGCTCCCTCGATATGAGCATCTTCAGCTATCTGACCGGATTCGGCGGCCGCGACATGGCGGTCGACCTCGGGACTGCCAACACCCTCGTCTACGTTCGCGGGCGCGGAATCGTGCTGTCCGAGCCGAGCGTCGTGGCGATCGACTCGCGCTCCGGTGAAGTTCACGCGGTCGGGATCGAGGCCAAGCGCATGCTCGGCCGCACTCCCGGGACGATCCAGGCGATCCGCCCGCTCAAGGACGGCGTGATCGCCGACTTCGACGTCACCGAGCAGATGCTCCGACACTTCATCCAGAAGGTCCACCAGAACCGCTGGGCGCACCCCCGCGTGGTCGTGTGCGTGCCCTCCGGCGTCACCGGCGTGGAGAAGCGGGCCGTCGAGGAGGCATGCCTGTCGGCGGGGGCCCGCACCGCCTACCTGATCGAGGAGCCGATGGCGGCTGCGATCGGCGCCGGGCTGCCGGTCGGCGAGCCGACGGGCTCGATGGTCGTCGACATCGGCGGCGGCACCTCGGAGGTCGCGGTGATCTCGCTCGGCGGGATCGTCGTCTCGCAATCGATTCGCGTCGGTGGAGACGAGATGGACGAGGCGATCATCAACTACGCCAAGAAAGAGTACAAGCTGCTGATCGGCCAGCAGACGGCCGAGGAGCTGAAGCTCGAGATCGGCTCGGCCTGCCCGATGAGCGAGGAGCTGCAGGCGGAGATCCGCGGACGCGACATGGTCGCCGGACTGCCGAAGACCGTGGTGCTGACCAGCGAGGAGATCCGCCAGGCGCTGGAGGAACCGCTCAGCCAGATCATCGACGCGGTCAAGGAGACGCTCGATCGCACGCCGCCCGAGCTCGCCTCGGACATCATGGACCGCGGCATCATGCTGGCCGGCGGCGGCTCGCTCCTGCAGGGCCTGGACGAGCGGCTGCGCGAGGAGACCCAGATGCCCGCCCACCTGGCCGAGTCGCCGCTGACCTGCGTCGCGGTCGGATCGGGGCGCTCGCTCGAGGAGTTCGAGGCGATCCACCGCTCCAACCGCACCTCGCGCAACCGCCGCCGCCGGTGAACGCGAGCCGCCCAGGGGGTGCGGGACGCTTCGCGCCGCGCCCTGGGTACTCTGTGCCCTGAACGCTTCGGAAGGTAGTCATAGGTGTACGACAAGACTGTCCGGCGTCGACGAGCCGTCCTCCTGTTGCTCGTGGTGCTCTCGTTGCTCCTGCTCACGGCGTACTTCGGCGAGCCCTCCTCAGGCCGCCTGCACGGCGTCCAGCGGACCTTCCTGAGCGTGGTCTCGCCGATCCAGGACGGGGCCAACAAGGCGTTGAAGCCCGTCCGCGACCTGTTCGGATGGTTCGGCGAAACGCTGCACGCCAAAGGCCAACGCGACGAACTGCGCAAGCAGATCGACCAGCTGCGCCCGCAGCTCGTGGCCGCGCAGGCCGAAAAGCGCACTTACCAGCAATTGCTCGGCCTCTACCACCTCAACGAGCTGGGAGTGTCCAGCTACCATCCCGTGCAGGCAACCGTCGTCGGGAAAAGTCCCAATATCTGGTATTCGACCGTCACGATCGACAAGGGCTCGCCGGACGGCGTGAGGGTCAATGACCCCGTGATCAACGCCGAAGGACTGGTCGGCAAGGTCGTCGCGGTCGAGCCCGACGGCGCCCAGGTGGACCTGATCACGGACAGCTCGATGGGGGTCTCGGCGCGGATCGGCACGAGCAATGCGACCGGCATCGTGCAGCCGAAGGTGGGCGAACCCAACGACCTGCTGCTGCAGTACCTGCCCGCCAACACCCAGGCCAACAAGGGCGAATACGTCGTCACCTCCGGCACCGTCGCCGGTCCCAACGACTCGCTCTACCCGCCCGGGCTGCTGATCGGGCAGGTCACCTCGGTCAACGAAGAAAGCGCCTACACGTCGGTCAACGTCCACCCGATCGCCAACCTGCACGACCTCGACGTCGTCGAGGTGCTCACGGCGGGGGCGGGCAGCCGCGTCGACTACCTCAAGCAGCTGCTCGCGACGCTGCCCCCCGGCCAGGGCGCCACCTCCTCCGCGGAGGGCGAACAGCTCGCCTCGACCGGAGCGGGCGGGTGACCGGTACGCCGTCACCGGCCCTGCTGCTGCGTCTCGCCGCGCTGGCCGTGCTCGTCGTCTTCTTCCAGATCGGCGTCGTCTCGGAGGTTCCGGTGTTCGGCGTCAACGCCGACCTGACGCCGCTGCTGGTCGCGTTCATCGGTCTGCTCTGCGGCTCGCTCACGGGCGCCGTGGCGGGCTTTGCCGTGGGCCTGCTGGTCGACCTGGCGCTGCTGCAGACGCTCGGCCTGACCTCGCTCGTGTTCACGCTGATCGGCTACTGGTCCGGGCGCCTGCGTGAGCTGCGCGACCCGCAGGCGGCGCTGACGCCGCTGCTGGTCGGCGCGGGCGCCTCGGCCGCAGCGCTGATCGGGTACTCGCTGATGGAGTTCCTGCTCGGCGTCGACGCTCCCGTCAGCTTCGAGCTGCTCCGCCAGATCGTGCTCGGCACGCTCGTCAACACGATCGTCGCGCTGCCCATGTGGGCCATCGTGCGACGTGTGCTGGAGGGTGCCCTGCCCGAGGATCCGCGTCGCCGTCGCCGCCGCCGCGCCTACACTACGGGCGGTCTGAGCCCCCTCTCCAAAGCATGAGCGCCACGTGTCCGCATGGCAGCGCCGCTCGGCGTCCTCGGTCGCTCGTGTGCGGACAGCACACTTCGCTTCCTGCGTCCTTGATCGGCTTGCCCTGCGAACACGTGGAAGCCGGTGGCTCTAAATGAGCGCGATCGAGCCGGTCAGGCGGCGAGGCCCGAACGTCCCCGTCTCGCCGGGGATGGCGCTGCGCGTGGCGATCCTCAGCGGTATCGCGATCGCGCTGTTCAGCGTGATCTTCTTCCGCCTCTGGTACCTGCAGGTGCTGTCCGGCGAACAGTACGTCCAGCAGGCCAACGCCAACCGCGTGCGCGACCTGCCGATCCAGGCGCCCCGCGGCGAGATCCTGGACCGCGAGGGCAGGCCGATCGTCGAAAGCACGACGACCAACGCCGTCCAGATCGTGCCGTCGGCGCTGCCCCCGGCGGGGGCGCCGCGGCTCGCCCTGTACAGGCGCCTGGGCAGGCTGCTGGGCATGAGCGCGGCGCATGTCGAGGCGATCGTGGTGAGAGAGCGCTATGCCGTGCCGTATGCGCCGGTGACGATCAAGACCGATGCGGGCCCCGACGTGCTGACCGTCTTGGGCGAGCGCCAGAACGAATACCCGGGTGTCGTCCAGCAGCCCGTCTCGATCCGCTCCTACCCCTACGGCGAAATGGCCGCCCAGGTGATCGGCCACGTCGACGAGGTCTCCACGGAAGAGCTGAAGCTGCCGGCCTTCAGGGGCGTGAAGGCCGGCACCGTGGTCGGCCAGGAAGGCCTCGAGTACTACTACGACCGCTACCTGCGCGGCAAGCCGGGCGTGGAGCGCATCGAGGTCAACGCCGAAGGACGGCCACTGCCGGCCAGCCTCGCCCCGACCCAGCCGACGGCGGGCCGCAGCTTGAAGGTGACGCTCGACCTCGGGCTGCAGCGGGCCTCCGAAAAGGCCCTGCTGGAAGGGATGGAACACGCTCGGGCCGGCGGCAAACCGGCGCCGGCCGGCGCGTTCGTGGCGATGGACCCGCGCAACGGGCAGATCCTGGCGATGGACTCCGCGCCGAGCTTCGACCCGAACAAGTTCGCGAAACCGCTGACCGAACACGAATTCAAAGCGCTCGAGGGCAGCGGCAGCACACCGGGGCGCCTGACCGACCGTGCCGTCAACGGCGAGTACCCGACCGGCTCGACCTTCAAGCCGATCACGGCGATGGCGGCGCTGGAAGGTGGCGTGATCACACCGGAAGAAGGCCTCGGAGCGGGCGACTGCATCACCGCCGGCGCGCAGGAATTCTGCAACGCCGGTCACGCCGACTTCGGCCCGGTCGGCCTGGTCGAAGCGCTGAAGGTCTCCTCGGACACGTACTTCTTCGAAGTCGGCGAGCGGTCCAATGCCCACGGCGACGTGATCCAGCGCAAGGCCAAGGAACTCGGCGTCGGCGAGCCCACCGGGATCGACCTGCCCAGCGAGTTCGCCGGCGTGGTGCCGGACAAACGCTGGCGGGAACAGCAGAATCGCCTCGAGCTCGCCTGCGAGCACGAACGCCATGTGCCCTCGTGCGGGATCGTCGAGGAACCGACGGGCACCTGGACGGTCGGCGACGACATGCACCTGGCAGTCGGCCAGGGCGAACTGCTGACCGATCCGCTGCAGATGGCCGTCGCCTACTCGACCCTTGCCAACGCCTACATGAACGGCGGCGAAGGCACCGTCGTGACGCCGCACCTCGGCATGGAGATCGACGAACCGAGCGGCGGGCTGCTGCAGAGCCTCAGCTTCCCGCCGGCCAGGCACGTGCACCTCAACGACACCGACCTGAGCCTGGTCATGGAGGGGATCCACGAGGCCGCGAGCGAGCCGGGCGGCACCTCCGCGCCGGTCTGGGCCGGCTGGGACCAGACCGCCCACCCCGTCTACGGCAAGACCGGAACCGCCCAGCACACCGGCCGCGAAGACCAGTCCTGGTACATGTGCTTCATCGGCGACCCCAAGCGCCCGATCGTGATCGCGGTCGAGGTCGAGGAAGGCGGCTTCGGCGCCGAAACGGCTGCCCCCGTGGCCCGTCTGATGGCATCGGAGTGGTACGGGATCAAGGGCAAGTTCGTGGCCGGGAGCTCGAAGACGTTCTGATGCCGCTCAGCCCGATCACCCCCGCCGAGCCGACAGCGCCCGCGCCGCCGCGAGCGCTACGCCTGCCCCTGGACCCGCTGCTGACGCTCGCCGTGCTCGGCCTCGCAGCCTGCTCGATCGTCACCCTGGGCGCCGCCACCCGCAAACTGATCGAAGGCGACCCGACCTACTACGTGAGCCGGCAGACGATCTACCTCGTCGTCGGGCTGGTGCTGATGCTGATCGTCAGCCGAATCGACTACGCGGCGCTGCGCCGCTACAAAACCGCGATCTACGCCGGCCTGATCCTCAGCATCCTCGCCGTGCTCGGCGTCGGGCACTCGGCCGAAGGCGCCACGCGGGCGATCAAACTCCCCCTGTTCTCCTTCCAGGCCTCCGAGTTGGGCAAGGTGCTGCTGATCCTGTTCCTTGCGGCGCTGATCGTCGACCGCGCCAGGCAGCTGCGTCAGCGCGACACCACGATCCGCGTGATCATCGCCGCCCTGATCCCGGCGATGCTCGTGATCGCCCAGCCCGACCTCGGCTCGGGGCTGGTCTACATGACGATCGCCTACGTGCTGCTGTTCGTCGCGGGCACCTCCTGGAAGCAGCTGGCGGCGCTGGCGGCGCTGGTGTGCGTGTCCGGCGCGTTCGTGCTCGTCGCCGCGCCGGCGGCCGGGGTGCACCTGCTCAAGCCGTACCAGGTCCAGCGGCTGACGGCCTTCCTGAACCCCTCGGCGAACCCGAAAAAAGAAGGCTGGCAGCAGCTGGAGTCGAAGATCGCGATCGGATCGGGCCAGAAGACGGGCCGCGGGCCGAACAGCAACCAGACCGCCGAGGGCTTCGTGCCCGAGAGCCAGACCGACTTCATCTTCGCCGACGTCGGCGAGCGCTACGGCTTCATCGGCGCCGGCCTGGTGCTGCTGCTCTACGGGTTGCTGATATCGAGGGCGCTGCGGATCCTCGTGATGGCCAAGGACCTGTTCGGCTCCCTGATCGCGGCCGGCGTAACGGCTATGCTCATGTTCCAGGTCTTCGTCAACGTGGGTATGACCATTGGGATCATGCCGATCACCGGAGTAACGCTGCCGCTGATGAGCTACGGCGGGTCGTCGGTGATCGCGACACTGGTGGCGGTGGGCCTGTTGCAGTCGATATACGTCAGGGCCCGCGCCTCAGCTGCGCTGAAGGGCCGCGTACCTCGTTTTTAGGCATAGATTTCCGAGATGTCCGCCGAGCACCCCCCATCAGACCAGCAGCCCGACAGGGCGGCCGGGCTGACCGCCGCGGGTGCGTCCTCTCCGACGCTCACCATGCATGCAGGCGCGGGTTGCCGCTCCGCTCACAGGCCGGCCTCGGGCGTGTCCCGATCGGGGATGCGCCGGCCAGGCGTGAGCGCGGCCGTACCGCGCCCACCGTGCTCGGCGCCTTCCAACACCGAAAGACTGGATCACATTGAAAAAGCAAGTGCTTGTCAGCGTCGACCGCGCGGAGACGCGCGTCGCGCTACTGGAGGCGAGCGGAACGCCCGCCGCCTCACGCTCCGCCTCGGCTGCCAAGTCGGTGGGCGCCCGCGCCCTGAAGGGCACAGGCAAACGCGGGGCGCGTCCCGAGCCGGGATACCGTGTCGCTGAGCTCTACATAGAGCGCCGCGGCGGACGCTCGATAGTCGGCAACATCTACAAGGGCAAGGTCGACAACGTCCTGCCCGGCCTGGAGGCTGCCTTCGTCGACATCGGGCTGGAGAAGAACGGCTTCCTGCACGTCGACGAGATCGTGCTGCCCGGCGTCGAGACGCCCAGGCGCGGCCGGGGCGGCGGGCGCAAGATCGCCGATCTGCTCAAACCCGGCCAGGAGATCGTCGTACAGGTCGTCAAGGACCCGCTCAAGACGAAGGGCGCGCGGCTGTCGATGGAGCTGACGATCGCGGGGCGCTACATGGTCTTTGCGCCGACCGGCGAGGGCATCGGCGTGTCGCGGCGGCTGGAGGACCGTGAGCGCGAAAGGCTGCGCCGGCAGACCGCCAAACTAGCCCTGGACGGCGGCGGCGTGATCATCCGCACGGCGGCCCACGGCGCCAAGCGGGAGGACTTCGAACGCGAGCTGAAGTACCTCAACAAGCTGCACGAGGTGCTGGACAAACGGGTCAAGGACACGGTTGCGCCGGACCTCGTCTTCCAGGAGGCCGATCTGTCCGTGCGGGTCGTCCGCGACATCTTCTCCGCCCATTTCGAGCGGGCGATCGTCGACGACGAGCAGCAGTACCACCGCCTCGTCTCGTTCTTCACCCGCACCGCGCCCGAGCTGGTCGAGCGGGTCGAGCTGTGGACCGAGGACGAGCCGCTGTTCGAGGCCTACAAGGTCGACAAGGCGATCGAAGGGGTGCTGTCGCGCAGGGTCGACCTGCCGAGCGGCGGGTACCTGATCATCGACTACGCCGAGGCCCTGACCGTGATCGACGTCAACTCGGGCAGCTTCATCGGGCGCGGCAAAGGCGCGGGGCTGGAGGACACGATCACGCGCACCAACCTGGAGGCGGCCGAGGAGGTCGTCAACCAGTTGCGGCTGCGGGACATCGGCGGGATCATCGTGATCGACTTCATCGACATGGCCCGCGCCCGTAACCGCGACGCGGTCATGAAGACGCTGCGCAAGACGCTCGACGAGGATCGCACCAAGACCTTCACCGCCGAGATCTCCAAGCTCGGCCTCGTCGAGATGACCCGCCAGAACGTCACCGAGGGCGTGCGGGAGATCATGACCCGAGCCTGTCCCACCTGTGACGGCGAGGGCGTGATCTGCTCGGAGGAGACGATCGCGATCGAGTTCGAGCGGCGCCTGCGCGACGTGGCCGCAGAACACCCCGGCGAGGCGGCGTTCCTGGTGCAGATGAACCCGCGTGTCAGCACCCAGTTCACCGGCAACTCCTCGCGCGTGCTGCATGCGCTCGAGGCCGAGACGGGCAAGTCGTTCCTGTTCGAGGGCTCCGAAGGGCTCGCGCTGGATCACTTCGCGATCACGTTCATGGGCACCCGCGAGGAGGTCGAGGAGCGCGCCCTGCCGTTCCGCCAGGGAGACGAGGTCCTGGTGGAGATCGTCGAGCCGCACATGTACGACGTCGACGACGCCGTTGCGAAAATCGACGGCTACATCATCTCGATCGCGGGAGCCGCGCAGTACGTCGGCGAGAAGCGGATGATCCGCATCGACCAGGTCGGGCGAACCGCCGCAAGCGCCCTGCTGCTCGACGACGCCGGCGAGGTCGTCGCCGCGCCGGCCCGCGACAGCGCCGGCGAGCGCCGCGGCCAGAAGGAGACCTCCGCGCGGAGCGGCTCACGCGCGCGGCGCGGACGCTCCTCCGGTGGTGGCGTGGACTCGGAGGCGCGTCAGGAAGCCGGGCTGGCCGGCCCGAGCACGGTGCTGGACGCCGAGCCCGAGCAGCCCTCGGCAAACGGGGCCTCGCCCGAGGAGGGCGCCGACAGCGGCGAGGTCGCCGAGGATGGCCTACAATCCAAGCCTCGGCGTCGTGGCCGCAGAGGCGGGCGACGCCGTTCCGCTGCAAAGGCCAAGGCGGCCGAGTAGCCCTCAGACGACACCTCCAGAGATTCGAGACACAGCGCCATGTACGCGATCGTGAAGACCGGCGGCAAGCAGTACCGCGTCGAGCGGGGCCAGACCCTGCTCGTGGAGAGACTGGCCGCCCAGGAGGGCGCCGACGTGGCGCTGGAGCCGCTGATGTTCCGCTCCGAGGAGGCCGTGTTCGACAAGGCCGGCCTGGAACAGGTGAAGGTCACCGCGAAGGTCCTGGCTCACGTTCGGGGCGAGAAGCTGAGGGTGTTCAAGTTCAAGCCGAAGCGGGGCTACAAGCGACGCACCGGTCATCGTCAGGATCTGACCCGCATCGAGGTCACCGAGATCAGCGCGGGTGGCGCCAAGGCCAAAGCGGCCAAAGCGAAGACGGACGGTGGCGAGACGGCGCCGCAGGCGAAAGCCAAAGCGGTCAAAGCGAAGGCCGACGGTGGCGAGACGGCGCCGCGGGCGAAAGCCAAAGCGGCGAAACCGGCGAAACAGGAGCAGGCCGAGAATGGCTCATAAGAAGGGGCTCGGGTCGAGCCGCAACGGCCGTGACTCCAATGCCCAGCGGCTGGGCGTGAAGACCTTCGCCGGTCAGACCGTGAGCGGCGGCGAGATCATCGTGCGCCAGCGGGGCACCCGTTTCAAGCCGGGGAACGGCGTCGGCATCGGCAAGGACGACACGCTCTACGCGCGTGCGGCGGGCACGGTCGCGTTCAGCACCGGTCGCCGGGGGCGTGTCGTGAGCGTGCTCCCGGACGGCGAGTAGGCTCCTCCGCTCTAGCCCTGCTGCCCGATCGGGCGCACCAGGATCTCGTTGACGTCGACGTGGGGGGGCTGGGAGAGCGCGAACATCACCGCTCTGGCGACGTCCTCGTCGTGCAGCGCGTCGGTGGGCCGGTTCTCGAAGAACGGGGTGTCCACCATGCCCGGCTCGATCAGCGTCACCCGCACCCCGCTGCCCTGCAGGTCCTGGCGGGCCGCCTCCCCCATCGCCGTCACGGCGTGCTTCGTGCACGAGTAGAGCGAGCCCGGCAGAACCCGGCGGCCGGCGACGCTCGAGGTGAGCAGCAGGTGCCCCTGCGAGGAGGTGAGCGCGGGGATCGTCGCGCGGATCGTCAGCGCGGCCCCGTAGACGTTGGTCAGGATCATGTCGCGCCAGTGCTCGGTCGTGTCCTTCAGGAATCCCCGCGGCCCCCCGAAGCCCGCGTTGGCGAAGGCGGCGTCGATCGCCTCGAAGGCATCAAGCGCGCTGCGCACCATGCGCTGCTGGTCATCCCAGTCGGTGACGTCGCAGCGGACCGCGAGCGCGGCCTGCGCGCCGCCCAGCTCCTCGGCCAGCTGCTCGAGGCGCTCGAGCGAGCGGGCCGCCAACACGACCCGCCAGCCCTGGGCACGTGCCTGGCGGGCGGTCGCGGCACCGATCCCGGAGGAGGCCCCCGTTATCAGCAGGACCGGCTCTGTCATGTCGCTGGCGTCGTTGCTCATCTTCGGCTCGGCTCCTCGGTTCGGATTGGACGTCTGATCGTCTACCCACATCCTGCCTGCTCTCTCCTCCGCGCCCGTCCCGGGGCCGCCGGGGTGTCACGATCCTGCTGATGCTTCACGACAGAGCGCGGATCCACATCCAGGCCGGCGCCGGCGGCGCCGGCTCGACCAGCTTCCGGCGCGAAGCCCACGTGCCGCGAGGCGGGCCCGACGGCGGCGATGGCGGGCGCGGGGGAGACGTGCTGCTCGTCTGCGACGCCTCGCTGCGCGACCTGCAGAGCTTCCGGCAGGACAGCCGATTCCGCGCCGGCCGCGGCGGTCACGGCGAAGGCTCCCAGCGCCACGGCGCGGACGGGCAGACACTCGAGATCAGGGTGCCGCCGGGCACCGAGGTGCGGGCGCCCAGCGACGAGGGGGGAGACCTGTCGGGCCGTCGCTGGGAGCTGCTCGCCGCGGGCCAGCGCGCGCTGGCCGCCCGCGGCGGCCTGGGCGGCCGGGGCAACAAGCGCTTTGCCACGGCGACCAGGCAGGCGCCCCGCTTCGCCGAGCGGGGACTGCCCGGCGAGGAGGGCTGGCTGGAGCTGAGGCTGAAGCTGCTGGCCGACGTGGGGCTGGTCGGTCTCCCCAACGCCGGCAAGTCCTCGCTGCTCTCGCGCCTGACCAGGGCCGCGCCGAAGATCGCCGACTACCCCTTCACGACGCTCGCGCCGGTGCTCGGCGTGCTCGACTCCGGCGAACGCCAGCTGATCATCGCCGACATCCCCGGGCTGATCGAAGGCGCCAGCGAGGGGGCGGGGCTGGGACACGACTTTCTCGCCCACGTCGAGCGCACCAGGCTGCTCGTCCACGTGCTCGACATCGCGCCGGAGCTGACGCTCGGTGAGGACGCCGACCCGGTGCTCGACCACGCCACGATCGAGCACGAGCTGGCCGCCCACGACCCGCGACTGGCCGCGCTGCCGCGCGTGCTGGCCCTCGCCAAGTGCGATCTGGTCGACGAGCGCCGCCGTGAGCGCGAGGTGGCTGCCTGGCGGGAGCGGCTCGGCGGCGAGGTGCCCGTGATCGCGACCTCGAGCGCGACCGGCCTGGGCCTGGCCGAGCTGAGCGCCGAGCTGCTTCGCGCCGTGCCAGCACAGCCCGCGCCGGAGGTTGCGCCGGGGATGGGCCCGGGCGGGGCGAGCACGACGGCCGAGCAGGAGCTCCTCGAGCACATGGTCTTCCGCCCGGCAGGGGAGGGCGGCTTCACCGTCGAGCGACTGGGACCGGGGGCGTTCGCGGTGCGGGGGCGCGGCATCGAGCGGTTGCTGGCCCGCCACGACATCGACAACGAGGACGCGATGGCCTACCTGGAGGGCCGGCTGAGACGGATCGGCGTGCTCCGGGCGCTGGAGGAACAGGGCTTCGAGCCGGGCGACGAGATCGAGATCGCCGGCGTGTCCTTCGAGCTCGATCCGTCCGCCGAGGAGCCCAGGCGCCCGCGGCCGCGCAAATAAGCTCCAGGCATGAAGCGCATCGTCGTCAAGCTCGGATCGAGCGTCGTCGCCGACAGCGACGGCACGCTGCGGATCGACGTGCTCTCGCAGCTATGCGACGAGCTGGCAGAGCGACAACGCCAGGACGGTGAGCTGGTCCTCGTCACCAGCGGTGCGATCGCGCGCGGCATGAGGGTGATGGAGCTTCCCAACAGGCCCACCACGATCGGCGCCCTGCAGGCCGCGAGCGCGGTTGGCCAGGGCAAGCTCTACCGAATCTACGACGAGCTGCTGCGCGAGCGCGGAGTGACCAGCGCACAGGTGCTGCTGACCTTCTTCGACATGAGCGCCCGCACCCACTACCTGAACGCACGCCAGACGCTCACGACGCTGCTCGACTGGCGCGTGCTGCCGGTCATCAACGAGAACGACACGACCGCGACCGACGAGATCTCCTTCGGCGACAACGACTTCCTGGCCGCCCAGGTCGCCGTGCTCCTCAGCGCCGACGAGCTCGTGCTGATGACCGACATCGACGGCCTCTTCACGGCCGACCCGCGGCTCCACCCGGAGGCCAGGATCGTCGACGAGGTGAGCGACTTTGCCGCCCTGCGCGAGCTCGAGATCGGGCACACCACCTCGCCGCTCGGCTCGGGTGGGATGCGCTCCAAGGTCGTCGCCGCCGAGATGGCGACCGCCGCGGGGATCTCGACCGTGATCTGCAACGGCCTGCGCGCCGGGACGCTGGCGTCGGTGCTGGCCGGCGAGCCCACCGGCACGCGCTTCGTGGCCGGCGAGGCCCGTTACAGCAGCTTCAAGCTGTGGCTGAAGTACGCCAAGCCCTCGCGCGGCACGCTGCTGGTCGATGCCGGGGCGGCGCGGGCGCTGCGGGACGGCAGCGCCAGCCTGCTGCCGGTCGGCGTCGTCGACGTGGTCGGCCAGTTCGACGCGGGCGACGCGGTCGGGATCGCCGAGCGCGGCAGCGATGCCGAGCAGCCGGCCCGGGCACTGGCGAAGGGCATCTGCAACTACTCAGCCGAGGAGCTCAGACAGGTGATCGGGCTGAAGTCCCGGGCCGTGCGGGAGGTGCTGCCCCGCGCGACCGAGGAGGCCGTGCACCGCGACTACCTCGTCCTCGACTGAGGGGCCCTACCCTTTACCCAATGGCTACAGCCGTATCACCGGTCGCGGAGCGCTGCCGCGAGGCCAAGCGGGCCTCGCGCGTGCTGGCCCGCACCGACACGGCGGTCAAGGACGCCGCCCTGCTCGCGATCGCCGAGGCGCTGGAAGAACGCGTCGAGGAGATCCTCGCGGCGAACGAGCTCGACATGCAGCTGGGCCGCGAGGCTGAGATCGGCGACGCGCTGCTGGACCGCCTGCGCCTCGATCCGCCCCGCGTCGCGGCGATCGCGGCCTCGGTTCGCCAGATCGCGGCCCTCAGCGATCCGGTCGGAGAGGTGATCGACGGCCGGCGGCTGGCCAACGGCCTTGACGTGCGCAAGGTGCGGGTGCCGCTGGGTGTCGTGGCGGTCGTCTACGAGGCCCGGCCGAACGTGACGATCGACGCGGCCGCGCTGTGCCTGAAGTCGGGCAACGCGATCGTGCTGCGCGGCTCCTCCTCGGCCACCCACTCGAACCTGGCGCTCGCCACGATCGCCGCCGAGGCGACCGTGACGGCGGGGCTGCCCGCCGGCTGCGTGAGCCTGGTGGCCGGCGGCGGACGCGAGGAGCTCGCCGAGCTGGCGACTCAACAGGGCACCGTCGACCTCATCATCCCGCGGGGGGGCGAGAGCCTGAAGGAGGCGCTGCAGGCCGTGGCGACCGTGCCGGTGATCTACGCCGCCTCGGGGAACTGCCATGTCTATGTCGATGCCAGCGCCGACCTGGACATGGCGCAGGAGATCGTGGTCAACGCGAAGACCCAGCGGCCCGGCGTCTGCAACGCCGCCGAGACGCTGCTGGTCCACGAGCTGATCGCCGAGCGCTTCGTGCCGCGTCTGGCCGCGACGCTGGCCTCGGCGGGTGTCGAGCTGCGGGCCGACGAGCGCGCGCTGGCGCTGGCAGAGCAGGCGGCCGGCGCGATCGCGGCTCCGGCGGGCGAGGAGGACTGGCAGACCGAGTACCTCGGGCCGACCCTCGCGATCGCCACGGTCGACTCGCTGGCGGAGGCGATCGAGCACATCGAGCGCTACGGCAGCGGACACTCGGAGGCGATCGTGACCGGCGAGCAGGGCAGCGCACGCGAGTTCCAGCTCGGCGTCGATGCCGCCTGCGTGTACGTCAACGCCTCCACACGCTTCACCGACGGCGGTGAGTTCGGGATGGGCGCCGAGATCGGCAACTCCACCCAGAAGCTGCACGCGCGTGGACCGATCGGGCTGCGCGAGCTGTGCACGTTCAAGTACCTGATCGAGGGCGACGGCCACGTCCGCGCCTGAGCCGCGGTGCCCGCGATCGGCATCCTCGGGGGCACCTTCAACCCGCCCCACCTGGGTCACCTCGCTCTCGCCCGCCACGCCCGCGCCGAGCTGGGCCTGGACCGTGTGCTGCTGATGCCCCTGCACACGCCTCCTCACAAGACCGCCGGCGTGGACCCCGGGCCGGAGCACCGCCTGGCCATGTGCCGGCTGGCCGTTTCCGGCGATCCCGGCCTGGAGGCCTGCGCGCTGGAGATCGAGCGCGGCGGGCCGTCCTACACGGCCGATACCTTGAGCGAGATACATGCCAGGCATCCGGAGGCCGAGCTGACGTTCATCGTGGGAGCAGACACGGCAGGGACGCTGCCGGGCTGGCGTGAACCGGGCAGGATCCTCGAGCTGGCCCGACTGGCCGTCGCAGGCCGGCCGGGAACCGACCGCGGGCAGGTGTTGAAGGCACTCGGCGAGGTGGCCCCCGGCTCCGGCGAGCAGCCCGGCGCCCAGCCCCGCGTCGCGTTCCTGACGATGGCGCCGATCGAGGTCTCCTCGTCGCTGGCCCGGGACCGCCTGGCCGCCGGCGAGCAGGTCGAGGACCTGGTCGGAGGCCCTGTCAGCGGGTACATCGCAGAGCATCGCCTGTACCGCAGCGGCGAGCGGGCGCCGGCATGATCGACTCCGAGCAGCTGGTGGCGGAGATCGCGCGCCACGCCGCCGAGAAGAAGGCGATCGACGTGGTCGAGCTCGATCTGCGCGGGGTGCTCGGCTACACCGACTACTTCCTGGTCTGCTCGGGCAACACGGGCAGGCAGGCCAAGGCGATCCAGGACGGCATCCTCGAGGGGCTCAAGCACGAGCACGAGCTGATTCCGCGCCGCGTCGAGGGAACCGGCGAGGGCGGCTGGATCCTGATGGACTACCTCGACGTCGTCGTCCACATCTTCACACCTCAGGCCCGCGAGTTCTACCGCCTCGAGCAGCTCTGGGGAGAGGCTCCGGCGCGCGCCGCCGGCAACGGTTGACATTTCCGTGCGGCGGCGGTTGACCTTTCGCCGCGGCACCGGTTAGGGTCGGCCGGACAGCGCCGCAGCGGGGCGGCGCGCAAGGGAGAGAGAGGGAACAAATGCAACACCCGATTGCATCACGTCGGGCTGCCGTTCTGGCCTTGACGGCTGCTCTGCTGGCGGCCTCGATGGCGTACTGTCTCGGCTCGCTGGCGCCGGCCGCGAGGGCTGACGGACCGGGCTCGGGGGCGCCGTGGACGGTGAGCGTGGGGGACTCCTACATATCCGGCGAGGCCGGTCGCTGGGCCGGCAACACCAACAACAGCTCCTCCGAGATCGATGCGCTCGGGTCGACCGCGTATGACGACAACGCGGCGGGCAACGGCGAACTGATCGAAGGCTGCCACCGCTCGAAGTCGGCCGAGGTCTACATCGGCGGCGGCGTCAGCGGCGAGAACCTCGCCTGCTCGGGCGCCAAGACGTCCACGTTCACAGAAGAAGGCAAATTCAAGCCGGGGCTGGACTTCTACAGCTCGGGCGGCAACGAAGGCCAAGCGCTGATGCTCCAGCACTTCGCCGCCACCCACGATGTCAAGCTGGTCGCGATCTCGATCGGCGGCAACAACTTCAACTTCGCAGGCATCGTGCAGACCTGCGTCGAGGACTTCCTCGAGTCGACGATCTTCTACGACTTCTACTGCAGCGAAGAAAGCTCGGTGACGAAGAACTTCAGCTCCAGCAACGTCAGCAAGATCAAGGGCGAAGTCGAGACGGCCGTCGACAACGTCGCCCAGGCGATGACGAACGCGGGTTACAGCAGCTCGCAGTACACGATCCTGATGCAGGATTACCCATCGCCGATCCCACTGGGCTCCGGGTTCCGCTACACGCAGAGCGGCTACAGCAGGCAGACCACCGGCGGCTGCGGCTTCTGGAACAAGGACGCCAACTACGCCAACGAACACATGCTGCCGACGATCGACAGCACCGTGCTGGGAGCTGCGACGGCGACCGGCCTGCCCAACGTCAAGACGATGGAACTGGCCTCCGCCTTCAACGGGCGGCGCCTGTGCGAAAAGGGCGTCGGGCTGCTCGAGGAAGAGGGCCTGAGCTCCTGGACGGCGGCGGAAGCGGTCAACAAGACCGAGTGGATCAACCAGATCCGCACGGTCTCGACGCTGTTCGGGCCGTACGAGCTCCAGGAAGACATCCACCCCAACTACTGGGGTCAGCTGGCGCTTCGCAACTGCCTCACGCAGGCCTACAACAACGGAACGCCCACGGGTGGTACGTGTACCATCTCCGCATCGGGACGCAACTCAGCGGGCGAGCCGAACATGTCCCTGCACTGATCGGCCAACGGGTGCGCCGGGGAGACGGGATCCGACCCGCCCCGGCGCCCAGCCCGCAGGACGAGCGGCGCCGCCCGGCGCCGCCCGTCCGGCGGGGACGGCGGTGAGCGCGCGGGAGTCCCGGCGCCTGCCGCGCGTCAGCGCGGTGATGCGCGAAGGCGAGCGGGTGACGCCGCTGGAGCTGTTCTTCGACCTGGTCTTCGTGCTCGCCCTGACGCAGTGCACGACGCTGATGGCCGCCAACCCGACCTGGGAAGGCCTGCTGCAGGGCCTGCTGGTGATGGGCATGCTGTGGTGGTCCTGGGTCGGGTACGCGTGGCTGACCAGCGTCGTGAACCCCGAGGAGGGCCTGGTCAGGCTCGTGATGTTCGTGGCGATGGGGGCCTTCCTGATCGCGGCGCTCTGTGTGCCCAAGGCCTTCGGCTCGGACGCGCTCGCCTTCGCGCTCGCCTACGCCGTCGTGCGGGTCGCCCACATCCTGCTGTTCCTGCTGGCCAGCCGTGACGACGCCGCCCTGCGCAGGTCTGTGATCGGTCTGGCCGTGAGCACGGCGATCGGAGCCGGGCTGCTGATCGTCGCCGCCTTCACCCACGGCGCCCTGCAGCTGAGCCTGTGGGGCCTGGCGCTGCTGCTCGACGCGGGCGGGCCGCTGGTGATCGACGTGAGGGGCTGGCGCCTGGTGCCGGGTCACTTCGCCGAGCGCCACGGCGCGATCATCATCATCGCGCTGGGCGAGTCGATCGTGGCGATCGGCGTCGGCGCGCACGAGCGCCTGGACGGAGGGATCGTGATCGCCGCGGTGCTCGGCCTGGTCGTGGCGGCCTGCCTGTGGTGGGTGTACTTCGACGTCACCGCGATCATCGCGGGCCGGCGCCTGGCGGGGGCGGAGCCGGGGCGCGAACAGAACGCGATCGCGCGTGACTCCTACTCCTATCTGCACTTCCCCATGGTGGCCGGGATCGCGCTGCTGGCCGTCGGCCTGAGGCGGACGCTGGCCCACGTCGAAGACCCGCTGAGTATCGTGACGGCGACCGCCCTGCTGGGCGGCACGGCTCTGTTCCTACTCGGACAGGTCGCCTTCCGGCTGCGCAACATGCACACGCTGGGCCTCCGCCGGCTGGTCTGTGCGGTGGCGCTGCTCGCGCTGCTCCCGTTCGCCACCGGCGTCTCGGCGCTCGCCCTGCTGGGAGTCGTGACGGGGCTGTTGACGGTGCTGATCCTCTACGAGGTGCTGCGCTATGCCGATACGCGCGACCGGGTGCGCCATCAGGTGAGCGGGCAGAGCTGACCGCCCGCGCCACGGCCCGGTGTGTACGGCGAGGCTCAGGGAAGGGGCGTGCCGGGC